>NZ_AOLF01000002.1:0-295621 GCF_000336975.1 Haloferax sp. ATCC BAA-644
CTGCCCACCCATGAATTGTGGAAACGGTCAACTCTCATTTTGAATGTGTGAAACCACTTTTCAATCAGGTTTCGGTCTGTGTAGTCAATCCGACCGTTCAATCCTAATCGAGAGAATGCAGTCCGGTACCCGAAGGCATCGGCCAGAAACACCGTCTCTGAACAGTCGTGTTTCTCACAGACTCCGTGGAGAAACGCAGCCGCCGGATCAGTTCCATGACGCTTGAACAGCGCGGCGTCAAGAATCACTTTTGTGTCAAGGTCTATTGCAGCGTACAACCAAGACCACTTGCCGTTGATTTTGACAGCGGTCTCGTCGACCGCGACCCGCCTCGGGGTCGCCTTCGGCGGGTCTGAGACGCTGTCAGCCAGCCGATGTACCCACTGAAAAACTGCTTGAAACGAGCGCTCTACGCCGAGTAGCCGAAGAATTGCTTCTGTCTCTCTGAGTGAAAGACCGGCAGCATGGAGTCGGACGGCGAACGCCCTTACGGGCGTCGCCGTCCGCTCACGCTGCCAACATTCAAGCGTAGCGGTGTCCAAACTCTCCTTGAGCAGGTCTGAGAGTAGCATAGATCACTCACTCTTCGACCTGTTCGTTCCTTAACTAGACGGTGCCNGTAGCGGTGTCCAAACTCTCCTTGAGCAGGTCTGAGAGTAGCATAGATCACTCACTCTTCGACCTGTTCGTTCCTTAACTAGACGGTGCCATCAGGACATACATTACAGTTCTCTGACTGCTTCTGCCGGCACCCCCGCGACGACGGTGTTGGCAGGCACGTCGTTCGTCACTACGGCACCGGCGGCTACGACCGAATTTTCACCGATCCTTACGTCGGGCAATATCGTCGCACCGGCACCGATCCACGCATTGCGTTCGACAACTACCTCCCCTGGCACCATCGTCTTTCGATGATCCGGGTCCACAGGATGACTTTCGGACGTGATATTCACCCTCGCACTAATCATGACTTCATCCTCGATGGTGATACCCCCCAGGTCAAGGAACGAGCAGGCGTGATTGATGAACACATTGCGTCCTAAGCTGGTATGTTTTCCAACGTTGATGTGAAACGGCGGAAAAATCGTGGTGCTCTCGTCGACTTCTTCGCCGATTATCTCCCCGACGTAGTGCCGTATCTCGTCGACGTCTGTCGCTGCATTCAGCTTCTTCGTCAAGCGTATCGTTCGATTGACTTCCTCGGAGACCTTCGCATACTCCGGGTCGTCCAGTGGGACCGGCTCACCGGCTCTCAACCGATCGAAGATACCTCTCGGTCGGACCCGGACCGTCGCGGACCGGGCACGTTCGCTGATCATCGAGTCAAGGTACGGGCTGCCTTCGTACTTCGCGCGGTACGCTTCGTCAATGTGGTCTTTCAACACCTCGTCCTCTACAGACTCGAACGAGACTTCCTTCGTCATCCCGGCCGTCTCGATCTGCCCGGCGGTTTCCCGAACGGCAGCCTGGTACCAACTCGAATCCTGACCATTGTAGGCGCGCACGTAGAGTTCGCCCTCTACAGCGACGCTCCAGATCCGTGTTGGTGTGCCGTAGGTTTCACCGTCCTCACGGAACGGTGCAATATGCAAATCATCGGACTCGGTAATCTCGCTTAGTTCGTCTTCTGGCCATCGATTCATCGTTGACAGCTCCTCGAAATTGATGGAAGCATACTCGGATTCGGTCTCAGTCGTAGTGGCGTTGGAATAACTATCTCACACCCAGTCGTACATACTCTGTGAGTTAGCGGGTGTGTGGCGCTCTATTCGTCGATCTTGACCATAACCTTGACTGCCTCGCGCTCGTCCATCGCCTCGTAGCCCTCTGAAACATTGTCGAGTCCGACCGTCTTTGTGAAGATGGGTGACGGATCAAGCGTCCCCTGGAGAACATCCTCCATGAGTTCCTCAGCGTAGTTCCGAACGTTCGCCGGCCCCCCAGTAAACGAAGCGTTCTTGAAGAACAACTGCTCAACGAAGTCGGCGTTGTCAAGGTGTGGGACACCGACGTAACCGATGTTCCCACCAGGACGGACCACTTGCGCAGCGGTCTCAAGCGATGATGCGGCACCGACGCATTCGAGGACGTGGTTCGCGCCACCGTAAGTGAGCTCCTGCGCTTCCTCGATCGCATCTTGTCCACGAGCGGCGACGGTTTCGGTCGCACCGAACTCTCGAGCGAGTTGGAGACGGTCTTCGTGATGACCCATTGCGATGATACGCTCGGCGCCGAGTCGTCTCGCCGCAAGAACGCCACAGAGGCCGACTGCACCGTCACCGACGACGATGGCTGTGTCACCCGCTTCCACATTCGCACTAACGGCGGCATGGTGTCCCGTTGCCATCACGTCCGTGAGCGGGAGAAGCGATTCGAGAACGTCTTCGTCGTCGGCATACCGATCGGGGACGCGAACGAGTGTACCGTTGGCGAACGGGACACGCAGTTTCTCGGCCTGTGCGCCTGTCGTGCCGTGTGGGCCTAAGAACTCCGCGTTTACACAGGCAGAGTGGAGCCCCTTGCGACAGAACTCACACTCTCCGCAGCTGATTGAAAACGGAGCGAAAACCCGATCGCCCGGCTGGACGTGGCGGACTTCCTCACCGACCTCCTCGACGATACCCATCGGTTCGTGGCCGACGAGAGAGCCCTCATCGTGCTCCTCGGCGCCGCGGTAGAACCAGAGGTCCGATCCGCAGACGGCAGTATGTGTTATTCTGATGACAGCATCGGTCGGTTGTTCAATCTGGGGGCTGTCTTTTTCTTCGATTCGAATATCGCCCGGTCCGTGATAAACTGCTGCTTTCATCGTTCGTACGTCGTTAGTGCCTGAAGCTATCTAAATCAAACCCTATCTGAACAGGATCTTTAAGTCGTTGTGTGAACTTGTCGGTGCAGACTCTAGTCCGAATTGGAGAACAGTACGAGAGATCACCGGCACAAGCTGTGCTCCGCTAGCTGATACAGCAGGAAAGCGTGTTTGCCATACCGAAAGCTGTGAACCAGCAGCACCAAGAAGAGAATATTAACCTCTTCAACTTCGAATTAACTGCCGCCGAGATGAACGCTATATTCGAACTCTAAGGTGAGAGTGGCTTAATCCCAGATGGTCCTTGCCGTTTGTACGTCCGACTGAAGCCGCCTCTACAGAGAAAACAAGGCGAGTGCCTCGGGGGTTGACCCCGAGGCAGTTCACTTGACAGACGGGAGCAATTTTACAAGCTCAACGGGTGGGATGAAGGGTGACTGGATGGAGAATTCGACAGTAACTGTCATTGCGTGAAATCACACTATGTTCGTTAATAGAAGTGGTGCACTCCCTCCATTCACTCCAATAGTATAGCCTTGACTTTTCAGCCTACAAGGCTTCCCTCGAGATGCTGATTTGGTGTGGTACCGTAGACACAACCACCACATCATACGCACCCAGCGTCCGTCCTCCGATCACAATATCTTTCGTTGGCACATCTATTTCGAACGTACTACTAGTGAAGTTCGTGATCCACGTCAGACCATCACGTTCATTGAGTCTAACTCCATCCGGAAGCCGGGAGGTGAATTCGATTCGACCACGGGATAGCAAGTCAGTCACGAGTTCGTCAAGCAGTTCTGATTCCGGCCAGACACCACAGTACGTTACTGAGCCGTCGCCACGGTTCGTCCGGGTAACTGCCGGACGTCCAGCTCCCGGACCGGAGGTGTGCATCGCGACGACTGTCGTCTGTGGGTCGGGGTCAAGCCACTCCGCCCAGATCGTGGCAGCGTACTCATCGCCATCAACGTCCACGGTTAGTGTGATATCTTCCGGGAAGCTCTCGTGTTGGTCAACAACGAACCCGGTGAGGTCCGCAAGTGGACCCGGTGCAAGTTCCTCGTGCAACTGATTGGCCGGTGTCTTCACACCAGATCGTGCTCCGACGAGTAACTGACCACCTTGCTCGACGAATTGAGTAAGACGGTCAGCAAGTTTGGTATCGACGAGGTGAAGCCCAGGTGCGACGACGGCGTCGTAGTCCTCCAGCGGGGTGTCCGGATGGACGACATCAACCTGAACACCGCGGGCTCTGAGTGCACGATAGTAACATCGGAGGTGTTCCCAATAATCGAACTCAGGGGCGTGGGGCTGTGCACCGATAGCCCACCAATTGTCATAGTCATGGAAGAGCGCAACAGAGGCGTCAATGTGGCCAGCATCAACTGCGCTGAGTTCCTCAGCTGCAGTTCTCGCATCGCTGTAACCGCGGTCCAGCGACCCGTCTTGTTTCAGGAGCCCAGCGTGGTACTGTTCTTGTCCCTCTAGACATCGCCGCCAGCGGAAGTACAGGACTGCGTCAGCTCCGTGGCTAACGGCGTGGTGTGCCCAGAGTCGCATCGCACCGTTGCCTGGTTGTGGGCAGTGAGACGGCCAGTTAACGTCGCCAGGTTGTTGCTCCATCACCCAAAAGGGAGCATCATTTGTCGCCCGACAGAGGTCGTGATTCAGGCCGACTTGGTCGGGGTCACCCGCGCGGAGTTCGTCCATTGATGGATCGCCCGCGCGGCGGTCCTGCACGAACCCTGTCGGATACGAGTCCCACGAAACCAAGTCCAAATCAGTACTGACCTTGTGCATGTCGAGCGTCTCGAAATCCCCCATGAAGTTGTGCGTCACAAACCAGTCGCCATGCTCGCGGATAATATCGGCGTGGAGACGGTTGTAGTCGACGACGCTATCGGTCGCAAAGCGGTAGTAGTCCAGTAGACGCGAGGGGTGGTGGTCTGCCGGCGTCGGTCGCGGTGGGTCGACGGCTTCGAAAGAAGTGTACTGTTGACTCCAAAACGTCGTTCCCCACTGTTCGTTGAGGTCGTCAACGTCGTCGTACTTCGCCGCGAGCCATTCAGAAAAGGCGGAGGAGCAATCCTCACAGTAACACCGGACCGTCTCATGACAACCAAACTCGTTGTCGGTCTGCCAGCCGACAACAGCCGGGTGGTCCGCGTAGTGGGCCGCCATCGATGAGACGATACGCCGCGTCTCCGCTCGGTACCGGGAGGAGTTGAAACAGTAGTGTCGCCGCGAGCCGAAGTTCCGAGGAGTCCCGTCGGCGTCGGCCTGCAGAATTTCGGGGTAATCATCGACGAGCCACTTCGGTGGCGTTGCCGTTGGTGTACAGAGGACGACTTTCAAGCCGTGGTCTGCCAGTAGGTCGACCGCCTCGTCAAGCCACGAGAAGTCGAGGTTCCCGGGTGTCGGTTCGATGACCCCCCACGAGAACTCAGCCAGACGAACGTACTCAATGCCGGCCTCAGCCATCTGCCGTGCGTCAGATTTCCACTGTTCGCGTGGCCAATGTTCTGGAAAGTAGCAAACACCAATTGACATCTTCTGTGATATGAGATGTGGCACCACGATAAAACCCCGGTCAGCCAGGTAACCTTAGTCACCAGTTCGACAAGGGTAATAACTATTGAATGACCTCCGGTGTTGGAAACATACAACCTCTTCCAGTCATGCGTCATACACCTGTTCTACACACTGCTAGGGCTCAAGCGAGATCTATCACGTCCCGCACCGACTGATCGGGGTCGCCCGTCGGAACGAACTCACAACCAACGTATCCGTCGTACCCCGTATCGTCAATCGCGTTGAATATGTTCTCGACGTTGAGCTCGCCAGTCCCCGGTTGATGGCGCCCTGGTACGTCAGCGAGATGGAAGTGCCCGATAGAATTTATGTGGTTAGTGAGCGTCGCGATAATGTTGCCTTCAGAGATCTGCTGGTGATATAGGTCGTACAGCAACTTCACGTTCGGAGACCTGACGGCATCGATGATCTCGAACCCTTCGTAGCTTGTCGTAAGAAAGTAGCCGGGATGATCGACAGCCGTATTCAGTGGCTCGACGACGAGTGTAACGTCGACAGACTCGGCGGTTGGCCCAACTTCCGAGAGGACGTTGATGATGTTCTGGCGCTGCGTATTCCGGTCGAGACCCCTTTGATCCGGGCCAGTCGTGACAATGAGCGTCGAACAGCCTAATCGATTAGCGGTGGTGATCGATTCCTTGATAGTATCAATTGCATCTTCAGCGACTGCCGGATCAGTAAGCACTCCCCCAGCAGTACAGGCGGCGAGTGGAATGTCTGCGTCTTCAACCGCAGTCGTAACCGTGTCAAGATCTTTCTCACGCCAGCCCCAGAACTCAACCGCATCAGCGCCCACTTCAGCGGCCCGTCGGATCCGGTCAGGAAACGGCCCATTGTAGACCATCTCGACGCAGACAGACACGTTAACCATCTATCTCACCCATTGTCTCAGGACTGAAGACAGTAGTCTCTATACTCACGTGGAACAGGTCGTTTGATTCAGTATCTCTGCTGAGCGCTGTAACTGTATACGCCATCATAGACATTGTCGAGCAACTAGGTGATAGTGATTCCGCTCCCGTGAATGGGCACACCTCGTGGATTACTGAAGTACGAACCGGATCTCGAAAAACCCGGCACATAGTATAACAGTCGCAAGTATTGTCGAAGGGGTTAGTTCCCTAGTGACTGAAAAGTACGTTATGTTGCTTCCTCACGGAAGCGCCGCCGGCCAAGCGTTACAGTTCCGATGAGGAATCAACTGCGCCTCTCAGAGGGGCTGAACGCTTGGTCAGCATCAACCATTTGTACGACTGGACTCGTTCTTGAGTCCAAGTGGTGCCACCATCACAAGAAGTTATGTCGGTCCACCCGGAGTCTTAGATGTATCCATGAGTGAAGCCTCGGTTTACCAGCGAATCGTCAATCCTGGACTCATCGCCATCGTACGTGGCATCGACTCATCTGTCGCTCCCGACGTCGTCCGCGCAATCGCGGACGGTGGCGTCAACGCGATCGAGATTACAGCCAACACGCCGGGCGCGGTCGACATGATTCGGGAGATCTCCAACAGCGTCGATGATGTCGCTATCGGTGCCGGGACGGTTCTCGACCCGGAGACTGCACGGGCCGTCCAACTCGCCGGTGCCGAGTTCGTCGTCACCCCAACGGTGAACACGGACGTCATCGAGACCTGCAACCGGTACGACACGCCTATTGCGACGGGCGTGATGACGCCAACCGAGGCGCTCACCGCGACAGAGGCCGGCGCAGACTTCTGTAAACTATTCCCTGCGTCAGCTGTCGGCCCCAAGCAAATAAGTGCGATAAACGGGCCACTCCCGCAAGTCCCGCAGATACCGACGGGTGGCGTCTCGACCGACAACGCGGCAGCGTTCTTCGAAGCCGGCGCGGTTGCGCTCGGCGTCGGCAGTTCCATCGTCGACGGTGAGGCCATCGCCGCGGGCGACTTTAGTACGCTGACCGACGCAGCCAGCGAGTTCGTTGCAATCGCCGAGGAGTACCGATGACACCCGACCTCGTCACCTTCGGCGAGACGATGCTTCGGCTGAGTCCACCTGCGGGCGAACGGTTGGAAACGGCGACGGAACTCGACTTCCGAACGGCGGGGGCAGAGAGCAACGTTGCCATTGCGGCGGCACGACTCGGCACCGACGCCTGCTGGCTCTCAAAGCTCCCGGACTCGGCGCTCGGCCGCCGCGTGACGAACGAAATCCAAACCCACGGTGTTGACCCCCGAGTTGCGTGGAGTACGTCGTCACGCCAAGGAACATACTATATCGAGCAGGGAGCAGCACCCCGACCGACAACGGTCATCTACGACCGGGCCGACGCAGCCATCACCACCGCCGAGTCGGACGACCTCGATCGGGATGCGATTCGTAACGCCGACGTGTTCTACACGAGCGGTATCACTCCCGCACTCTCGGAGACGCTCGAAGCGACGACGGCCGAACTACTCGCTGACGCACAGTCGGCGGGAACGACGACCGCGTTCGACCTCAACTACCGGGGAAAGCTCTGGTCGCCGGCTGAAGCGAAGGCAACGTGTGAGTCATTCTTTTCTGATGTCGATATTCTCGTCGCGGCCGAGCGCGACATCCGCCACGTCCTCGACCGCGAAGGCGACGCTCGAGCACTCGCCGGAGGGCTAGTAGACGACTTCGGTTTCGAGACAGTAATCGTCACTCGTGGTGACGAGGGTGCGCTTGCCCTCAACGACGGAACGGTGTACGACCAACCGGCGTTCGAGACGGAGACGGTGGACGCGATTGGCACCGGTGATGCGTTCGTCGGCGCATACCTCTCACGACACATCGCCGGCGACACCGTCGGCGACGCGCTCTGCTACGCCGCGGCGACTGCCGCACTCAAACGAACCATCGAAGGCGACCTCGCAGTCGTGACGCCGGCAGAAGTCGAACGGGTTGTAGAAAACAGGGGAGGCGGTATCGCGCGGTAGGTCGGTTGGGGCGCAGTGACCGCTAGTAACGCTCTTTGTATTCGAGGTAGGTGTGATCCTGCATGACCGCAGTCCGACCGCCGTCAACGAGGAGACTTGTCCCAGTCACAAACGACGCCTCATCGCTGGTCAGAAAGGCTACTGTCGCGGCAACGTCCTCGGGGACGCCGATTCGACCGACTGGGTGGATTGCCTCAACACGCTCGCGGTCGTCTGCGCTCAACTCCGCTTGCGTGCGTTCGACCTCGACCCATCCCGGATTGACGGTGTTGACGGTGATCCCGAGAGGACCGAGTTCGAGCGCAAGTGCACGCGTCATCCCGTTGATGCCCGCCTTGACAGCATTGTAGGGAAACAACCCAGGCATCGTCAAGAAGGCGTGGTTCGAGGACATGTTGACGATTGACCCACCTACAGGCATGTGTTCGGCGGCGTGTTTGGCGCACAACCAGAACGAACGGAAATCAGTCTCGAGGACGAATTTCCAGTCTTCCATCGTCGCTTCAGCCGCCGTCGTCTCCGTTTGGACGCCGGCGTTGTTGACGAGCACATCGAGGCGTCCGTAACGGTCTACAGTCTCTTCGATTAGTGCTTCGATTGCCGCAGGATCGCGCATGTCGGCCTCGACGAACATCGATTCGCCACCGAGTTCACGGATAGCATTGACTGTCTCTTGGCCGTTGTCAGCCGAGCGCCCGTTGACGACGACGGTCGCACCCTCTCGGGCGAGGCGCTTAGCGACACCTGCACCGATACCTTTCGTCGACCCCGTTACGATGGCGACTCGACCCTCGTGTCGGTGTGTGTCTACCATTCAGCGACACTCCCATCGTCGTGTCGCCAGACAGGATTGTGCCAATCGACGTCGATTTCGGCGCGCTCGCGAACGTAGTCGATGTCGATGTCAACGCCGAGGCCCGGCCCGTCAGGGAGATCAACGTAGCCGTCATCGTAGTCGAAGACCGAGGGGTCTTCGAGGTAGTCCAGTACATCGTTGCTCTCGTTGTAGTGGATATCGAGGCTCTGTTCTTGGATGAGCGCGTTTGGCGCGATGGCGTCAACTTGGAGACAGGAGGCGAGCGCAAGCGGACCGAGTGGGCAGTGTGGTGCCATCGCCACGTCGTACGCCTCAGCCATCGCTGCGATTTTCTTCACTTCGGTGATGCCGCCCGCGTGTGACAGATCTGGCTGGATAACGTCGACTGACTGATCCTCGAAGACGTGTTTGTAGTCCCACCGTGAATACATCCGTTCGCCTGTTGCGATGGGTGTCGACGTCTGCGCCGCAATCTCTGGGAGCGCGTCGTTGTGCTCGGGGAGAACCGGTTCCTCGATGAAGAACGGCTCGTGTGGTTCGAGCGCCTTCGCCAGTCGCTTGGCCATCGGCTTCGTGACTCGCCCGTGGAAGTCGACGCCGATGTCGATCTCAGGACCGACCGCCTCCCGAACAGTCCGGAGTCGATCGACGGCGTCGGCGACAGCACTCGGGTTGTCCACTCGGCGAATTTCTGGCGTCGCATTCATCTTGAGCGCCGTGAACCCAGCATCAACTTTCTCCGCGGCAGCGTCGCCGACGGCGGCGGGCCGATCGCCACCCACCCACTGATAGACGCGGACACGGTCCCGAACCGGACCTCCGAGGAGTTCGTACACCGGTGCGTCGAACTGCTTGCCCTTGATGTCCCACAACGCTTGGTCGATGCCGGCAATTGCGGACATTAAAACTGGACCACCGCGATAGAAGCCACCACGGTACATCGTCTGCCAGTGGTCTCCGATTCGGCTCGGGTCCTCGCCGAGCAGATACGTCTCCATGAGTTCCTCGACGGCGGCCCGAACGGAGTGTGACCGGCCTTCGACGACCGGTTCACCCCAGCCGACGATGCCGTCGCTCGTTTCGATACGGAGGAACAGCCACCGCGGCGGTACCTCGAACAACTCGTAGTTAGTGATTCGTGTCATAGTGTGTCTCGGAATGTCGGTATGTATTGTCTGGCTCGTCGAATGCGTGGCGAAAACGGATTACATCCCTTTCATCCCACCGCTGGCAAGCCCCTCGACGATGTAACTCTGGACGAACGCGAACAGGACGACCACAGGAACGATGGTAATCGTCGCGGCCGTCAGCAGCAGTTCCCACGCGACCGTGTTCTGCGACTGGAACAACTGGAGGCCAAACGGAAGCGTACGCGTTGCGGCCGTCTGCGACAGGATGGAGACGAGCAGGTAGTCGTTCCACGAGAGGATAAACGTGTAGAACCCCGCAACGGCGATGCCGGGGAGCGACAGCGGGACGATAATACGCCACAGGATATCCAGACGTGAACAGCCGTCCATCTTCGCTGCCTCGTCGAGCGAGGTCGGGATGTCGTCGAAGTAGCCCTTCAACAGCCAAGTACCCAGCGGAATCCCACCGACAGAGTGTGCAATGACAATGCCGAGATATGAGTCGATGAGGTTCAGCGAGAACATCAGTAGGAAAAACGGGATGAGGATGAGCACCAGCGGCAGCATCTGTGTCGCGAGGAACGACAGCAGAATCGACTGCCGACCGGGGAACTCGAATCTGCTCAGTGAGTACGCCGCCAACGTCCCGACAACGAGCGTCAGGGCGGTCGTCGAAACCGCGATGACGACTGAGTTAACGAAGTAGCCCTGGAATGCACCCGTCTGCAGTACGATGAGGTAGTTCTGGATGGTGAAGTCACCGAGCGACGGGATAAGTTGTGTCGAGTAGAGGAACTCTTGGGACGTGAACGTCACGAGCAGCATGTACGCCACCGGCAACAGAAGGAAAATAAAGTAGAGGCCGAGGACGGCGTACACGCCAGCGAGACGGCGCGGCGACATATCGTCAGCTAGCCACGCGTCGAAGCGTTGGGTCAGCGAACGGTTCGAAGACGAGTGTGTGGGTGAGTCAGTTGCCATTGGTCTGTTCGGTTAATCGCGAGCCTCCAGCCTCACGTACACGACGGTGAAGGCCATCATGATGATGAGCATCACGAGTGCCATGCTCGCCCCGTACCCGAGGGCGTACTGTTCGAACGCCTGCTTGTAGATGTACGTCGCCATCACCTCGGTGTTCCCGAGCGGCCCGCCGCCGGTCGAGAGATAGACGATGTCGAAGTTGTTGAACGTGAAGATGACGTGCAGCACGATCATAATCATCGACACGTACGATATCTGCGGGAGGGTGATGTACCGGAAGGCTTGCAACGGTCCCGCGCCATCGAGCCGGGCAGCCTCGTATTGGGTCTCAGGGATGGACTTCATCGCCGCCATGAGCGCGATGGCATAGAACGGAACGTTACGCCACACGTGCATCACGACGATGAGCGGGAACGCGACACCTGGCCGGCCGAACCAGTACGTCGTCTCCATACCCAACTTCGCGAGGACGATGTTGGCCGGGCCGAAGTCGGGTTGGACGAGAAAGCGGAAGATGATGACCATCACGATGCCGGGAAGCACCCAGGTGATCATCGAGGCGCTACGGAAGAAGCCAGCTCCGGGCACCTTCTCTTTGAGCGCCAGCGCTAATCCCAACCCAAGTAGGTACTGTAGCGAGACAGCGACAGCCGTCAACAGGACCGTGTGCCAGAGTGCCGACCTGAACGTCGCGTCGGACAGCATTTGCCCGAAGTTTCCGAGGCCGACGAACGTCATCTGCTCGGGGTTCAAAAGTGACACTTCGAAGAACGCCAGTTGGATTCCCCGAAGCGTCGGATAGACGATGATGACGCCGAGCATAATCACGGCCGGGAGCACCATAGCGTAGCCCAACCACGTGTCCGAGGCGAACTGCTTGAACTCCTCTACGTACGGCGAAAGTGGGCTCGACGAGATGTCTTGTGCGGCCATGGCGTTCTACAGTTCGCTTTCGAGTGCCGTTAGCTCTTCGTGGAGTTGCGTTCCGGCCTTGTATGGGTCGGTCTTACCGTAGGAGACCTCCTGCATGAGACGGTAGAACGGCTCGCGGACGGGGCCCCATCCGACCTTCGCGAGTGCGCGGCCGGTCTCGAACACGTCGACGAACGGTTCCCAGTTCTCGTTGTCGATGGTCGATTCAACCTCGTCGTGAACGGGTGTCATCGCGTTTCCTGGAGCGTCCTCACCCATCGCGTTCATCGTGTCAGGACTGGCGAACGTGGCGATAACATCCCACGCGGCATCCTTCTGTTCGCTGTGTGAATTCATCATTATCGGTTTGACTTCGAGGAAGGTCCCCCTCGAGCCGCTGTCACCGTAAGGGAGGTGACCGACACCGGTGTTCTCGTTGAGGAGCGTGGTCGTCGCCTCGGTATCGTTGATGTTGGTCCCAGTCGTCCAGCTACGGAGCCACGTCCCGCACTCGATGAAGGCGAACTGGCCGTTGAGGTAGCCGGGGTCATTGACCTGCCATCCCGTCCCGAGTTGGTCTGGGTTACCGAGCGGTTCGTCGGCCGCCCACACTTGGTAGTACCAGTTGTCGAATATCTGACCGAGCGTATCGGCGTCGATATTCAACGCCCACGCGTCACCCTCGAGAACGTAGAGCTGGTCCGTGTGTTGGTAGACGTGTGACATCCACTCTTGGAACGCCCGGACGCTGCCATCCTTCGTACAGTTGTGGTAGGCCTGAACGCCGTCGACTTCCTTGTTGATGAGTCGGCCAATCTCCTGAAACTCCTGAGCGGTCTCTGGTGGCTCCTGACCCAGTTCTTCGAGAATGTCCATCCGGTAGATGAGTGCCCGGCCGTTGCCCATGTACGGAAGGCCGTAGAGCTTCCCTTGATACCGCATCGCGTCGAGCGCAGAGTCGACGAAGCCGTCGAAGTAATCCAGTTCTTCGACACGGTCGTCAAGCGGTTCGAGGTGTCCGGCCTTGATATACTCCGTCAGGTGAGCGAGGACCCCCTCAATGACATCGGGATCACCGGTCCGAGCACCCGTGAGGAACTTCTGTCGGAGGTCTTCGTATGAGAACCGCCCGATAGTCAGCGGTGCGTCACCTCGGGCGTTGTAATTCTCTTTGAACGCGTCCTTCCAGATTGGTGGAGAGTCGTCGTTGGGGAACGTGTACTCCCAAAAGAGCACCTCTTTTGTAGCCCCTGCTCCACTACTGTTACTTTGATCGGTTGCGGTGTCCCCATCCCCCCCGCCGAGTTGTCTGTCGCCTCCGCTGTTACCGCCACCCGTACATCCCGCGAGTGCGACGCCTGCGCCGATACTGAGGTTTTTCACGAGTGAACGTCTGCTCAAACTGGATGAGTTACTCTCTGTCATGGGGTAAACCCTACACCACACATTAGACCACCATTATTTATAATTTACTAATGGCCACATTATCGGCAGCGGCGTTAACTACCCTATCGGTGAAGAAGAGGTTTGGTCTGGACTACGACGCTTCGCTAGCCAAGTTGACTACAGGTGGATATCCTGCACCGTCACTCGGCACCGACCTCAACGCTACCAACGTTGTTGAGGCCAACGAGCGCGTCGATGTCACTGGACTCTGGCGGTTCACGGTTCCGGAGTGTCTCGCCCGTCTTCCCGTCGAAGAGGTGAATCCGGTCCTGTGGGAATTGAACGGTGAGCTGCCTACCTGGTTCGATAACGATGTCGCCTTCCAGCGTCGCAGTATACTGCTCGCCGTCGATTTGGAGGTAGACGTAGGTGACGTCACCCAGCGGTTCGGTTACCTCCACCGCCGGTGATAACGCGTTGTGTGTGTCGGCTGGTACCGCTTCGATATCTTCAGGGCGGATACCAAGGGTGAACTGACCCTCCGAACGTCCGATATCTGTGTATACGTCGTCGTCCAACTCGTAGCTAAAAGCGTCGTGAACGAGCGTCGGTGTCTCGCCGCTCGTGTCGAGTTCGACATCGAAGAAGTTCATCGAGGGTGAACCGATGAAGCCGGCGACGAACTGGTTCTCTGGCTGGTGGTAGCATTCCAACGGAGTCCCAATCTGCTGGAGTTCACCGTCGTTGAGCACGGCGATGCGGTCAGACATGGTCATCGCTTCGGTCTGGTCGTGTGTGACGTAGATGGTCGTCACGTCGAACTCTTGCTGAATCTTCTGGAGTTCTGTCCGCATCGTCGTTCGGAGTTTCGCGTCGAGGTTCGAGAGCGGTTCGTCCATCAGGAACACTTCTGGTTCGCGGACGATAGCACGACCGAGCGCGACGCGTTGTTGCTGTCCACCGGAGAGTTCACCCGGTGTCTTACCGAGTAGGTCACCGATACCCATCATCTCAGCTGCCTCGTGTACCCGCTCTCGAATCTCGTCTTTCGAGAGGTCAGTCGTCATCTTTAGACCGAACGACATGTTCTCCTCTGCGGTCATGTGCGGGTACAACGCGTAGTTCTGGAACACCATCGCCATGTTCCTCGCCTTAGGCTTTTTATCAGTAACTGTCTCGCCGTCAAGTACCAACTCACCGGATGTTGGTGTTTCGAGCCCTGCGATACATCGAAGTGTCGTGGACTTCCCACAGCCAGAAGGCCCAACGAGAACGATGAACTCGCCATCTTCGATCTCCACATCAAAGTCGTCGACAGCAACGATGTCTCCACTATTGTCGTGGAACACCTTCTTGAGGTGCTGAACGTCTAGCTTACCCATGTCACGACCAAGATTGTTATTCGTGTTAAATCTTGCTCTCGCAGAGATTCGTTCGTTGAGGCCTCTCGGCAAGACTGAGAGCAAACTCGGAGCAGTCGGGCAACTTCAGAGGACGGCCGCTAAAGCTGTAGCGAGTCGACTCAACAGCAGAACTCGTCTCCAAGAGATTCTATGGTATATGAAATCATTTTGGTTGCCAACAGTCCACTCGTGGGGATGTGCCACCTGTGTCCATCTCCGGTCGATATTGACGACATTAGAATTTTCATACATCATGAAATCAAGACAGAGATCGTTTCGAAGACAGCTCTGTTGGAGGGGTCGAGACGAAAGACAATTCAACAGAAGTGGGGTCAGTAGTCCTGATACCCGGGGTTGGAGACCGGATCGATAGTCGGGTCTTCACCTTCGACATCACGGATATACTCAAGCAATCGGTCTCTGAGCCGTTCGAAGACAGCTCTGTACTCGGGCCGACCGACGAGGTTGACCTGTTCAGCGGGGTCACGCGCGAGGTTGTATAGGTATCTCTCAACGTAGTGGTCGCTCGACTTCTCTGCTTTGCCCCCGCGCCATCCGGTCAACGTCGGTGCGGAAACTCCCAGTTTCCAGCGATCCGTTCGGATTGCTCGGCCGATTTCCGAGCCACTGAGCTGGATGAACGCCTCACCCATTCTGGGGTGGTCGTCGTCGAGTAAGCTGTGGCCGTGCATCGACTCGGGAACGTCATTGCCAGCGGCGTCGAGAATCGTCGGTGCCCAGTCAACAAGGCTGACGGTCTGCTCGACGACGCGTCCAGCATCGATTCCCGGTCCATGAAGGACAGCCGGGACATGGACTGATGCATCATGGCAGGTGCGCTTATACTCACCGGGGCGACTACGGAAATGACACCCATGATCAGATGTGAATGCAACTATCGTCTCGTCACGAGCACCTGTGCGTGCAAGCGTATCAGTAAGTCGGCCAATACACTCGTCTATACGTTCGACTGCGCCGTAATAGTCCGGCAGTTCGTTGAACCAGTTTCCTGGCCGGTCACGGAGATCCGGCGGAACATACGGGTTGTTTCTATAGCGTTCTGCGTATCTCTCGGGGGCGACGAACGTCTGTTGATCGTTCTGGTCGTGTGGCTCCAAGAAGCCGACCATCAAGAAGAATGGTTCCGAAAGCGTCTCGATTGCGTCAATAGCGAAGTCAGCGAAGGCGTCCGCACGGTACTTATCGAACGTCACAGGCTCGCCGTTCTCGTCGAACAGCATCCCTTCCGTAGGCTGAGTCATGAACTCGGGAACATCAGCACCGATCCAGAAGTCCTCGTAGCCACCACGGTGGGACGCTGGCACCGGTTCGTCAAATGTCCCCGCCAGATGCCATGACCCGACGAAACCCGTCTCGTACCCGTTCTCAGCGAAGTAGTGTGCGAGCGTTCGTTCCCCGTCAGCAAGTGGAAGTGAGTGACGCCAAACGCCCGTCTCAGTTGCATATCGACCAGTATGAATAACCGATTGCGACGAACCACAGACCGGCTGTGGAGTAACTGCGTTGTCGAATCGAAGACCCTCGGCAGCGAGTTGATCGATGTTCGGTGTGAGATCCATCGGTGAACCGTGCGCACCAACTGTGTCCCACCGGTGTTGATCGGTCACGATCATGAGGACGTTCGGTCGGTCAATCGAATCATCAGTCATACTTCTGCTTTCGCTAGTTGGTATTATATATGTGTGGGCGCGGTCAGAACCGTGTTCGAACCAGAAATTACGAGCATAGGGGTGTAATCTTGTTAGACTATCTGAACCGTAGTTTACTCTCGATAGAACTCACCGTACTCCCGAGCAAGTTCTTGAACTCGGACATGTCTGTTGTGTCCGCATTAGGGTCGACCGGCTTTTTGATACCCACCGCACAAATAGCTTCGTCGTCATCGTCCGTAACCGGAGCGGCGACCGCATGCCACTCTTCGAACTGCTCGCGACGCGAATGGGCAGCCCGTCTATCCCGCACAGACTGTAGCTCTGACTGGAGTTCCTCCGGATCCGAGATAGTGAACGGTGTCAGCGCCGGTAGTGACCGATTTTCCAACCACGACTCAACAGTCTCTGTCGGTTGATAGGCGAGAATTACTTTTCCCCCAGCGGTAGCGTGGAGGTGTGCTCGCTCACCCTCTTGGTGTGGCGGAGCCGTCGCACCCGAGGGGACAATCTGTGTGAGGTAGACACCAAACCCGTGTTCTGGAACCATGAGCGTCGTCACACCTCCAGTCGTCTCGGCTAAACTTTCGAGTGAATCGTAGGTCTGGTTATAGAGATTTCGCTGGGTGCGGGCAGCAATACCTAGTTCAAGAAACCCCAGACCGAGACGGTACTCAGATCCATCTTTGTCGACATACTGGATCGATTGAAGCGTGTTGAGATGTTTGTAAACGGTCCCCGAGGCGAGCCCTAACTCTTCGACGAGTTGTTGGACTGTGGCACCGTCGCGGCGTTTTAGAGCCTCAATGATGCGGAAACTCGTAACCGTCGTCGTCGCTAGATATCCGTCGTCTTGGGCCACGTCAAAGCGGTTGGTTGTCATAGTTCGACTCACGGTATCGTCACACATAGATGTTTTCATGATACGTGAAATAGCGTCACGAAAAGTGTTATCGGCATTTCACGGCCTTCAATCCACAAAGCCCGAAGAGGAACCAATCCTACACGATTTATAGTAGATAATAATTTCACGGATCATGAAAATGAGACTCCCACAACCCGTTGTGTCGAGGCAGGGGCCGCACGCTAAGGCCCATTGGGACACACTCAGACAGTACGTGTGCTACATTTCACCACACGCGTCCCTAAGCCTAGATAAGTCGGAGTAGAATTGAGGGTGGTACGGCGAAATACTTATAACAAACCAAGAGACACGTAGTAGCAATGCCAAAGATTGCCCTAATCGGAGCTGGGAGTATGGTATTTGCAAAGAAACTCATCGGCGACATCCTCTCGTTCGACGAGTTGTCTGACAGCCATATCGCGTTGATGGACATCGACAAACATCGGCTCACACAGACGCAGCGTGTCGCTGAGGCGATGGTGGAAAACGAAGGACTCGAGACGACTGTCTCAGCGACACTTGACAGACGCGAAGCCCTTGAAGACGCGGACTACGTCCTCAACATGATCAACGTTGGTGGGACTGAGCCCTTCGAAAACGAGATCCGGATCCCGGAGAAATACGGAGTGAAGCAAGCAATCGGTGACACGACTGGACCGGGTGGAATCTTCCGTGGCCTTCGGACGATTCCGACAATCCTCGGCCTCGCGGACGACATGGAAGAGCTGTGTCCCGATGCCCTTCTACTCAACTATACGAACCCAATGGCCATCCTCTGTAAGGCTGTCTTTGACGCGACTGACATCGAGGTCGTTGGTCTCTGTCATTCCGTCCCACACACCGCTGAGGCGATCGCAGAGTACACGGAAACGCCACAGGACGAACTCGAGTACTGGGTTGCCGGCATCAACCACATGGCTTGGTTCCTCACCTGCGAACACGACGGAGAGAGTCTTTATCCGGCACTCAAAGAGGCCTACGACGACGAAGAGACGTACCGCAAGGACACGGTCCGTTTCGAGATGATGAAGCACTTCGGCGCGTTCCCCACGGAATCAAGCCATCACATGAGTGAGTACCTCCCGTACATCCGAACAGACGATGCACTTATCGAGGAGATGTCCGGGACGAACTTCGCCGAACGGATGCCAACCGCGACATACCTAGAGGGATGGCTTGCGCGGTCCGAAGAGCGCGACGATCCCGAACTGGACGTCGATCTCAACGAGGTTAGTGTCGAACGTTCCGAGGAATACGCGTCCCGGCTCATCCATTCGTTGGAAACGGGAACTCAGCGCCGGTTCAACCTCAACGTGTCCAACGAATCGAACGCCATCGAAAACCTTCCTGCAGACGCCTGTGTGGAAGTTCCGGTCTTTGTCGACGGTACCGGCCTTCACCCAGCCTCGATTGGAGAGTTGCCGACACAACTTGCCGCTCTAGACCGCCAGCACTCTGCAATCTACGAACTGGCGGTGGAAGGTGCCTTAGAGGGTAACCGCGAGAAAGTCCACCAAGCAGTAAAGCTCGATCCTCTGTCAAGCGCCGCTTGTTCACTAGACGAACTACACGAGATGACCGAAGAACTCATCGAGGCAAACGCAGATTACATCCCGACCCTGGAGTGGCCGAGTAAACAAAACCCGGAGAAAGTAGTCCCCGCAGATGACTAATCGAAACACAGCGTGAGTCAGAGACGGTACACCGCAACCCGTACAGTATTCCGCTTGGTGGAGCGTGTTATCTCCACACATCGGTTCTGGTTTAGGCCACAGTCCGTTGAAGTGGACTTCAGTCGACAATGTGAACCACAGTCCGTCGTTCGTCGGTCTGATTGACTGGCTTCGACAGGTCAACCGCTGCAGGTTGACCTGCCGAGGTCGATGGAACAACGGATGTGGTGATCCATTTTGTGAAGGAGGCTACGCGCTCGAAGATGTTCTACTCTCCCATGAGTCATGAGAGGATAGTTAAATATCTACACAAATAGAAGTGTATAATTTATACAAGAATGTCGGGATCAGGATACATCATATATGTTATCTAATAGAACAATCTAGGAAACTTAACTGATAAAATAGCCATAGTTAGAAATAATATTGACTATTAACAATCATACAGCAACAAGAATTCCTGAATAGCAGACTATATTCACATAAAGCTCAATTACTGAATTGGGTGGGACTCCAATAGTTTGTTATCGGAACGTCAATATAATTGTATATATTTTGAAATACTCTGCACATTTCACTCAACGGAAGCTCAACTCACATTGGATCTTATACGCAGTCAGAGACGACGACACCAGGACTCGAATCGCCGACAATGGGGACCTATACGACGAAAAAAGTCTTGCGTCAGGTAGAGATCGAAAACTTACAGCGCCGGTATGCGCTCTCAACGTAATCTCGTCGATGCCTTTGGTTACCACATGCTACTGTTTGGTCATGAGTCGCTCTTACGCAAAGCTACGGAAACGGTGGAGGGTGAAGCAATCGATGAGTGCGAACAGTGACGCGCCGATCCTGTTCAAGGACCGAACGCAGCCGAAGGTGTGAGCGGCCTGTTCCAAGCCCTGCTTGGACAGGCCGTGGAACTTCCGCAGCCACGGGTGCAGGAGTGACCACAGACACTCAACCTGATTGATGTGGACGCCGTCCGGCGAAACGTACCGTTCCTCGTGGATGACTGTCCGGTGGTCGTACTCCATCCAGCGATACGCTTGGAGTCCATCAGTCCAGACCACTCCCAGTGGCTGGGAGAGGTCTTCAGCCTCCTCAATTACTGGGCCAAGATCACCCTCGTAGCGAATTCCTTTCTTCGCGCGAATGACAGTGAGTTCGTCGCGGCAGGCCGCGACGAGCGTTAGTTGATCACCGTGACGCCCCTGCCATCGAGTGCGTCCTCTTCGAAACGACCCGCCGCGGCCCGGACGGGTTCGCGGCGGGTCTTGGCCCTTGTATCCTGAGCAGACTTTGCCGCTCTCATCGATTTGTAATGGACCGCTGTGCGGCCGTTTAAGACGGTTCCAGACAATTGGGAAGCCGCGCTCGAGCGCGGCTTCCAGGTCACGAATTGCTGTGTGAATCGTGTTGTACGCGCGGTCAAGCACAATCGCGATTTGATTGATGCCGAGCAAGGTATCTGCGTAGAGAATGAACGCGAGAAGGACCTCGCCTGCGGGGAGGTCCTTCTCGCTGAAGGGTGTGCCGTAGGTGTAGGCGGGTTTGAACTGGCAGCTGCGACACCAGACACGGTCAGGGTGCTCCCACGTTCTGATCATCCGATTTCCGCAGCGAGGGCACGGTGTGTGCTCCCAGAGTTGCTTGAGTCGCCGCTCGACGAGGGCGTCGAGCGGCTCGGTCCGAAGCTCTAAGATACCGTCGTCGATTAGGTTTCCAAGCATTCCGCCGAAGGTTGGCTGGATTGTAGACATACTCGCCATACGTCGGCGGAATGCACTGACTTTTCCGTAGCTTTGCGTAAGAGCGTCGATAAATAACGGGTAGTCTATTAGGGGCCTGTTCGAGGCGAAATAATCACAACAAGATGATCTTTCTTCGCTAAATCCAAACGTACAGAAGCACTGGCCAGTTATTCATGCCCGACGACTGGCATCGGTTCATAGGGTTCCTCGAGATACTCGAGATCGGAATCGGAGAGATCGACATCGAGCGCCTCGACAGCATCTTCTAGGTGCTCGACGCTCGTTGTGCCGACGATTGGGGCATCGACGACGTCTTGGTGGAGTACCCAGGCTAGCGAGATTTGTGCCATCTTCACTCCCTTCTCCGAAGCGAGTTCCTCAACGCGCTCGTTGATCTCACGGCCACCGTACTCGAGGTACCCGTGCTGGTCGGCGTACACGTCGGACTCCCCGCGCGTCGTCGATTTCATCTCTTCGTGTGGTCGCGTGAGTCGACCGCGGGCCAGCGGGGACCATGGGGTGACACCGACGTTCTTCTGCTCGCACATCGGGAGCATCTCGCGCTCCTCCTCGCGGTAGAGTAGGTTGTAGTGGTTCTGCATCGTTGTGAACTGTTCCACACCGAGCGAATCACTCACGTGGAGCGCCTCGGCGAACTGATGTGCCCACATCGAGGATGCGCCGATATAGCGTACCTGCCCGCGACGGACGGCGTCGTCGAGTGCACGTAACGTCTGCTCAATTGGGGTTTGAGGATCCCACCGGTGAATTTGGTAGAGGTCTACCGACTCCATGCCGAGACGGTCGAGAGAGTGCTGTAGTTCCTGCTCGATCGTCTTTCGCGAGAGACCGGACGCGTTCGGATGGGGGTCATCTTCATCCGAGAACGTATTCGTCGGTAGGAAAACCTTTGTGGCGACGACCTGTTCGTCGCGGTCGTAGTCGTCGAGGACGTTTCCGAGGATCCGCTCAGATTCGCCCATCGAGTAGGCGTTCGCGGTATCGAAGAAGTTAATCCCGAGATCGATGGCGCGCTCGATGATCTCGCTCGACTTCTCTTCATTCAGAATCCAGTCGTGTACATCGTTCTGGGTCCCGAAACTCATGCCCCCGAGGCAGATGCGACTGACTTCCATTCCGGTCGAACCAAGCGTCGTGTATTCCATGAGACATCCAAACGAAAGAGGGCTACCGGCTTGATTCCGATGTTATTTAGAAAACTAATTTATATGCCTCTGTGCGTCGATTGTCTCGGAAAGGAGTTGACGCTCACCGCGACGAAGAAGATTCGACATCGCCGGCTGAGAAATATCCAAGTCCTCAGCGAGTTGTTCGGCGGTAACCTGACGCGGTCGTTCGTAATACCCCCCAGAGAAGGCGAGTGTTAGCGCTTCGTGCTGTCGCTTAGTCAATCCATAGGGTGGGTTATCGTCTGAGTGCGCCGATGTCTGGGTCAGAGAGAGGATTTCCACGTCGATATCGTTCTCCTCGCACGTCGTCCGAAACGCGGTGAATTCAGCGTAATCCTTGAACAGTTCTTCTTTGTGCCATCCCTCACCAGTGACGCGTATCGAGTCCATCACCGCGCCATTGGTGTTCCTGTCAAACGCGGTCGCGAGCGTCTCGTCGAGTTCGACGGAAAGCTTAAATATCGCTTTGCTACTCGATTGTCCAAGCAGCGTCGCCTCTATGACTTCATCAAGCGCCAAGAGGTCATCTTCGGAGATGCCTTCCTCGGCACGTGTCTGGATGATGAATAGCTGTAGACCCGGTTGGAGACTGAGGCCCTGCATGCTTTCGATCTCCGCAGATCGACTATAGTCCGCGATGTTAACGAGAGGAAGCGAAGGTGAGCGAAGGACAAGTTCAGCGGTGATCGTCATCCAATTGGAGTAGGCTATCTGAATAGAAAACCTTCAGCATCTCTTGCGGACGATAAGTCGGGTCGCCTCATTTACTGAGAGCCATACATGATAGTCGACGTATAACGTCCACACTTCTCGGGTAGTCAAGAGAGGGCTCCTTAGCTCGAACATCAGTACCTCACAAAGCGTTGATGGAGTAGGAAGTTCGGATAGCCAAAGGTTCGACGGATGCGTGACATCTCGACCAGTTCGTCAAGCAGACCACGATAGGTCGTGTTCTTCCGAACTTTGAGACAGAGCAGAACAACGTGCTGCGAGAGTGTATAGCGGTGTTTAGAAAACTTCGAGGAGTATCGGGAGACTGCGCGGCGGGCCAGTTGGATCGCCTTCCCAGTAAACCGGAGAACCTGCGACTTCGGGTGGGCCTTCATCTCGTGGAATTACAAGACGAACATGTAAATCTCTGAGGACTTCAACAGAGCCGCTCGGAAATATCTGGGTTGGTTCAGCGAACTCGGTATCGTCACGCGCCACGATGGCCATCCGGCCACGTACGAGCGCAACGACGCCTACTTCGAGTGGCGGCGAATCAACCAGCTCGCGGCCGACCACTCCGTCGAAGACCTCCAGCAGCGCGTTCGGGAACTGAGCTCGCGGATCGAGGCGTACGAGGACACGTACGGTGCCCCGACGCCAGCGGCCGTCGACGCCGCAGAATCGAGCGACGACCGGACGGTCGATGACGTCTACGGAGACCTCGGCGACTGGGCGACTGCTCGGAACGAGCGAACACGCTACGAACGTGCCCGTCAGCAACGCGCTAGAACCGACCACTAAGAGAGATAAGGACGGCGAGCGACGCTGCAAGGAAGAAACGACTATTGGCGAGCGCGAGAGAGTCGCAATTGTGACTGCCGATGTCGCGTATCCTTCGGTCGAGCTCATCCTCGATCTCCACGAGCAGATCGTCGAGGAAGGCGATGCCACGGAACCCGGAGTCAGATCGGAGGACGCAATCGAATCTGCAGTGCAGTACGTCTCTGAAGGATACTTTGGGGAGGTTCCACAGACACTGCATGAAAAAGCGGTACATTTGATGCGGCTTCTCGTTGCAGACCATCCCTTCGTTGACGGGAACAAGCGAACGGCGCTCCGAACGGTAGTCGTCTTCTACATGCTGAACGGACACACGTTCGACTACGGCGACGAAATTCGCGCCTTACTGCACCGCTTTGCGACCGATGAATCCGCCGTCGACACTGAGACCGCAGTGATCTACTTCCGAGCGTGCGCTCGTCGTAACTGATAAAGGGACACACAGAGTATGTTCGACACAGAGATGGCGTCCAGCACCGATTCCTCGGCGACGGTCGATGAAGAAGTTCGCCGATTATACGAGCGGTATCAGGCGGCCGACAGCGACGAGGAACGTCATGTGATCGCCCTTGAGATGGGGAAACTTGACGGACGCCGCCACGCGGAGATCTACGCCGCACTCGAAGACGAGTAAGCCAACAGAATCCTTCCGACTCCCCGCCGACTGCTCCCACTCCCGGCGACGACGCTTCGTGGCCGACCGACTATCGAGACGTACTTCGGCTCGTCCTCGACGAAATTGAAGACCGGATAGCGGCCCTGTGGAGTGAGTAAGGGCTGTCCCAAAGGTGAACCTGTATCGCGAAACGAGTTCGTCACTCCGCCGCGAATTAACCAACACAGAACCATAGCTCCCTTGCAGCGTTGGTTAAACACATAGCAGCGAGTAGTTTGTCCGCGCCTGAGAGGCCGAGGCGCGTCAATACGCGCCGACGTGATTCCCATGCCCAGTACAGACGCACTCGACGATGCATCAGCCGACCACGAACGGTTTGAAGCGGAACTCGTCGCACAGGATCAAGATGCCGCCCGCGTCGCAGTAGCGGATATTGACGAGAGGAGAGCCCATTCTCTGGTCAATGACCTCGTCGACGACGATGTCGTCACTCCCATCCCCAACGAACGCGTTCTCGTCCACGAGCCAAGCGACGAGGCATTCGACTCGATACTCCAGCTCGCGATCTTCCATCGAGGCTGGACCGCCGCTCGCGACACCGACGAGGGAGGAAAGTGATCCAACAGACACTTGCTGGCTGTGCCTTCTGCGATGCGGTTCCCGGTACAGACGCGGGGGAGGCACATACCCGGGGAAAAGACGAACGAGTCACACACCCGATCTGCGTCGACTGCGCGATCCAGTCGAATCCCGGTCCCGACGAGCGTTTGATCCACGCCTCGCTCGCTGATACCCGACTCGTCACGACGCCGACGCTGCTCTCGGTGTTCGTTCGAACTGAACAGCTCTCAACTGCCGAGGCACGGCTGCTCCTCGATGACACCAGCGACGCCCGTAGCTGGGGTGCGAACAGTTACGTGCAGCGAGCTCGCTCGTTGCTCGACGAGCCCTGACTCGTTTGAGCTCATTCCACAGCGGCCTTCCTATCGTTACCAAAATGTTCTTGAATCCCTTGGTTAGTATAAACGATACTGCCTGCTTCCGTTGGGTCAGCTATCCAAAGGCCAAAATCGAACGGGGGAGTTCCCAGTAAACCGTCCCAAGTGCGACCCAACTACGTCGATATCTGTAAAATTCGGCAGCGCTATATTCGAACAAAGTAACTTTTAGCCTTCTTGAACTGCACCTGAATAGATGGTTACAATCCTCTCTAAAACACGTCCTGGACGAGTAGTAGACATTATTCTCGCCGCTGTCGTTCTCCTAGCTATTCTAGACCACTTTAGCGTGGTTGAGATCACTTCGACAAGCGTCTACATATTTTTCTTTATCACTCCTCTTGGGTTTCTCCGTTTGTACGTCGATCACGGGTAACAAGGAACGGCTCCAGTCGGCCGACCGGCACCACCGTCATCACAAGGCAGCAGACGACCGGTACGGTGAGGAGCGTCCTGCGGACCTCCACCCCGACGAGATGAAAGACCGACCTCCTCTCGGAGCAAGGTCGCCCGATGCTCGTGCGATGCTGAGTTACGGTTCCAGCGATTCACGTAGCGATTCACTGTTGATGAGGGCGAACATCAAAACGACCTTATGGAACTGTCGAGACCAGCCGAGCGCTCTCACGGCGTCGCCGGGAGCGCCCACCGCCACGCCGACCTGAGAGCGACGACGCCCAACGGGCCGCCGAACCCGGCGGCGACCGCAGCGATGGAGGGAGCGTAGTAGCCGACGCCAGCGACGACGGCGATGCCACAGGCTCCAACTGTGGCCGCTATCCCGGCCACGCGTCGGTCGAGTGGGCCGAATGCCGCCGTCTTGACGGGGAGTTCGAACGCCTCGACGGCCTGATCGTACTCCCGGAGGTGCGCTATGCTGTGGTCATACTCCCCCGCAAATGTGGTGAGCGAGAACGTCCGGGTGTCGCAGGCGCGGTCGACGAGCTCTCCCTGGCACAGCTCGGCGTCCCGGAGGTCATCGACGGGAATAGCCCATTGGACCGCCCCGGTGAAGTCGTCGTACGCGACTACCGCATCGTCGCGGCGTTGGTACGCCAGCGTACCGTGAGTGACGGCATACTCGACGGCCTTTAGCCCGCCGAGGCCGGCCGGCAGGAGGCCGAAACAGACCACCGTGGCGGTGACCGTCCCTGTCGATCCGCCGGTGAGCCCAACCCACGCGAGGAGGTACGCCGGGCCGCCGCCGACGGCGGATGTCGCGCCCTGCCAGAGCGCGGCACCGCGGACGGCCCGCCGGTTCGGATGGAGCTCAGCCGTCGGCGACACGTCCGGAGCCGCCACGGGCGGGAGCGTCCCCGCCTCCTCGTCGGGGTCGGACGACTGCCCGCCGCGGTAGTCCCGCCACTCCGCGAGTAGCTTCACCGTGACGAACGCGGCCAGCGCGCCGATCGGACCACCGGCGGCCGCGAACCAGAGCACCACCACGGCCACCCCGGCCTCGTTCTTCGCGCTTCCGATCACGTCCCGGGGGGTGCTCGTCTCGTGGCGCCGCTTCCGGAAGTACTCGCGGTTGATGACACCGACGTGAGAGACGATCAGGGAGACGGCGCTCGTCGCCACAATCGGATCGGCGAGCGTCGCCGGCACGTCGATGAACCGGCTCAGTACGAAGAGGAACATCCCGACGAGCGCCACGGCAGCCCCGAACGCTCGCAAGACGAACGGGACGTTCCGGGGGTAGACCGGTGGGAGCGAGTCGACGACCGCGACGTTCCCACGCCGGCGGTTGAGGTCGCTCGGTCCGACGGAGACCCCGCCCCACTCGTCGGGCTTGAGCGGGTTCCCCTCCTGTGGGCGCTCCAGCTCGTCGTAGTTCGGCGGGCGGCGCGCGAACAACGCCTTCAATCCGGCGAACGGGACGGCGACGACCAGTTCCATCGCGTAGACGACCGCGAACGTCTGTGCGCTCCACCCGAGGTGGAACACGCCGACCAGCGGGACGATGTTCGCCGCCACTGCCGCCAGAAACACGGCAGACGAATCGTTTGATGGTGGCTCCACGGATCTATTACTCATCGATATATCCCACTTCACCAGTTTATCCTCTGTTTTAGAGCCTCTGTGATGAAGCAGTCGTCCGCGTGGAGACGAATCAATTGCCTCCACCTCCTCGCCGCCCGTATTCCCACACCGCGATGTACAACAGGAACCCAGCCGCGAACATCCCCGTTCCGGCCCCAGATGAATCGAGTGGCGGAAGTGTATTCTGGGCGGTAAAGGCACCGACCAACGCCGCCGCCACGCCGACGCCACAAGCTGTTCCGAGGGACCCGAGACGGACTCGATCACCACCCGCGAGGCCTTGCCCGACCTGATACACGAGTCCGAGACCGGCCAGTCCTGCGAGCGCGAGTGCAATCGTCTGTAACGACGACACGACAACCCCCGCGAGTACGGTGACGAAGCCGCCGATGGAGACACCCGTAGCGACCCGTCCAAGCGTCCGGACGCGACCAAGCTCCGAGGAAGCCGTCTCGAACGGACTAGCTGTGTCCTCGGACTGATGGGGCTCACCGTCAGTCGTGTGTGATACCCGCTGGCCGACATGAATGTAGCGGCCAGAACCATCCGGTTCCGTCCAGCCCGTCTCTTCGACGATATTTACCCCCGGCGTGTCTAGGTCAACGTCGTCAAACCGGATCGGTAATCCCGCCGAGATCTCGAACGTCGGGTGATCCTGAAGCTGGAAGTGGAGGTGTGGCTCTGCGGAGTTTCCCGAATGCCCACACCGACCGATTTGCTCGCCCCGCCTCACGCGATCCCCGGGTTCAACCTTGATGCTGTTCGGGACAAGGTGAACGAGATTGCTATACTCGTCTTCCGCGTGCCGGATCGTGACGGCGTTCCCGGTCATACTCCGTTTGAGTGGATGCGAGAATCCACCGGCTCGTCCGAGTTCCGGGCCATCGTCGTGTACGTCGATGACGACGCCGTCGGCAGGTGCGAGGACAGGCTGGTCGTAGCAGTAGTAGTTCTCGATTCTCGTGTCTGTGCCTGCGGGACGGCTGCGCCCCTCCTCGTCCGTGATCACGAGGTCATAGGCGTAGCGCTGGGTCGCCGGAAACCACGAGTGGGAGTACTCTTTGATCGGACTTCCGTTCACGACTGTCCACGTCCCCTCTACGGGCAGTCGATAGCTCGCGGCCTGGTCGTACGTTTCTGGATTGGGAAGCGAACCACGGTGTCTCCCGATAGCGACGAGGCTTCCCAGCAGTTGCATCGCGTCCTGGCGAAACACGAGTGGATTGAAAAACGATACTGGGATACCGAGCAGAACGGCGATCTGGCCTCGCCAGCCGGTGTCCATTTCGAGCCAATCTCGGGGTCCCTCGTCGTCAGCGCCGAATCCGAGCGATTGCTTGGTGCCGCTGAGTAGCATCGACACGAACGGCCAGAGTGCGAAAAACCAGAACAGGTGGAACAACTTGAGTATCTCAAGCTGGGGGACTAGGTTTCCAAGGACCCCGATTAACCCGAGCAGCGTCAGGGAGAACGGGCTGATAGACTGGATTCGCTCGCGGAGACGCGAACCCAGAGACGGTGACGTAGCTTGATTCGACATACGTAGGCACTGTGTGAGAGATGGGTATTCAGGTGCGTAAGCATTCTGTGAGCTCAACTTCACAAGAACAACTCACACGCATCGCGGAGGGGAGCACTCAATGACCCCACCGTTCAACGGGTCTGTATGACGAACAGTGAACGCGGGGGAGCGGCGTCGGAGGAGGCGTTCGCGTTGCTCGGACACGAAATCAGACTCGATATTCTGCGCGCGTTTTTCGAGCGGTACTCGCCAGTCGATCCGGATTCACGTTCGGACGTACGGGAGCAGCGCACGCTCTCGTACGCCGAACTGATGGCAGCAACAGAGATGGAAGACAGCGGGAAGTTCAACTACCACCTCGAAAAGCTCCGCGACGTCTACATCGAAGAGGTGGCGGAGGGATACGTTCCGACGGCGAGCGCGATCGCGCTCTACGAGGCAGTCATTGCGAACCGACCAACAGAGTCGATACCGACCGACTTCGATATTGAGGAGTCCTGTCCGAACTGTGAGTCCGGGCTTCGAGGAAAGTACGAGCAGGAATTTCTCACCGTCGAATGCCCCGCGTGTGACCTGTTCTGGGGAGCGACGTACCGGTTTCCGAAAAACGGGCTCGCTGTCCGCGAGGGAGAGGGGGTTTACAAAGCCCTCTACGACCGGATGATGCACCACGTCGGACTGGCTCGCACGGGCCAATGCCCGTCGTGTGCTGGCATCACCAGCGTCACTGTGCCGCGGGAGCGACTCGATGAGGACTCGACACCGACTGCGGAGTTTACCTGTGAGACGTGCTCGTGGTTCATTACTGTCGATATAGTCAGTGCACTCCAGTTCGAACCACAGGTGACGAAGGCGTTGACCGAGCTTGGTGTTCCGCTCAGTAAGTCGAGTAGCATGCGAGCGACGGAGCAAGTGCTCCCTGACGTAACCGGTTGGATCAGCTCCGACGACCCGTTCTATGCCACGATCAGCATCACGTATGACGACGCCGTCGCTGAGATTACTGTTAGCGACGACCTCAACATCTGTTCTGCTGCCGTTGAATAACTGGCTTGATGGCCGTTCGTTAGGTCGGTCGTAGCGTAGATGACGACACGATACCTTGGACGTAGATGTGCGCGTAGGCGCTCGCCCACACGATCGAGAGTAGCTCACTGACACTCGATGAGATGACGCTCAAAACGGGGTTTAATGAGGCTAGACTCGCTCCAATCTCGGGGAGATATGTCGGGAGAAAGAGGCTGACTGCACTTCCGATCACCATCACCCCGATAAGCACGAATCTGCCTCGGCAGTTCGTCGTGATGCGCCAACTCATGCGGAATGATCTAAGCGGGCCGTACTGGCCGATGACACACGCCTCGAGTGCGAACCAGAACTTGTACAGGAGAAACAGAAACGGCACGACAAAGGAGATTCCACCCACCGCCGCGGCGACGGGGTAACTGATCGTATCTCCCGGTATGACCGGGAGCACACCGACGATAAGGAAGAGTGGTAGTGCTAAGAAGAACGGAACCGTCATCACCAAGAATACGGTGAGAATGACGACTCCGACTAGTGATGGTGTCCGAGCGAGGCTTCGATGTAACCCCTCACGTCTCGTGACGGGCTCGCCGGTCAGTTCACCGGCGACGATCGTTCCTACGTAGGCACGGATCAAGATGATGAACGCAAACGCCGTCAGAGTCTCAACCACGGCGATTGCGGGCATCGGAAGCGCGTTGATACCGTCCGTTTCGAGAAGCCGTCTAGCAAAAATGATCACACCCGCGAAAACGACGATTGACGGATAGGATCGAAACAGGTGAACGGACCAGACTAACGAATCGAGAACGCTTCGACGGGTTGCAGGGATTTCGATATTGCGGCAATCAAGACACCCACAGCCATCGACATCGTCTCGGGCCTTGATCGTCGGTGCCGCGTCATCCGCGGTTGGGTCGCCGGCAGTGGAAGCTCGGACCGGTGTGTCGGTATGTTTACTCATTCGGCAGTAACGAACCGGGAGATGCATTCGCCGGCGGCAAGCAGGATCGACGGTGGACCAAGCAGTGAGGCGAAGGATTTGAACGCGCGTTTGAGACTCGGCCGATCGTCCTCGGTGCCGAGAAAGAGCAGTGTCGGGTCTTCAGAAACGACGTAGACGCTCATCTCCCGGCCTTTCTCCGAATAGCAGGTGTCCGCAACTTTGATTACGCCGGCCGATTCGAGATGCTCCAAGTGGTAATGGACGTTCTGCACGCTCTGGTCGAGCTGAGTAGCGATCCGTGACGGTGTCGCCGGCGTTTCGTTGAGCAGTCGAAAAATCTCGTAGGCGGTCTCGGAAGACAGTGCTTCGATCACGTCTCGGGTCCCGTCGTCGTCGAGACTCAGGACGGCCGGCGTATTGCTTCGTTCAACAGTCGCGTCAGTTCGTGTCGGGAGGATCCGTGACATAGGGTTTGGTTAGTTTCTGCGGGCGGCGATTGCGGGGGTTTGATCTGTTCGGTGGCTGTTCGAAACTATCGTACGTAATTGTTGGTGGATGGTCATACTGAGTCCGGAGTCTCAGTTGAGGCAGCGATTAATCGCAGATAGTAGGCCGTGTACACCGTGTAGAAGTACGCGAAGCCGACCGCGGAAAGAGCGATTCCGATCGGGAGCAGGACAGCAATCGGAATCCCGAACTCGATCGGTAATGCGTCAGCTGGGCCAGCGTCTGCCATCGTCAACTGGACCAGGTATTCGGGGATAAAGAAGACGTTCAGCAGGACGAGCCACGTCACGGAGAATCCAGTGACGCTTTTCAGGTTCGAGCGAACGAGCCCAGCACTTCTCCGGAACGCAGCAGTGACACTCGCGTTTTCGATGACGATTGCCGTGTCGTAAAACTGCACGAACATAATGACACCAAGGATCGACACGAGCCAGACGAGCAGCGAGATGACGCCTGCTGCGAACGCAGCCATCTCGTGAATCGCGGTGAGCGCCATCGAACCGATACCGAGGATGAACCCGATGAGTCCAAATCCGATCGCGGTTCCAAACACGAGTAGCACGAACACCACCGTTGCAAGGAGCAGCCGAAGGTAATGAGTCCGGGCTACAGTGAAAAAATGAGTGAGGGATGGGTCTGTGCCGTCGATCGCAGCTCGGGCAGTGCCGATGAACCCGCCGATAACGAACGGGAAGACGATCAGCCAGGCGAGCGACACGCTCACCGAGAGATACGGCGACTCGATGAGGTGGTCGACGTATTGCAGCTGGCTGCCTGCCCCGACGAGCAGGCCAGCGATGAGCAGGACCGGATTCGCGCGGAGGGCGCTTACTCCATCTTTGAATGCGGAGGCAGTGACCATCGTATCTACGGGTTACCGCTGTGATATCTTAGGTCGAACGTAGTATCAAAATCGTATTTAACCATCTGGCCCCTTCTCCCGCCTGTTTCGTGGATACGACGCAGAGCACAGTTTCGATTTGAGCTATCGGGGTCTTGAAGCATCCCGCCCAGCGACAACTGCCGACTCGTGATACTACGTCAGTATCATCTATTGTTCGACCAGTTCCGTGAGAGAGAACCGTTCCGAACCCTATCGATGATCAGTAGACGCGACAAACGAGTGATCGATATACTCGACGGACAGTGTTGACGACACTCGGGGCAGCGGGAGTCACGCACCAATTCGCGCCAGTTGAGCGACTCGTATTCATCGAAGAGGCGGGTGAAGAATGCCGATGTGAGCACGGGGATGCGTGTATTGGTTGCTCTTTTCCAAGAATAAGCGCTCAGCTAAGCAGAGCCGCTGTTCAAAATCCGTTTTAAGTCTCCTGTATGCTTTTGAGTCATACAGGTGTTGGTCCAGTAGGTACCGATGTTCGGCACGCTCGCTCTCGTGTTCGGGCCCGGACTCGTCGCTGCGGTACTGTGGAGCCCGAACCTACTCAGCAGCCGGATTCGTTCATTATTCCACGGACTCCCACCAGTACGCTCCACGGTCGCAAGCTATCTCCTCGTCGCTATTGCGCTGTCGGCCCCATTCGAGATCGGTACTGGAATTGTTTTCACGACAACGAGTACAGAGGGTGCCGCGCTCTCGAATGCACTGCTGGCTATGGCGTTCGTACTCACGATTGCATACATGGGTGTGCTGCCACTGACTTCGGTTATCGGCTTACCGCGGATTGGAATTGATTGGGACCCAACCAACTACGGACTCGGCACGTGGTTGTTACTCGTCACCGCGGCACTCTGGTACGCTGCGGTCTTCGTCATCCCAGTAGCGTTTTTCGCGTTTCTCCTCGCGCTCCCAACCGGATGAGAGACGAGAGAAAATAAGGGTGATATCGGATTTCGAGATAGTCGCACCCCGTAGTCAGCCGCCAGCTGCTGGAACCCGTCCCACTCCGGGAACCGGCCGTCATCGACCTCGCCGTGCGTCTCAAAATAGCGCAGCACGACCTCGAGACCAGTTGTGTTGACGCCGTGAGTACCAGCACAATCAAGCTGGCGAGCGACACAGAAATCATACTTAGTGTTCACCTGACCCCTGCCGTGTGAGCGCACCACGTTGTGTGAGCGACGTGGCATTTAGCACGTCAGCCGACCCGTCTCCCCCAAAATATGTTGTATTATTGTTGTCATCGCCGGCGAACGGACAAACATTGCTGTCACCACACGCTCCGAACTAGACAGCAAATTGCTATTATCCGGTTCAATGGGCTGTTTAATCCCCGAATTCAGACACTTTTGGCTCACCTAAATCACAAACTCTATATGTTTTAGGCTGGCCTAAACAAATGATGAAAAACAGGAAGTTAACGCGGCGTACGACCCTGAAGACTGGAGCCACCGCGCTCGCGGGGCTCACGGGACTCGCCGGCTGTACCGGTGCTGTCGAGGACCTCGGCGGGGACGGCGAGTCGACGACGCTCCGCATTGCGACCGACGCCGACCCGAGCTCGCCGCTGAACATCTACGTGAGTAGCGGCAGCTCGTTCGACTGGCTGAAGGACCTCGTGTACGACCGCCTGCTCGCGCCGTCGCCGTACGTCGAAGACCCGATGCCGGGGCTGGCGACGGAGACGACGCGAGTCGACGGGACGACGTGGACCGCGACCGTTCGCTCGGACGCCACGTGGCACGACGGCGAACCGTTCACCGCCGACGACGTGGTGTTCACCTATCGCTACTTCCGCGACGCCGAGCCGAACCGCTACACGCACCACGTGAGCGACGCCCCCGAAATCGAGACCATCGAAGCGGTCGACGACGAGACGGTCCGGTTCGAGTGTGCGTACCCCGCGCCGACGCTGGCTGACATCACGTTCGCGGACCTCCCCATCCTCCCGGCGCACATCTGGGAGAGCGTCGACGACCCCTACACGTACGCCGAGTACCCAGTCGGGACCGGTCCGTACGAACTGGTCGACTACGAGGCGGGCGAGCGGCTCCGATTCGTCGCCAACGACGACTACTTCGGCGGGGCACCGCTCGTCGACGAGCTTTTGGTCCCGATTATCAAGGACCACTCGACTATCTTCACGGCGTTGGAGACCGGCGAAGTCGACACGGCGAACGTCGAGATTCCGCCCGAGGCCATCGACCGGTTCGAGTCTTCGGAGTCGGTCGATGTCGTTCGAACCGATTGGCTCTCGCTCGTCGAAATCCGAATCAACTACGAGCGCGAACCGTTCGACCAACACGCGTTCCGCGGCGCGGTCTCGGGCGCCATCGACCGGGAAGCGATTACGGAGACCGTCACGCTCGGGATGGCGCGCCCCGGCGTCGAGGGCTATCCGCACCCCGAATCGCCGTGGACGGCACCCGACCTGTCGACGCCGTACAACCCGGAGAGTGCTCGGGCGACGCTCGACGAACTCGGCTTCACCGACGACGACGGCGACGGCGTCCGCGAGACGGCGGCCGGCGACCCGCTTTCGTTCTCGCTGAAAGTCGCGTCGAACCAGCCCACGTGGATTCGCGCCGCCGAGATGGTCGCCGCCGACCTCCTCGAAGTGGGCATCGACGTCGAGGTCAGGACGCTCGACCCCGGTTCGATTGGGAGCCTGTTCGGCTCCCGCGACTTCGATATGTACGTCAGCGACATCTCGCCGCACGGCGTCGCCGACCCCGACCAGTTCGTCATGTCCCACCGCTCGGGCTACCTCTGGCGGAACGACATCGACTACCCCGAGTGGGACGCCCTCTACGACGAGTGGCGACAGACGACGACCGTCGAGGCCCGAAAGGAGGGGCTCTTCGAAATGCAGCGCCTGTTCAACAGCCAGCCCACGTCGCTCGTGTTGTGGTACCCCGAGCCGCGCTGGGGCTACGACCCCGAGGCGCACGGCGCGTGGGCCGAGTCGCCCGGCTTCGGCATCCATCACAAGTGGTCGCTCCTCCCCGAAGACGAACGCGGCACGGCCGTGACCCGGTCGTTCGACTGAGCCCATGACCGCGCACTTCCGGACGGTCGGACGCGGCGTCGTCGAGTACGGTGCGACGCTTCTCGCGGCGCTGACGGTCAATTTCGCGCTCCCGCACCTCGCGCCGGGCGACCCGCTTCGGTACGTCGTCGGGCAGGCGGTCGCCGACCTGTCGGCCGCCCAGCGACGGGAACTGCTGGCGACGTACGGCCTCGACCAACCGCTTCATATCCAGTACGTGGACTACCTGCTCGGAATCGTGCGCGGCGACCTCGGCTCGTCGGTGATGTTCGGGCGGCCGGTCGTCGCCGTCATCCTCGAACACCTCCCCTCGACGCTCGTGCTCGTCGGTCTCACGCTCGTCGTGTCGACGCTGGCGGGGACGCTCCTCGGCGCGTGGAGCGCGTGGAACGAGGGGTCAGAGACGGACGCGGCGCTCCTGACCGCCCTCGTCGCCGCCAACTCGACGCCCGCGTTCTGGGTCGGGATGCTGTTCGTCTCGGTGTTCGCGTTCCGACTCGGGTGGTTCCCCTCCTACGGCATCGCCTCGGTCGCGGGGACGACGGGGGTCGTCGACACGCTCGTCGACCGCGCGATGCATCTCGCGCTCCCGTTGGCCACGCTCACGCTCGCCCGGACCGGCGGCATCTACCTCGTCGCCCGCGGCTCCGTCCTCACGACGACGGACGCCGACTTCGTCCGGTTCGAGCGGGCGAAGGGACTCTCCGAGCGAGCGATTCTGTTCAGACACGCGCTCCCGAACGCCCTGCTGCCCATCTACACGCGCTTTACCCTCCAGTTGGGAACGCTCGTCGGCGGCGCGGTCGTCGTCGAGACCGTGTTCTCGTATCCGGGGCTCGGGATGCTCGTCTACGACGCGGCGCTCGCCCGCGATTACCCGCTCTTGCAGGGCGCGTTTCTCGTTCTCACCGTGACGGTCATCGCCGCCAACGTCCTCGCCGACCTCACGTACCCGCTCGTCGACCCGCGAACGGGCGCAGCTGATGGGGGGGCCGGCGAGTGAGCGCGGCCACCTCCCGACTCGGCGGCCTCGTCGCCGCGGCGAGCACCCTCTCGCGGCGTGACTGGCTCGTCGTCGTCGGCGCGGTCGGCGTGCTGTCTATCGGTGTTATCGCCGTGTTCGCACCGATACTCGCCCCGTACCCCGCGGATGTCGCCGTCGGCGACCCCTTCGAAGCGCCGAGTTCGGCCCACCCGTTGGGGACGGACGACGCCGGCCACGACCTTCTCTCGCTGCTCCTCGTCGGCGCGCGCGTGTCGCTTTCGGTCGGCCTGCTCGCCGGGTCGCTCGCGGTGCTCGCCGGGCTTTTGGTCGGCGTCACGGCGGGCGTCGTCGGCGGGCGGACCGAGACGGTGTTGATGCGCGTCGTCGACGTAGTGTTGACCCTCCCGTTTTTGCCGCTCGTCATCGTCGCCGCCGCGGTGCTCGGCCCGAGTCTGGCGACGACCGTGGGCGTCCTCGTCGCGGTGATGTGGGCGCGTCCCGCCCGAGAGCTTCGCTCGCAGGTGCTCTCGATTCGAGCGCGGACCTTCGTGCAGGCGTCGCGGTCGATGGGCGCCTCGCCGACCTACGTCGCCCGACACTACGTCGTACCCGCGCTGTTGCCCATCGCGGTCGCCCAGTTCGCGAAGGCCGCGAGTTCGGCCATACTCCTCGAAGCGTCCCTGAGCTTCCTCGGCCTCGGCGACCCGACCGCCCCCTCGTGGGGGACGATACTGTTCTACGCCCAACAGCGGAGCGCCTTCCTCACCGACGCGTGGTCGTGGTGGGTGCTCCCGCCGGGCGTCGCCATCGGCGGGAGCGTGCTCTCGTTTACCTTTCTCGCGCTCGGCATCGAGCGACGCACCGCGGGCGACCGGCGCGCCGCGACCGCCGTCGACGACGGCCCGGAACTCACCGTGATGCCGCCGGAACCCGATTCAGCTCCGGTCCTCGACGTGACCGACCTCACCGTCGTCTACGGCGACGACGATACCGCCCCGACCGCGGTCGACGACGTGAACCTCTCGGTCGACCGCGGGGAGACCCTCGGCGTCGTCGGCGAGTCGGGGAGCGGAAAGAGCAGTCTCGCGCTCGCGCTCCTCGCGCTTCTCGACCCGCCCGGACGGGTCGCCTCGGGGGCCGTGACGCTCCGGACCGACCGCATCGACGACGCGGGGGCCGGCCGGTCCCCGACGATGGCCGACTTCCGCGGGAACGCCGTCGCGTTCGTCCCGCAGGAGGCGATGAACGCGCTCGACCCGAGGCGGACGCTCCGCGAACAGGTCGTCGAGGCGGTGGTCGCCCACCGCGACTGCTCCCGCGACGACGCCCGCGAACGCGCCGAAGACGTGCTGACGGCCGTGGGGTTGGACGCCGAGAGTTACGGGCGGTACCCCCACGAACTGAGCGGCGGGATGCGTCAGCGGGGCGTCATCGCCGCCGCCCTCGCGAACGACCCGGACGTGCTCGTCGCCGACGAACCGACGACCGGCCTCGACACGGTGACGACGATTCGACTGCTCGACCTGCTCGAATCGCTTCAGGCCCGACTCGGCTTCTCGCTCGTCATGGTCACCCACGACCTCTCGTCGGTCGCTCGCGTCGCCGACCGAATCGCCGTCGTTCGCGACGGCCACGTCGTAGAGGTCGGCGCGACCGACAGACTCCACGAGTCGCCCGACCACCCGTACACGAACGAACTGCTCGGCGCGCGACCGACGCTCCCATCCGATATCGGCGCATCGCGGGGTTCCCCCGCGGACTCCACTGCACCCACGGACTCGGGTCTCGAAGGCGCGGGCGACGCCCACCTCGAATACGACGGGGTTGCGAAGTCGTACGACGGCGAGGCGGTGCTTCGGGGGGTACACCTCCGCGTCAGCCGCGGCGAATCGGTCGCACTGGTCGGTGAGAGCGGTGCGGGAAAGAGCACGCTCGGTCGTATGACCGCCGGACTAGTCACCCCCGACGAGGGGACCGTCGCCGTCGAGGGTCGGTCGGTCCCGTCGTGGGCCGCGACCGACCACACGTCGCTCGGGCGGACGGTCCACTATCTGTTTCAGGACCCCTACGCCTCGCTGTCGCCGAACCGAACGGTCGGGCGCGTCGTTCGTGAGCCGCTCGACATCCACGACATCGGCGAGCCGGGGGACCGCGACGCCCGCGTGCTCGACGCGCTTTCCGACGTGGGCCTCGCGCCGGCCGAAGACTACGCGGGGCGGCGACCCACCGCGCTCTCCGGGGGCGAGCGACAGCGCGTCGCTATCGCTCGAGCTGTCGTTCTCGAACCAGCGGTCCTCGTCGCGGACGAGCCAACCTCGATGCTGGACGCGCCGCTCCGCCGCGACCTCTTAGAACTCCTGTACGACCTCGTCGCGGCTCGAGACATCACGCTGCTTCACGTGACACACGACATCGCCGCCGCCAGCGAGTTCGCGGACAGGCTCGCCGTCCTCGCTGACGGTCGCATCGTCGAAAGCGGTCCCCCGACGACGCTTCTTTCGACGCCGTCCCACGAGGAGACGCGAACGCTCGTCGACGCGACGAGGGCGCTCCACGCCGGCAGGTCACCGACAGCGGCGGAGGCGAACGCGGCCGACGCCAGCGCTGAGAACGCGCCCACCGAGGGCGACGAACCGCACGCAGAACGATGACAACCGACTACCGATGACGACACACGACTCAACGCGACCGCGACCAGCGACGAACGGCGGCCAGACCGAGGCGACCGAGACGGCACCGCCGACCGCGGACGGGGGGTTACCCGTCGGGTTTCTCGACCCCGACGACTGCTTTACGCGCCCGTTCTGTCAGACCCCGTTCGTCCGCGAGCACCTCGTCCGAATCGACCAGTACGACCTGCTTGAGACCGGGCTATCCAGATTTGCGGGCGTGGTGATTTCCAGCCACGCCGACCAGGACTACCTCTACCGTCACCGCGACGTGATTCGGGAGTTCCTCGACGTGGGCGGCGTCGTCGTCTTCAGCGGCCACCTCGCAACTCGGTGGCTTCCCGGCGCGGAGCCGTTCGTTCCCCGAGACATCGAAGACCACACGGACTACGTCGTGAGCGAGGTCACCCCACACCCGGTGTTCGACGGCGTCTCGATGGACGACCTGACCTACCAGCGGGGCGTCGCCGGTTTCTTCGCCCGCGGCCACAACCCGCCGCCGGCACACGCGACGGCGATTCTCGAACTCCCCGGTGGTGAGCCGGCCGTCTACGTCGACGACGAGACGACCGACGGGACGATTTTCGCCCACAGCGGAAACGACCTCATCGGGTTCGGTCGCCGGGACACGAGCGCCGCCCGGGTGCCGCGGCAACTCGTCTCCTGGGTCCGCACGGAGTCGGATGTCTCCGTTGGCGGCAGTCCGGAACTGCTCCGAAACGAGGAGGACTGCCGATGACGCGCCTCGCCGCGCTTTACAGCGGGACCGCTCCACAGCGCCGGACGCTCTTGGACTCGGAGTACGCTCGGTACGTCGACGAAGTGGTTCACGTGCGCGACCTGTCGATGGCTGACCTCTTGGCGTTCGACCGACTGCTCGTCCCGTCGCGACTCCACCTCGGCGCGCTCCACGAGGGGCGCGACGCCATCTTCGACTTCCTCGACAGCGGCGGTGACGCGGCGGTGTTCGGCGGCCAGCCCGACCCGTGGCTCCCCGAACTGTCGTGGACCCATCGCCCGACGAACTTCTGGTGGTGGCTCGATTCCGACGGTGACAGCGGCCTTCGGTTCCCGCGCGACGACCACCCGTTCTTCGAGGCGGTCCCGCCCCGCGACTGTACGTGGCACTTCCACGGGGCGTTCGATGCGCCCGCGGACGCGGACGTGCTCGTGACCGACGTCGACGGCGACGCGGTCCTCTACCTCGACCGGGAGTCGCGGTCCGGCGACCTCGTCGTGACGACGCTCGACCCGACGTACCACTACGGGTCGTACTTCATGCCCGCCACCGACCGCTTCCTCTCCGGGTTCTTCCCGTGGTTCCGCGATGAGTTTTAGGCCCGACGTAACGGCCGCGCTCGTCGCCGTCGCGCTCGTCGGCTGTCTGCTCGGCGTCGGGGCGGGCGTCGGAAGCGCCCACCTCGACCACGGCGATTCGACGCCGAGCGAACCGCTCGAACCCGACGAAGTTCCACCGTGGTTCACTCCCGCTGTGGGCGGGCTGGGTCTCGCCGTCGGCGGCGCCGCGGTCGGTGCGGTCGCCTCCGGACGGGCCTCGAAGCGGCTTGGCTGGGTCGGCATCGCCGTCGCCGCCGTCCTCCTGTCGGTCGCCGGCGCGGCCGACCCCGCGTGGTTCTGACGATGCTTCTGTTTTTTCGACCCATCCCGGCGAGCGGACGCGTCTGACGACGCCCGCCCGCCGTCCAGCGGTCGCCCGTCCGCCACCCGGCGTTCGCGTTTACTCGGTGAGCGTCATCGTCATCGGGTCCATGTCGAGGAACGCCGTCTCGTACCCCTCGTGGCGGGCCGCCTGCGGCGGCGAATCGACCGTGATGGTGAACTCGTCGCCCGCGCTGATTTCGGGAATGACGGCTCCGTAGTGATAGGAGAGGTCCGGGTCGAGCGTCGACTGGAGGTAGCCGTCGAAGACCGTCTCGCCGTCGCGTCGCAGTGTTCCCGACAGCGCCATCTGAGGTAGTATATACTGATTGTGCGGCGTCCGCGGAGAGACGGCGACGTACGTCTCGTCCGTCGTGCCGCCGAACGGCGTCGCGTCCGCGAGCGTCGTCACGACGAAGACGGCGTCACCGCTCGTCGCCGTTCCCCGGACCGTTCCCGGGAGGTCGCGTTCCGTCGGGACCTGCGTGCTCGGGAGCATTTCCATGGCCATCGGTTCGACGGCACCTGCTGTTCCCTCCCCGTCGGCGGGGATGTCCGACACCATAATCTCGTCGAGCGCCGATTCCGTGAACTCGAATTCGAAGGAAAACGAGACATCACCCCCGCTGTCGGCGAGCGCTCCGGTTCGACGAATCGACGGCGACCCGACACGTACGTCGATGTCGAAGACGCCCTCACTGTTGAGCGCGACGTTGTCACCGAAGTGAAAGCCCATCGGCTGTGAGAGCATGGGCCACGGCGAGAGCTCCGAGACGGTCTCGACGTCCCGTGTGAACGTCAGTTGCGGGTTGCGGTCCGGCGGAACGATACCCGTCTCTGTGTGCCAGACGATGGGCATTACGTGCACGGTGTCCTCGGGCTCGACGGCGACGGTCGTCAGCCCATCGGGCTTGACTAACCAGAAGCGGTGTGGGTACGTGTACGCGAGTGCGCAGGTGTAGTCGCCGGCAGATTGCGTGCCGACCATCTTCATGCCTTCGAAGTGCGTCGGCAGATAGACCGCGTCCGGTCGGTCTTCGACCAACGGGGGCTCGACGGACGATGCGGTGGAGTCGTCGTTCGACTCGGTCCCCCCAGCGCCGGACTCCCCGGAACTGACACCGCCGAGACAGCCCGCGAGACCGCCGACAGAGAGTCCCCCGACCGTCCGGAGGAGGATGCGTCTACGCACGAGGCACCTCCCTCGCCGAGTCGTCCTCGCCCGTCGACCCGTCCGCGGGAGCCGCCGGCGGCAGCGCCCGCAGACGGCGCGGGGGTACGAGGAAGTTCCCCCGCCGTACGGTGCGAACGTACTGCAGAATGCCGTTGTTATTGCGCTGGCCGACGGACGACTTCTCGGCGAGGTCCGTCCCGTTCATTGCCTCTCGCGTCGTCACGAAGTCGGTGATTCCCCGCTGTACTGAGAGGAAGTGAAGCCCCGCGTGACCACCGTCGGCCGAGTCGAAGTCACGTCTGAGGAGGAGGGGGCTGTCGTCCTCTCGCGCCCGGGCGACTTTCTGTGTGTGTCCGACGACGCCCGTTTTGCGGGCGGTTTCCATCGCGTCGCCGCAGTCACCGACGCCGCTGTCGGTTCCGAGGTTATCGCCGACGCCCTCTATACGGTCGTTTTGGGCGTGGTACGGGCAGAACATCTTCGCTTCGCGCTGCCAGCGGTCGTCCTGCGTGTACCACTGGTCGAGATTGAGTTTAAGCCGTGAGATGTGTTGCGTCGTTCCGCCGGCGAACGGACCAGACTGGATAGTCACGCGGTCCTCGCTCGCTTGGTTCTTTTCGAACCCCGATTTGAATCCCATGAACAGCGGCGCGTCCTCGGGGACGCTGTCGGACGGCACGCCGTCGACGTCGGCGTTTTGCGCTGGCAGTCCCGTACCGACGAACCCGGTTCGCCGGTCGACTACCTCAAACGCGTCGGTCAGGGTCGCCATCGGCTGGTCGACGCCGTTGAGCGTCGAACGCCCGTCGGTCAGCGCCGTCTCGGCTCCGAGAACCACGTTCGCATGATTGCTAGCCAGATGGAGCACGGCGTCCGGTTCGTCGAATATAGGGTCTTCGAAGGGGGATAGCGCCTCCGGTCGCGGAACGTCGACCGTGGCGGGAAGCGGGTCGTCGAACCGGTCGAAGTACGCCGGCGAGTAACCGACGGTCAGTAAGAGTCCGTCACCGCTTCGCTCGTAGGCACGCTCGACCCCGCGAAGCGCTGTTTCGACGGCTTCCCTGTCAGTTTCGGTCGGTCGTCCGTCCGACTGGAGGCCAAAATAGAGGAGGAGATGGTGTCTCGGGGCGACAACGTTCCCATAGTCATCGCGTGGGAGAACACGGTTCCACGCGTGTTGCCGCACCGGATGCGACGACAGGTCGTCGGGACCGCGCGGAACGTTGCCGCCTTCCCGACTGAGACACGCGCTGAACGCCGCCGCGCCGCCCGCGGCCACGGCGGCTTTCAGGAACGCCCGCCGGTCGAGTTCGTCGCTCTCTGAATCGTCAACAAATGGCGGTACTCTATCCGCTGGACAGTCGTGACGGCTGTTCTCTTCATCCCTGTCCTCGTTTCGGACGTGTTCATTCCGGTGTGGTCGGTAGCAAGTGTCCCGCTCTGACATAGATTTTTGGTCGGCCTAAAAGTGTATAAAACTGCTGAAACTGTGGGGTAACGAGAGTGATTTGCTGGCCTCAACCATAGCTTACCTTAGCGGTGTTGATTGTGTGGCGAACAGATACCGCACCGGCTCAATTCACGAGAAGACAGTCTGTCTGTAGTGTGGACTGTGAACTAGTATAACTCCGTTCCATATCTCGAACACCGCAGTACGGATCTGACCGAGACGCCAGATGTTGGTCGGTCTAGTGTAGCAGGTCTTGTTTTAACGAAATTCCGGTGTGAAGTGACCCCCAAACCTCCCAAGAACAACAGTATGTGTGAACCCCGGTGTCTCGTAGTGTGTTGTGTTTGTGTGCGCCGGCGATGGGCGCCGGCGTAGGGGGTCGGAGCCGGTTTCGACTCTTGAGCCGGTGAGGTGACGACGAATGCACCAGGTAATCTACCACTCGTGACTGCATCGACAACAGACGAAGCCCTCTCGCGAGCAGCCGACGTGTTCGACTAACTGGTGGGCGCTGCCCCCCACGCTGAGGCGGTGTTCGACTACTACGTAACATTCGATGACGATTCAACAACGGTCGCCGGCAGCGCCCGGTGGGACGACCTGCCGATTGCAGTTACCGTTGCCTNGAGATGTGTATAAGAGACAGAATCTCGAGCGTTTCGAGGGGGCGTTGCCGACCTTGACACCGCGGCGATCATGCGCGATGAGGATCTCGTCAGGTATGCGTGCCACAATCTCGGGGGTACCGCGGACCGGCGGTGTACCTCTACGATGAGTTCGCCGACGGGGTTCGGCATCGAGAGCGACTCGAGCAACTCGTCGGGTCGAACGACCACCTGTGGATCGTTCCCGCTGATGTCCATTACTGACTTTGGAGGCTGTGCCCGATGGAACTCCTGAGAGAGACGCTTCCTGATCGTGGTCTCGCTGTTCGAATCGTCGTCGACGACGCAGCGGACAGCTATCGTGTCGAGTACACGCCGTTGTCTGGCGGTTCGGTGACCGACGAGTGGACTGTGTTCGGTGGGTCTGTCGGCTACGATGCGTCGGTGTTTGCAAGTGACGCCGTTGCGCGTGCGATGGGGAGTGAGAGTACATTTCGTCTGTCTCACCGCATGCGATGTCTTACTCGGATTCAACCTCTTTGCGGGCGTCGATGATTATCTGTGGGTCGAGATCGAGTTCGTACTCATAGCGGCGGCCACCTCTCTCACCATCGTTTTGTTCAGACCGCTGCAAGAAGCCAAGCATCTGAAGATCAGAGAGGTGGTCCTGAATACTCTTTAGCGTCGTGAGTGGTTCCGAACCCCACTCTGTCGTGACTTTCTCGTAGTATGCCTTAATCTCCTTCGAGCGTGCGGGAGTCTTTTTCTGCTGCTCGAGATGTGCGATTGCTTCAAGAATGTACTGTGCATGGTCAGTCTGGTCGCGGATCCGGTTACTCAACCGCCCGCGTTGAACGAGTTCTTTCGCACTCTCGATGTGGTTGTCTTCTACTTTCCCGTCTTCATTCTTTTCTGCGACTTTCGCACCGACCCGGAGGAGGTCAATCGCCTGCCGTGCGTTCCCCATATCCTTTGCAGAGATTGCAGACGCCATTGCGATAGCAGACCGATCACACGCGCCGTCAACGAACGCTCGGTTAGCGCGATCACGGAGGATTGTTTGGAGCTCGTCCGCATTGTATGGGCTGAACGAGATCTCGTTTTCCATCAGCGTGTCTTTGACCTTCGACGAAAGTGACTGTCTAAACGTGTAGTTGTTGCTAATCCCGATAACTCCAACCTGAGAGTTCGTGATATGGCCGTTAGATGAGGCCCGTGGAAGCTCATAGAGGAGCGTGTTGACGTCGTCAAGGTGGTCAATCTCGTCGAATACCAAGAAATGTGTCCCACCTACCCGGTCAAGTTGTCGGTAGAGTTCTTCGAACGCGTCGCTAGTCCCGAGACCACGCTTTGGAAACTCACTCGCATTTTCTGGGAGCAAGCTATTCACAAGCTGCCTAACGACTACGAACAACGTCTTGCCGTTGCAGTTTAACTCGTGAATGTAGAGGTCGTCTACTTGTCTTCGCTCCTCTGCTTCCTCTTTGAGAGCGTTCATCATGTACGTCGTAACAGCCGTCTTTCCGAGTCCGGCTTTCCCGTAGAGCATGATGTTTTCCGGAGCTCTCCCGAACAGGACATCCTGCAAGGCGTATCGGTACTCTTCGATCTCTTCGTCTCGTTCGAGAATCTCTTCTGGTTGATAATCTTCGGTGAGGACACTCTTATCGGCGAAAATAGTGTCCTCGAGGTCACTAAATGGCCCCGACATAACATATTGTGTGGGTGTTTTATAATAAAACCTCACTTCGTTTGTCTCGTCTGTCTTTCATGGAATGTCGAATTTGGCTAAAATCGGCGTACTACTCTTCACTCACTAGAGGAAGACAAACGAAATGTACTCTCTCTATCGTCGTCTTGTATCTTCCAGCGTAGTGTGGTAGACAGACGAAACGTACTCTCACTCTCCCACTCCCACGATTATATTAGTTCTGACAGATGAAATAATTAAAAGGACGATATCCTGGGCACTGTCTAGTTAGTGACCTCCTCAACCGGTGTTCGCCCATCAAGCGCTTGATGCGGTCTCTGAAAATTGTAGTATTGCACAAATTGTATGAACCACTCGCGGACGCTTCCGTGACTGCCCACCCACGAATTATGGAAGCNATGCGGTCTCTGAAAATTGTAGTATTGCACAAATTGTATGAACCACTCGCGGACGCTTCCGTGACTGCCCACCCACGAATTATGGAAGCGGTCGACTCGCACTTTGAGGGTGTGAAACCATTTTTCGATGAGGTTTCGCTCGACATAGTCCAGCCGACCGCTCAATCCTAATCGAGAGAGGGCAGTCTGATAGCCGTAGCCATCAACGAGAAACACAGTGTCTGAGAGATCGTGTTTCTCGGAAAGTCGATGGAGAAACGCAGCAGCCGGGTCGGTACCATGTCGTCCAAACAATTCGACGTCAAGAATCAGCTTTGTCTCGATGTCTATTGCAGCGTACAACCAAGACCACTCGCCATTGATTTTGACAGCGGTCTCGTCGACCGCAACCCGCTTCGGCGTTGCCTCAGGCGGGTTGTGACCGCTGTCAGCCAGTCGATGTACCCACTGCCAAACAGCTTGATGAGACCGTCCAACGCCGAGATATTGGAGAATCTGTTTTGTTTCTCTGAGCGAACATCCGGTCGCGTGGAGCTGGACAGCGAACGCCCTAACGGGCGTCCCCAGAAACCTCCGGTTTCTGGTGTTTCGAAATCGTTGGATTTCGATGAGTCCGCAGGACCTGCGGTCCTGCGAGATGCGAATGAGACGCTTCGCGTCTCGTCAACGTCGCTGTCCGCTCACGCTCCCAAGTTTCTTCTAAATCCGTCGCAAAGCACTCGCTGAGCAGGTCTGCGAGCTTCATCCCAAACACACTCAACGACCCGCTCGTTCCTCAAACTGGCTTAACTAGACAGTGCCGTACTCAACACACTCTCACTGTACTGGCACTTTTCCACCTAAGCGAGGGTGTCCGGACAAACAACCTACTCCAGCAATATTCAGAAGCTCGCCACATCGATGGAGTTCGTGTGACCGACCAGTGAACCCGACACTATTCCTCGGTGTATTCGCTGCCGACTGAGCTAAAGAACACCGACAAATCCAGTACACACAGAGGAAGACTGCTCGCAGACCGAGGAACCGAGGCGGTGAATATCGACCGAACACCCATAGAAATCCCCGTCGTCGTTCGCGAAGCGAGGGACGGCAGACCGGGTCACGACTTGCGCGGGTGCGGGTCGAACGCGTCCGTCTCGACCGGCGAGGCGCACAACACGCACCCGTCGTCCAGAATCCGCTCGCGGATGCCCGCGTCGACACACACTTCGACGCTGCACTCCGGGCAGTCGAAGACGAACTGACCTGGCACGGCCATCACGACCGAAGCACGGACTCCTGTCAGTATCTATCACACCCCATCATAGGGCGGGAATACATACGCGAGTCATCAACTACACGTCGAGAATCGTATCGAGAAGCTTCGACTGGGCGGCCGAGAGGTGTTCGGTGAACGTCGAGCGGTTGATATCGAGCGCCGCGGCGACCTCCGTCGCGTTCGCCTCACGGGGGTGCTCGAAGTACCCCATCTCGTGGGCCGTCCCGAGGACTTCCCGCTGTCTCGCCGTCAGTTCGTCGCGGTCGACGAACACGAGCGAGCCGGTGGCGGAGTCCGGCTCTGACTGTGTGAGTCGCCGGAGTGAGACGCCGTCGAACGCCGATTTGAGGTTGACGACGATATCGCGGAACGATTCGAGGTCCGCGGCGACGAACGACAGCACGACCGCGCCGCAGTCCGCTTCGAGGTGGCGGACTGGACAGCCGTGACATTCGACGAGTTCGCAGGCACACCGCGACTCCTCGGTGGGAGAGTGGGTGACGCGATAAATCGTCTTTTGTTCGTGGTGAAATATCTCGTCCGCGTCGTCAATCGCGGCCGACGAGGGGGCGGTGAACTCGACTGCGGCGGTATCGCCGGTCGCGCCGACCGACCGCGAGACGGATTCGACTGCGGTCTCCTTCGACGCCTCCGACACCCGACAGATGGACGGGTCGGCCACATAGATTTCACCGTGCACGCCCTCACACATAGGCCGACGTACGGTGGTGGTTCTGAAATATTCTTCGGCGAATCCGTTCGCAGTCACGCGGTTTCGCTTCGGATTCCCTCCGGTTCCTCGACGAGGGCGGTATAAAGTCCCCGCACCCTATGGTTCGGGTGTTACCGGCCTCGGTGCAGATTTTCGGACGAATCGAAGCATGATATATACGAGCTTGCTCGGGGCCAAACGGGTGACCGGAGCGACGCCCGGTTGGAGCGTGAGGCGGCGCGTCGGTACGCGGGGTGAGTCACCGTGAGACGCGGGACGGTCGTCGTGTTGCTGCTCGTCGTCGCGGTGCTCCTGCCGACGTGGTACGTGGCGCTGCACGGCGAGCCGCCGAGCGAACAGATAGAAATCGACCAGAGCGTCACCGAGATGCGGCCGCTACAAGAGATCGTCGACACGCCGGAGAAGCTCGCGCCGAGTCAGGTGGGCGTCATCGTGTGGGTCGCGCTCTTCGCGCTCGTCGACGTCCTCGCCGCGGTCCACCGATTCATGGACACGGCGGTCAGGGGCGGCCCGGGAGACGAATCGACCGTCGCGGACGGTGGTCGAGTCGGGCTTCCGTGGTTCTGGACGGCGGACCGCTGGGTCGTCGAGTACGACGACGCCTCCGACGCTATCGAGGGAATCGTGGCGATGGGCGGGCTGACCATCCTCGCCATCGTCTTCGCGGCGCTGTTCACCGGCGAGTACCTGACGCTCGCGCGGACCCAGTACTTCGGCGTCTACGCCGCGGGGATGTTCACCGCGCTCGCGTTGCTCACCGTATCGTACTACGCGTGGTTCCTCCCCCACGTCGAGGTCGCAGAGCGGAGGGGACACTAATGAGACTCGACAATCAGCACGCATCGGACGACTGCGACGAGTACTGCGCCGACTGCGGGGACGACAGCAACCACCAGCCGAGTATCTTCTCCGACGACCGCGCCTCGCTCGCCCGCCGCGACTACGCGAAACTGCTCGCCAGCGTCGGGGGATTGACCGCCGTCGCGAGCCTCGCGGCGCCGTTGGCGGGGCTGACTCGCGTCTTCGAGCGTTCGTACACCGGCCCCGTGTACTCGGACGGTATCTACCTCGTCGACGGCGACGGCGAGCGCATCGGCGAGAACGCCCTGCGCGAAGGTGAGAAGATGACCGTGTTCCCGGAGCCCCGTCCGGGCATCGAAAAGGCACCGACGCTGCTCGTGAGGCACGCGGAGGACGCCTACGGTGGCGCAACGAACCTGGAGTACACGGTGTCGGGCTACGCCGCCTACTCGAAGGTCTGTACCCACGCCGGCTGCATGGTCTCGAACGAGGACGGAGCGACGCTCGTCTGTCCGTGTCACTTCGGTAAGTTCGACCCGACCGCCGGCGCGAAGGTGGTCGGCGGGCCGCCGTCGAGGGCGCTCCCGCAACTGCCAATCACGTTGTCGAGCGAGGGGAACCTCATCGCGACGGGCGACTTCAACGGGCCGGTCGGCCCGGGAGGCGAGTGATGTCTCAGCTCGACCGCCTCGCTGACCGTGCCGGCGACGCCGGGAACGAGGCGTACGACTGGTTAGACGAGCGGTTCGCCCTCGACAGCGGCCGCGCGTTCCTCGGGAAGGCGTTCCCCGCCGAGGACTCCTTTCTCCTCGGCGAGGTGGCGCTGTTCTGCTTCCTGCTTCTCGTCCTCACCGGGATATTCCTCGGGATGTTCTTCGAACCGTCGACGAGCGGCGTCGAATACGAGGGGAGCGTCGCGAAGTTCCAAGGCCAAGAGGTGCCCGAGGCGTTCGCGAGCGTCCTACACATTACCTACGACATCCCCTTCGGGATGTTCATCCGGCGGATGCACCACTGGGCGGCTCACCTGTTCGTCGCGTCCATCGGGCTGCACATGCTCAGGGTGTTTTTCACCGGGGCGTACCGCAACCCGCGCGAGCCGAACTGGGTCGTCGGGACCGGCTTGGCGGGTCTCTCTATGGGCGCGGCCTACACGGGGTACGCGCTTCCCTTCGACGAGTTCGCCGCGACGGCCACCGGCATCGGCTACAACCTCGCCACGTCGATTCCGCTCGTCGGAGGCGTGGTCGGGAAGGCGTTCTTCGGCGGGGAGTTCCCGTCGAGCGCGACGATACCGCGGCTCTACTTCCTCCACGTCCTCGTCATTCCCGTGGCGATCGGGGGGCTGTTGGCAGTGCATATGGCGATTCTCGTCCGCCAGAAGCACACGGAGGCCCCCCGCGATGACGACGTGCGAGGACTCGAAACCCGAGAGCAACCCCCGGTCGAGGGGTCCCCGTCGAACGACGGCGGCACCGAACAGACCGTCCCGAGAGACGACGACAGCGTCGTCGTCGGCCTCCCGGCGTTCCCCAATCAGGCGGCCGTGAGCGCGGTCGTGTTCTTCCTCACGCTGGCCACGCTGGCGATGCTGGCCGGGTTCCTCCCGGTCCACAACATCGCCGAGTACGGGCCGAACAACCCCGCGGGGACGCCGGAACTCATCATGCCCGATTGGTTCCTGATGTGGGTCTACGGCCTGCTGAAACTGCTCCCGTCGTGGATGGGGTTCACCGTTCCGTTCACCGGCGTCCACGTCTCGACGGAGTTCGTCGGCGGCGTCCTGCTGCCGACGCTCGTGTTCGGCGCGGTGGCGGTGTGGCCGTTCGTCGACTACCACGACGAGTCGGTCCACTTCACGGCCGACCCCCTCGACCGGCCGTGGCAGACCGCCGTCGGCGTCGCCGCGATTCAGTTCATCATGATCGCCTCCATCGCGGGCATGAACAACCTCCTCGGCCGGGCGCTCGGCGTCGGAACCGGCGTCGTCAATCCGATTTTGACCGTCGCGTTGTTCGTCGTCCCCGTCGGCTCCGCGGCTCTCGTCTACCGGGTGCTGGGTGACGACGCGGACGAGGGGCGAACCGGACGCGTTCCGGGGGAGGCCGGCGATGACTGACGCGAACGCCGGCGGGGCTCCGCGTCGGCGCATCGAACTCTCGCCTCGGACGTACCGGCACCTCGACCGCGCGAGTAAGCTCCTCGGCGTGGCGCTCGTCGCCGTCGGCCTCGACGCGGGCGGCGACACGCTCGTGGGGATTTCGCTCGGCGTTCTGGGCGCCGGGCTGGCACTAACGACCGTCTTTTTACAGATAGATTCATGAACCGAACGAATACCTCGACCCCCGACGACGAGTCGGGAACGGACGAATCGCAAGCCGAACAGACGGACGGCCCGCCGGCGGTCGGTGACCCGCCGGGAGAGCCGGCGACCGGGGGGACGAGCGTCTCCCGCCGCCGGTTCCTCGAAGGCGTCGGCATCGCCTCGCTTCTCGGTATCGGCCGGTCCGCGGCCGACGACGACCCGCTGTTCCAGATGGGCGGGTTGAACCCCGTCGACGACCCCATCGGGAACTACCCCTACCGGGACTGGGAGGACCTCTACCGCGAGCAATGGGACTGGGACTCGGTCTCTCGGTCGACCCACAGCGTCAACTGCACCGGCAGCTGCTCGTGGAACGTCTACGTCAAAAACGGGCAGGTGTGGCGCGAGGAGCAGGCCGGCGACTACCCGCGGTTCGACGAGAGCCTGCCCGACCCGAACCCCCGCGGCTGTCAGAAGGGCGCGTGTTACACCGATTACGTCAACGCGGACGAGCGAATCAAACACCCGCTGAAGCGCGTCGGGGAGCGCGGCGAGGGGAAGTGGCGGCGCATCTCGTGGGACGAGGCGCTCACCGAAATCGCCGAGCACGTCGTCGACGAGGTGCAGGCCGGTCGCTACGACGCCATCAGCGGGTTCACACCCATCCCGGCGATGAGCCCCGTCTCGTTCGCCAGCGGGTCGCGGCTCATCAACCTCCTCGGCGGCGTCAGCCACTCGTTTTACGACTGGTACTCCGACCTGCCGCCGGGCCAGCCCATCACGTGGGGCACCCAGACCGACAACGCCGAGAGCGCCGACTGGTACAACGCCGACTACATCATCGCGTGGGGGTCGAACATCAACGTCACCCGCATCCCCGACGCGAAGTACTTCCTCGAATCGGGCTACAACGGGACGAAGCGCGTCGGCGTCTTCACCGACTACTCGCAGACGGCCATCCACACCGACGAGTGGCTCAGTCCCGATTCGGGCACCGATACCGCGCTCGCGCTCGGCATGGCCCGGACCATCGTCGACGAGGAACTGTACGACGAGGCCCACCTCAAAGAGCAGACCGACATGCCGCTTTTGGTCCGGCAGGACACCGGGAAGTTCCTCCGCGCGAGCGAGGTTCCCTCGGTCTCGACCGACGCCGACCGACCGGAGTGGATGTTGCTCATGCTCGACTCCGACGGACGCCTCCGCGAGGCACCGGGGTCGCTCGGTGAACGCGACGGGCAGAAGGACTACTCCAAGAGCATCGAACTCGACTTCGACCCGCAACTGGACGGCGAAACCGCGGTTCGAACCGAAGACGGGCGCGTCCGCGTCCGGACTGTATGGGCCGAACTGCGGGACGAACTCGACAACTGGGGTCCGGAGACGGTCCACGACGAGACCGGCGTCGGAGAAGAGACGTACCAGCGCGTCGCCCGCGAGTTCGCCGAGGCCGACAAGGCGAAGATAATCCAGGGCAAGGGCGTCAACGACTGGTACCACAACGACCTCGGGAACCGCGCGCTCCAGTTGCTCGTCACGCTGACGGGAAACCTCGGCGAGCAGGGGACCGGGCTCGACCACTACGTCGGCCAGGAGAAGATATGGACGTTCCACGGCTGGAAGTCGCTGTCGTTCCCGACGGGCAACGTCCGCGGGGTGCCGACGACGCTGTGGACCTACTACCACGCGGGCATCCTCGACAACACCGACGCCGACACGGCCGCGAAGATACGGGAGTCCATCGACGAGGGGTGGATGCCGGTCTACCCCGAGGAGCGCGCCGACGGCTCTCGTCCCGACCCGACGACCATGTTCGTCTGGCGCGGCAACTACTTCAACCAGGCGAAGGGGAACGTCGCCGTCGAGGAGGAGCTGTGGCCGAAACTCGACCTCGTCGTCGACATCAACTTCCGGATGGACTCGACGGCGCTGTACTCGGACATCGTGTTGCCGACCGCGAGCCACTACGAGAAACACGACCTCTCGATGACGGACATGCACAGCTACGTGCATCCGTTCACGCCCGCGGTCGAACCGCTCGGGGAGTCGAAGACCGACTGGCAGATATTCCGCGAACTCGCCGCGAAGATTCAGGAAGTCGCCACGGAGCGCGGCGTCGGGGCGATTTCGGACCGGAAGTTCGACCGCGACATCGACCTCCAGTCCGTCTACGACGACTACGTCCGCGACTGGGAGACCGGCGAGGCCGACGCCCTCGCCGGGGACCGCGCGGCCTGCGAGTACATCCTCGAACACTCCGAGGAGTCGAACCCGTCCGAGAGCGACGACCAGATAACGTTCGCCGACACGGTCGAACAGCCCCAGCGGCTCTTGGCCGCCGGCGACCACTGGACCTCCGACATCGAGGAGGGCGAGGCGTACGCGCCGTGGAAGGACTTCGTCCAAGACAAGAATCCGTGGCCGACCGTCACCGGCAGACAGCAGTACTACATCGACCACGACTGGTTCCTCGAACTCGGTGAGCAGTTGCCGACGCACAAGGAGGGGCCGACGCAGACCGGCGGCGACTACCCGATGGAGTACAACACGCCGCACGGACGGTGGTCGATCCACTCCACCTGGCGTGACAACGAGAAACTGCTCCGCCTCCAGCGCGGGGAGCCAGTCGTCTATCTCCATCCCGAGGACGCCGCCGAGCGCGGCATCGAAGACGGCGACACCGTCGAGGTGTTCAACGACCTCGCGTCGGTCGAACTGCAGGCGAAGCTCTACCCGAGCAGCCAGCGCGGCACGGCGCGGATGTACTTCGCCTGGGAGCGGTTCCAGTTCGACGGCGACACCAACTTCAACTCGCTGGTCCCGATGTACATGAAACCGACGCAGTTGGTCCAGTACCCGGAGGACTCCGGCGAACACCTCTACTTCTTCCCCAACTACTGGGGGCCGACGGGGGTCAACAGCGACGTCCGCGTCGACGTGCGGAAAGGCGGGGGTGACGCCGAATGAGCGCCGACGACGGGCCGGCGGCACAGGCCGACGGCGACGGGGTCGACCTCGCCGACGGCGTCGACCATCAGGTCGCCATGGTGATGGACCTGAACAAGTGCATCGGCTGTCAGACCTGTACGGTCGCGTGCAAGTCGCTCTGGACGGAGGGCGGCGGCCGCGACTACATGTACTGGAACAACGTCGAGACGAAGCCCGGGAAGGGCTACCCGCGCGACTGGGAGGACTCCGGCGGCGGCTGGAAAGACGCCGAACACACAGAGCGACAGCCCGGCGACATCCCCGACCAATCGGACTACGGCGACGCGTGGTCGTTCAACCACGAGGAGGTCATGTACAACGGCGGCGACCGGCCGCTGCGTCCCGACAGCGACCCCGAGTGGGGGCCGAACTGGGACGAAGACCAAGGCGCGGGCGAGCATCCGAACTCGTACTACTTCTACCTCCCGCGCATCTGCAACCACTGCACGCACCCCTCCTGCGTGGAGGCGTGCCCGCGGAAGGCCATCTACAAGCGCGAGGAGGACGGTATCGTCCTCATCGACCAGGAGCGCTGCCGCGGCTACCGCTACTGCGTCGAGGGCTGTCCGTACAAGAAGGTGTACTACAACGCGACGCAGAAGACCTCCGAGAAGTGCATCTTCTGTTACCCCCGCATCGAGGGCGAGGGCCCCGACGGCGAGACGTTCGCCCCCGCCTGCGCGGAAGACTGTCCGCCGCAGTTGCGACTCGTCGGGTTCCTCGACGACGAACAGGGGCCGATTCACAAGCTCGTCGAGGAGTACGAGGTCGCACTCCCGCTGCATCCGGAGTACCAGACGCAACCGAACGTCTACTACATCCCGCCGTTCGCGCCGCCGCAGCACTCCGAGGACGGCGAGACGGTGGACGTGGACCGCATCCCCCGTAACTACCTCGAAGAGCTGTTCGGTGACCGCGTCCACGACGCGCTCGACACCATCGAGAAGGAACGCGACAAGGTCGACCGCGGCGGGGAAAGCGAACTGCTGGATATGCTGACCGACACCAACCCGGCCCGGAAGTACCGGTTGGAGGTGTTCGACTGATGCGAGCAACGCGAGCGAAGTCGGGCTCGCCGGGACTCGTTCCGGAGGTGTTCGACTGATGCGTGAGCGTCGAACGGCCGCAGCCGCCGCAGTCGCCGTCGTGGTGCTGCTCCTACTCGCCGCGGTGGCCGGCCCCGCGGCGGTGTCCGCACGCCCCGCGAACGAGATTCCCGTCGGATCGGTCGCTGCCGACGACCGACCCCAACAGCCCACGAGCGAGGCGTGGGACACCGTTCCGTCGGTGACCGTCCCGCTGACGAGCGCGCCCAGCGGCGTTCCGAACGCGAGCGACACCTCCGTCGAATCGGTTCGCGTCCAGTCGGCCCGGACCGACGAGCGGTTGTATCTCCGACTCTCGTGGGCCGACGGAACCGCCGACCGCAACGCCACCAGTCCGAGGTCGTTCCTCGACGCGGCCGCGGTGCAGGTGCCGGTCAACACCTCGGCCCGCCCCCCGATTTCGATGGGGAGCACGCGGAACCTCGTGAACGTCTGGTACTGGAGCGCCGACGGCGAGAGCGAGGAACTGCTCGCCGGCGGCCCGGGGTCCACGACCGAGTTCGAACGGACGGCCGTGGAGACGACGGCGAGCCACGACGACGGCCGGTGGACGGTCGTCATGTCGCGCCCGCTCGATTCCGACGCCGCCAACCGGACCTCGTTCGCCGTCGACAACGACGTGGACGTGGCGTTCGCGGTGTGGAACGGCTCCGAGATGGAGCGCTCCGGCCGGAAGTCGGTTAGCGAGTGGTACCACTTCCCGTTCGGCCCCGGACCGCAGGGGCCGCCGTACGAGTCGATACTGTGGACCGTCGCCGGCCTCGCCATCGTCGGCGTCGCGCTCGTGACTATCGAAGCGGTGCGGAAGAACTGAGGACACGACGATGGACACGAACACCCACGCGGAGACGCGAACCGACGGCACGAACAACGATACGAACAGCGACACGAACAACGACGCCGACCGCATCGATTCGAGCGCGGTCGACCGACCCGCGGCGGCGCGGGCGGCAATCTATACCGCGCTGGCGACGCTGCTCGACGAGCCCGACGAGCGGCTCCACGAGCGACTCGCCGCCGGGGAAGTCGACGAGACCGTCCGGGGGCTCCTCGATGCGACCGGGCTGTCGGTCGCCCCGCCGGAACTGACCGTCGACGACGACTACGAGACGGCCTGCGCCCGGTTCAACGACCTGTTCACGGTGGGCTACGCCGAGTACGCGGACCGGACGGACGGCTCGCTCGACAGCGAGGGACCGCGTATCTCGCTGTACGAGTCGTCGTACCGGCCGGATGCGGCGTGGAACGACGTGAACCTCGACCTCGCTCGCGCCTACGACTACTTCGGGCTCGAAATCGACCCGGAGACCCGTGACAACCACGACTATCTCCCGTACGAACTCCAGTTCGCGGGCTACCTCGCGCGGCTGGAGGCCGCGGCCGACCCGGGTGACGGGCGCGCCGACGACGCGGCGCGGGCACGGCTCGATTTCCACGACCGCCACCTCCACGTCGTCGCCGGGGGCTTGGCCGACCGGGCGGCCGACACGTCCGGAGCGGGTCTGTACGGCGAAGTCGCGAGCTTCCTCGACCGCTTCGTCGCCGCCGACCAACGCGCGCTCGCCGCGCGGTTCGAGGGAGGTGACGGACCGTGAGCGGCCGGGGCGTCGAGGACGCCGTCGGCTCGAACCCACGGCCGTCCGGAGTCGCCGCGCTTCGGTCCCGAGTGTCCGACGGGGTGCTTCGAACACTCGCGGGCGTCCTCGCAGTCGTCCCGCTCGCCGCGGTGACGGCGTACCGCGTCGGCCACAACGCTCCCGGCGGCCTCCCGGCGGGCGTCACGACGCTCGCGGCCGACTGGTCGGCGCTGGCCGTGGTCGGTCCCGCGTTCGCGGCGCTGCTTCTCGCGTCGACCGCCGACGCCGGAGCCGAACGCGTTGGGCTCGCCTTCGCCGGCGGGTTCGGAATCCTCGCACTCGGGACGGCGGCCGCGGCGTGGCAGCCGGCTGCAATCGGCGTTTCGGTCGGCTTCGCGGTCGTCGCGGCGGACAGGTTCGTCGCGCTCGGACGGAAACGAGAGTGGAACGGAGTCCGACGAGCCGCGCCGGTCGGCCTCGCCGCGGTCGGCGTGGCGACCTCGCTCGCGGCGGCCGCCGGCGTGATGCCGGCGACGCTTCGACCGCTCGGCTCCGGGGTCGCGCTCACCGCGGTCGGCGTCGTCCCGCTCGCTGTCGGCTGGGATAGAACCAGTGCGCTAGCCGGCATAACCGCGGGAATCGCCACCTTCGGAATCGTCGCAAGCGCCCCGTACGTCGCAGGGGCGGTACTGCTCGTCGGCGGCGGTGTCGTCGGCGTTCCGACGAGTCTCGTCGCCTTCGCCGCGGCCGGCGGAACCGCCGGCGTCGTCTCCGCGCTCCGCGACGGTCGGCCCGCCGTCGCGCTCGGAGCCGCGTTGTTCTGCGTGGCCGGCGTCCCCGCGACAGTGCTCCGAGCGGCCGGGGTCGTCGTCGCGGCTGCGTTGGTCGCGTACGACGGGGGTGAGCGAGCGTGAGAGACGAAGAAGAGGCGACCGACGGACCGCCGGACCCACAGCTACACCCCGAACAGAGCCCCGGGTTCGGTGTCGACCCTGCGGGCCTCGAAGACATCGAGGTCGACCGCGACGTGACCATCGGCGAGGCGACGCTCTCAGACCTCGGTGCAAGCGACACGGAACCCGTCGAGGACCACCCGGTCTCCGACCTGCTTGCGTCGCTCGCCGGCGACGACGCGGTCGAGCGTCGGCGGGCCGCACTCGCGCTCGCCGAACGGGAGGGCGACAGGGTCGTTGTGGAGGCGCTGTCCCGCGCAGCGACGACAGACGAAGACGCCGAAGTGCGGCAGTTCGCCGTGGAGGCGCTGGCGAAACACGGCGGCGACCTCGCGGCCGAGACCGCGCGGGCGCTGACCGACGACCCCGACCCGTGGGTCCGGGCCGAGGCCGTCGTCGCGCTCGACCGTCTAGACCGGGGAGCACACGAAGCGGTCATCGAAGCCGCACTCGACGACGCACACCACGCCGCCCGGCGAAACGCGCTCGTCTCGCTTTTCAAACTCCGCGGGGAGGACGCGTGCGATGCGCTCGTTGCCGCCGCCGACGACCCGAGCGAGCGGGTGCGAGAGTGGGCGGCGCACTTGCTCGGCGGGGTCGAAACCGACCGGGCGGCCGAGGCGCTGTCCCGACTCGCGGACGACGAACAGAGCGTCGTGCGAGAAACGGCGGTCCGGTCCCAAGCGGTCGATTCCGGGAGCTTCCGACGCCAGTTCGCGGGCGTCCTCGACGAGACCGACCGCACCCTGCCCGGCGAAGACGACCTCAATCGAACACCGAACCTCTGACCATGAGCGAACACGAACCGACGAACAACGAACCGACGAACAACGAGTCAGACACCGAGTCCGAGCTTCGAGACCGCGTCGAATCGGCGCTCCGAGCCGTCCGAGACCCCGATGCCGACCTCGACGTTTTCGAGGCCGGGCTAGTCGAATCGATAGCCGTCGACGGGGCGAGCGTGACCGTCCGCGCGGCCGTGACGGAGTTCGACGACGCGAACGCGACGCAGGTCGTGCGCGCGATGGCGCAGGCGGTCCGCGACGTGCCCGCGGTCGAGAGCGCGCACGTCGAACCCGTCTCGCCGTCGTCCGGCGGCGGTGCGACGGGCGTGGACGCGTTCGATACCGTCATCGCCGTCGCCAGTGCCAAGGGGGGCGTCGGGAAATCGACCGTTTCGACCGGTCTGGCGTGCGCACTCGCCGGCGAGCATTCAGCCGGGCTGTTCGACGCGGACATCCACGGCCCGAACGTCCCGTCGTTGCTCGACGTCGAAGGCCCCGTACACTCGGACGACGAGGGCCACCCGCTTCCCGTCTCGGTGGCGGGGCCCGACGCCTCGCTCGACGTGATGAGCGTCGGATTGATGGAGTCGGGCGCGCCGCTGGCGTGGCGGGGCGCGATGGCGCACGACGCGCTGACCGAACTGTTCGCGGATACCGCCTGGAGCGCCGACGACACCCTCGTGTTGGACCTGCCGCCGGGGACCGGCGACGTGGTCCTGACCACACTACAAGAGATTGCCGTCGACGGCGTCGTCGTCGTGACGACGCCCTTCGAGTCGAGTCTTGACGACACGGCGCGGAGCATCGAACTCTTCCGCGACAACGAGGTTCCGGTTCTCGGGGCGGTCGTCAATATGCGCGAGTTCGCCTGCCCCTCCTGTGGTGACACCCACGAGCTCTTTCCCGGTGAGACCGCCAGCGAACGGCTCGACGCGACGGTGCTCGCCGAGCTTCCGTTCTCCCCGCAGTTTCAGGAGGCGCCCGCGCCCGGCGACGCCGCACCGGCGTTCGAAACACTCGCGGAGTCGGTCTCCGAGGCGGCGGCGACCGCGTGGGATACCGACGCTCCCGACGACGCACTCGACATCCGCGGGGACCCGCCGGAACGGCGGAAGGAGCGGGTCGCAGAACGGTTCACCGCGCTCGCGAGCGGCGAAACGTTCGCACTCGTCAGCGACCGCGACCCGACGCCCGTCCGGCGGTTCCTCGGCGGGCTGACCGACCGCGACCCCGCGGAAATCGACGGGTTCAGCGTCGAACGACGAACGCCGAACGACTGGCTGTTGACTGCGACGAAACCGTAAGCGAGAGCCGATGGAACGACAGCCGCCGGTGACCGGTCTCGTGTTCGTCGCCGGTTTCTGTGCCGCGCCCGACGCGGAGAGGTGGATGACAAACCCCTGACCGGTAGCCCCAGAACGTAGCCATTTCGATGTCTCGGAATCTATCCGGCTCCGACGAGTCCTCAGGCCCTCCGGTCCGACGAGATGCGAACCGGACGCCGGGACTGTGTGTCTCCTCGAACTGACGCCAGTGGGTGGTCGTGGCTTTTACCCGCGTCGAGACGCCACCCCCGCTATGGAACTTCAGATTACCGGGCTGGAGGACCTCGAAGAGAGAGTCGGGAACGCGCTCACTCGAATCGGTGAACTGCAAGCGGGCGCCCGAGTCCAGTCGGACGCCTTCTTCTCGCGGTCGTTCATGCGCGACCACACCGAGTTCGACTCGTTCGACGGGTTCTGTGAGCAGAGTCCGTGGGCATTCGACGGCATCGACGACGCCCAAGACATCTCGCGTGACCGCCTCAACGAGTATATCGCCGCCACGACCGATTTCGAGACGTGGGAGGGGATGAAAACGCAGGCCGCGGAGGAAGAGATTATCGACCGACTCGTCTCCTGACTATCCCACGAACGGGGCCGCGTTCAACAGGAGGTACAGGCCGTAGCTGATGACGCCCGCTCCCAGCATCGACCCGACCCACGACCCGATCGTGATGCCGACTTTCCGCGGTGAGACGCCGCTTCCGCCCGACGAACTGGCGGCGAGTCCGCTTCCGACGATACTCGCAATCATCACTTTGTTGAACGAGATTGGAATCCCAAGTACAATCGCGAGCTGTGCGATCAGAAAGGCGGGAATCAGGGCGGCTATCGACCGCCTCGGCCCGAGCGACGCGTATTCGTTCGAGACGGCTTGAACGAGTCGCGGTCCTCGAATCCACGCCCCGAGGAGGATGCCGCCGCCACCCAGCGCGAGCAGGTAAATCGACGAGAGCTGGAGGTCAGTCTCGAACACGGCTTCCAGCGGACCGGTCGCCAGGCCGACTTGCGTGCCGCCGCTCGTGAACACGACGATGAGCCCCAGCGCGACGAGGAACTGATTGATGCCCGCAGTCTCGTCGCGGTGGAGCAACGCCCGTGTCCCGACGAGCGCAACGAGCCCGCCGACCACGCTCACGACGACCATCCCGAGGGTGTACGAGCCGCCGACGACCGTCGGAAGGAACTGGTACGTGGTGGCGAGGTATCGGGCGACTGAACCCTGTGTACCGGCTGCGGTTGGAATGACCGTGAGCTGGATGTTGGCCAACGCGTAGCCGACCGCGCCACCGAGGACGGGAATCCCGACGGTTTCGGGGATGGCGTCGCTTCGAAGGCCGCGCGCGAGTCCGTACGCGAGGACGCCCTCGACGAGCGGAATCGCGAACCAGAACCCGAGGATGACGACGTACTCGTCGACGGCGAAGCCGCCGCCGAGGGCGAGACCGGCTCCGATCATCGCCCCCGTGACGGTGAACGCCGACGGGATTGGATAGCCGTAGGTGTTGCCGATTGTGATGAGCGTCGCGGCGGTCAGCAGGGCCGCCGCCGCCGCGAGCGGCGTAATCGACACGCCGGTGACGAGGTCCTTGCCGATGGTTTCCGAGATACTGCCACCCTGGAGAATCGCTCCGAGTCCGGCCACGATGCCGACGAGGAGGGCCGCTCGGAGAACCGAAAGAGCGTTCGCGCCGACGGCGGGCGCGACGGGTGCCGAGTTACTGTTTGCACCGACGGTGAACGACATAAACAGAGCCGCCAAGAGTGCAATTGCGAGAACGGCGATGACCGACGCCATGCTGTCAACGCTCCCTCCTCGGTCGCTGGCGGTAAGGGGGAGACTGCCACTGGCTACAACGACGTATGCCCATGTATGAGAAAACCGTGGTAGGTGACGGATGAACCCTCCGAATTCGGGTATATCGACTGGTAATGAGCGAATTATCTGGATAACTAATACAGTTCATAGCGGAACTGACCCCGGCCGTCCGCGACGTGAGAACCTCGTCGGGATGTGTTTCGGACGACAGCGGGCTAGCTACTCACGGTCGCCGTACTGTTGCGCCTGCTCGAAACGACGGCGACACGGTTTTAGCGACCGGTAATATTGATTACTAACAGCATCATTACTGGCGATGGAAACGGATAAATATAATCTGAAAAATTCAAATAATCTGAATAATGTATCATGGACATATCTAATACCGGATTTAAACTTGTATTTTGTGCTTTCGAGGTACTACCGTATCGGGTTATGAGATACTGAGATATTCCCACTCCACTCGGGCTATATTAGACGTGCTAATAATCTACATGACTGATGGGAAATAGGCCCCCGTAGTAACCCCGCCGCGGCGTTTCTCTCGGTGTCAGTCGTTGACGGACTCAGCGCGCTGCACCGTCGTCTTCGTCGGTATCCCCCTCGAACCCGAGTTCCCCACCGACATCGTCGAGACCATCGGCCAAGAGTACGACCAGAAGGGGTCGTTCAGGTTCAGTAACACGTACCCCGAGGCCATCGAGGGAATCGAAACGGGCCGGTTCGACGTGGACAGTATCGTGACCTTCGAGTCGTCGTTCGAGGACACGCAGGCCACCTTCGACCGCGCGGCCGAGCTGCGTCGTCGTTTCGATGAAGACCGGCCGTGCATAACAGACCTGCCCGTGTAACCCCTGCGTGGCTACGGGCAGCCCCCCGAGTACTTCGTTTTCAGCGGTTTCGATTACAGGTCTACGTCTGTCAGGTCGGGCTCGTTTTCGACCGGCAGTTCAGAGTCACAGAGCCCGAAGTCGTCGGTACGGCTCGGAGAGCGCTCGCGCGCTCTCGCCGGACACGTCAACGACGAGATAGTCGGTGTGCGGGCGGACGTAGTCGAGGAGTCGACGGACGCGCTCGGCGTCGACAACTTCTAGCGAGTCGAAAACGAGGAATGGAACGTCGTCGGACACCTCGTGGACGAGGTAGCCGGCGACGGCGAACACGAGGCCGACGAGTTCGCGCTCCGACTCCGAGAGGTGGTCGATAACGTCTTCGTAGGTCTTCCCGTCGTCAGTCCGGCGCTCGATGTGGAGGACGAACCGTCCGGTCGAGAGCGCGTCGTCGCCGCCGTCTCCGTCGTTCCGGTGTTCGACCCAGACACGGGCGAGTCGGTCGTGTTCGAGGGCGTCGAGAACGTCCGCCATGCGGTCGTTGAACGCCGAGACCGTCGCGCGTTCGAGCCGTTCGATGCGGTCTCGGAGGTCGTCGATTCGGTCGTCGATTTCATCCGTCCGTGTTTCGAAGTCCGTCCGTCGGTCGAGTTCGGCGTCGAGGGCTTCGAGTTCGTCGACGACGGCGTCGCGTTCCTCGCGCCGCCGTTCTAACTCGAATTCGACGCGGTTGACCTCGCGGTGGGCGTCGAGGAGCGCGGCGCGGTCGCCCTCGCCCGCCTCGGCGTCCTCGGCGTCGCGTTGCAGGTCGACGATGTCCGATTCGACATCGTCGCGTCGGGCTTGAAGGTCTTCGACGCGGGACCGACGCTCGGCGCGCTCACGGCGTAACTCCTCGCGTCGGGTTTCGAGGTCCCGTCGTCGCTCTCGCAGGGCTTCGAGTTCGGACCGGCGTTCTTGGAGTCGTTCGATGCGGTCTGCGAGTTCTGCGCGCTCCTCGCGGCGGTCGTCGCGGAGCGCTCGGAGTTGGTCGAGCGTCGATTCGATGCTCGCTTCGGGAACCGACGTTCCGCACGTCCAACAGACGACGCTGTCGTCGTCCGACTCGCCGTCGCTTTCGTCGTTCCCGCTCTCGCGTTCGACCTCGCTCGCAGCGTCGACGGGCGATGCCTCCGACGTGAGGAACTGCTCGTTGAACTGGAGCGTCCGCTGCACGTCCGTGATGTCGGCATCCAGTCGTCGTTTTCGCGCCCGTGACTCCGCGAGTTCGTCGGTCAAGTCGTCGAGTTCGGCGGCCGGGTCGGCGGGACGCGAGTCCAGTTCCGATTCGATGTCGTCGATTTCTGCGTCGAGCGCGTCCAGCGACTCCCGCTCCGCTTCGAGTTCGAACTCGATGTCGTCGAGCGCCGCGTTCAACTCCCGTCGCCGGTCCTGTCGCGCCTCTGCATCGGACCCGTTAGCGTCGGGTTCGGGGTTCGCCTCGGCGTCGGTGTCGCCGTCGACCGCCGCCGATTCGATTCCGTCGAGGGTCGCCTGCCGGTCCGCTAACTCGGCTTCGAGTCGCTCGATAGCCGCGTCGAGTTCGTCGCGGCGGTCGCGGAGCCCCGGCCGGTCGGATTCGAGCGCCGCGAGCGCCTCGATTCGGTCGTCCAACTCGGCGCGTTCGGCGCGGAGGTCAGCGATTTCCTCGTTGACGTCGTCGATGTCGACCGAATGCATGACGAGTTTCCGCAGGTCGCGGTCGGCCGTGACCGCCTGTCGGGCCTCGTTCGAGCCGAGGAGGAAGGCGAACAGGTCGGCGGCCGCCGGGTCGTCGAGATACGGGTCGCCGGACGCGACGACCCGGTCGCCTTCTCCCGCGAACGTCCGCACGTACCGCTCGCCCTCGACGGCGAGTTCGACCCGGTTGTCGTCGGTATCGGCGTCGCAGTCGGGCGAGTGCTCGTCGCTTCCCAGCGCGGTCACGAGACCCCGAAGGAGCGACGTTCGGTCGGCGGCATCCCCTGCCGTGAGGACGGTGACGCCGCGTTCGAACGCGACGGTGGTCTCGTCGACGCCGCCGATTCCGGCGACGGTCAGGCGGGCCGGTGCGTTCGTCGTGGCCATACAGTGACCACACCGGGGTCCGTGAAAACAGTTGGTGACAAGTCCGAAACTCGTTCCATAGATATCTTTGGAACGTGTTTCTCGCCCCGAGTTCGAATCCGCGTATCGGCGTCTTGAGACCGCGGTTTGAGCCGTCTCGGGAAGTCAATCGTCGATTCAATCGTTGGTTCGTCCGCGACGGCCTTCGTACCATTCGTCTTTCTGCCTCGTATCTCCGTCTGACGGCGGTGGCATACAACTCGTTCCACAGGTATCGGTGGAACGTGTTTCGAACCGCGGCGGGCTTCGGAACGGCTTTCGAACTCGGAACCCAGTCGCTTCGGGATGCTCGATATCGGGGAGGACGATGCGCGAAGCGGCGTTAGTCGCAGTCGCAACCGCAGCGGTCGATGAGATCTTCGACCGTGTATTGGGAGTTACAGTCCGGGCAGTGGACGCGAACATCGACGTACAGTTCGGCGGTCTCGGGGTCGATGTCGAGTTCGTCGGCGGCCGCAAGGTCGGACAGCGACTTCTCGGTGACGCGCTCGACGCGACCGAGCAGGCGTCGGATGGTTTCGGTGCGACGCTCGCGGAGGTCGCCGCCATCGCGGTCGGTCTCTGAGGGCGGCGTCACCCCGCGGTACGAGGTGAGATAGGTGCGCATCGCCCGATGCGAGACGAAGTCGGACTCCAGTCGCTCGACGTCGACGCCGGTGCGTTCGAGTCGGTGGACTGCTTTCGTTCGCGCCCCGCTCGACACGTCATCGTCGGTGAGCACGCGGTACAGGGTCTCGATTTCGCCGTCGAGGGCGCGCTCGTTCCGCTCGGCGAGCGCCGCGCGGAGGAGTCGCCGGTTGAACGCGTCTGCGAGGTCACGGAGGCTCGACCGCGCGTCCGCTTCGGCGGTCCAGCGGCGTTCGAGCTCCGCGCCGAAGCCGTCGAAGCCGCGCTCGCGGAGCAGTCGGCTGACCTTGCTCTCGGGGCCGCGTTTCCCGCCCGGGGAGTCGTGTGAATCGCTCACTACCGACTGCTATTCGGGGCGTGCACATATGCTTGACGCGGGGGGAGACGTGGTTCCGGGCGAGAGTGCGAAGGTGGAGACAGAGGACAGCGGGTGGAAACGAGAAGCCGAGACGGAGCCTCAGTAGTTGGCGGCGTCGCCGCGACCGGCCGACGATTCGCGGTCCGAATGTACGGCGGCGAAGTCGTCTCGGGCGTCCCCGCCGACGCTCGTCGCAGGCGACCCCGCGGGCGTCGATTCGGCGTCGCCGGCGTTCTCAGCGACCCGGTCGGTGGGAGACTCCGTCGCGTCCTCGGCGGTTCTGAGGGTGACTGCGACGGTCGTGCCGCCGTCGGGGTCGTTTTCGACCGCGATGCTCCCACCGAACTGCTCGACGAGCGCGGCGACGAGCGAGAGACCGGTTCGGGAGTCGGGCGTCTCCGCGACGGTCTCGCCCGCGTCGAGGAGGGCGTCCTCGGGGAACGACGCTCCGTCGTCGGAGATGCGGACGGTCACGGTCTCCGCGCCGCGCTCGGCGCGCAGGCGGACCTGCGGGCGCTCGGCGTCCGCCCGCTCGACGGCCGTGACGAGAAGGTTCCGAAAGACCGCGGAGAGCATGCTGTGGGCGAGGACGTTCACCTCGGGGAGGTCGCCGGCGACGACCACGCCGGCGTCGTGCGCGGCACGGACCTTTCGAAGCTCCGTCTCGACGGTCTCGGCCAGCGGCTTCGGTTCGAGGTCGGCGGCGCGGTCCGAGGTGAGCACGTCGGTGAACTGCGCCGTGCTCTCGGTGAGGTCGATGATGCCGTTGCTCGCGGCGACGATGTTCTCCAGTCGCTCGTCGGCCGCCGACCCCGCCTCCTTCCGCACGACCGACGCCCACCCGCGGATGACCAGCGCGTCGTTGCGGATGTCGTGTTGGAGGACGCGGTTAAGGACGGCGAGCTGTTCGCGCTGTTGGCGGAGTTCGGTCTCCCGTCGCTGGCGCGCGACGGTCCACCGATAGAGGCCGAACACGAGGAGCACCGCGCCGACCGCCTGCGCGCCGTCTTCGAACAGGTAGCTGAACCAGACGGGCTGTTCGACGAACTCGTCGAGGAAGTCGGTCAGCGCGAACAGGTACGAGGCCGCGACGCCGCCCGCCAGCGGATAGAAGACCGATGGGTCGCGGATTCGTTGCACCACGAACAGACACGCGAAGAGCACGGCGACGACGACGCCCTCGCCGACGAGGTCGAGCGCCGCCGTCGTCGGGTCCGGCGGGAGCGCCGCGAGTTGCGCGACGACCGGGACGGCCGACCCGGCGGCGACTGCCCACGGGAGGTATCGATGCGTGGCTCCGGCGGGTTCCTCGCTTGCCCCCGCTGATTCGTCGTCCACTCCTTGCGTCCGTGTTTCGGGTTTCATCTCGGTTCACCACTCCTCGAGCGTCTCCCGCGTCCGACCGGCGGCGTCTGTCTCGCGTGCATACGCTCGTTGACGGCGATGTCCGATGAAGTGGTTGCTATGTGGGTTGTCTGCCTCACTTTCCGTTCGGTAGCTGTCCCCCGTGTTCGGTAGTCGTACGGAGTCGAAAATAGTTCGCGGGGCGACGCGTGCCGTCAGCTCAGGTGAACACCCAGACCGCGGCGACGAACAGCAGCGACCCGAAGACGAACGTGACGTCTCGGGTCCGCACCATCATGCCCTCGGTCCGGAGGGCTTGGCTCCGCTCGTCGCCCAGCGAGCGCGAGAACCCCTTCGTCTCCATCGCCTCGACGGTGACCCGCGAGCGCTTCGCTACGTTGAAAATCAGCGGATAAAACGCCTTGACCGAGAGCGTCAGCAGGTAGGAGAAGTAGCGCCACCTGAACAGTCCCTGTTTCTCGGGAACCTTGCTCCGGAGGCGGAAGGAGTTGATGAGCGCGTGGTACTCCTCGACGAGAAGCGGCATCATCCGGTAGCCGTAGGCGATGGCGAACGTGAGCTGACGGGGGACGCCCAGACGCAACATCCCCTTGCTGAGTTTCTGCGGGCTCATCGCCGAGAAGACGGCGAGGCTGATGACCGAGATTATCGTGAGCTTGAGGAAGAACGGGACGAGCGCCCCGACGGCGTCGATTCCGACTTCCTGACTGGTCGTGGCGGTGTGGATACCCCGGCCGACCGCGGCTACGACGATAGTCCCGGTCTCGGCGAACACGCTCACATCACCCGTCGTGACGCCTTCGACGACCCGACCGGCGTTGTCACCCAAGTGGCCCACCGCTCGCATCGCCCCGCCGATGAGCGGGACCAACACCACGAAGAAGCCGACGTTGGTGACTTGACCGAACAGGAGCAACGCGAGGAGGTATTTGCTGACCTGCGAGAGCGCGGCGAGCGCGAAGGCCGCCGCGAGCAGGATGGCCAGCGGGAGCGTGTCGTAGAACAGCCACGGGATAATCATGAACAGCACGGTCCACACGAGCACCACGCGCGGGTCGAAGCTGTTCAACAGCGCGTCCTCGTTGTCGTAGGCCGTCCGCATCAAATCGACCTTGATGTCGGCGACCGAGATGTCGGTGAGCGCGTCGACGTACTTCATCGCGTCCCCCCATCGGACTCGGCTTCGTCGTCGCTATCGCCGGCCTCGTCGATGCCGCCGCCACCGCCATCTGCGACCACGTCGCCGCCGAGCGACCGCGCCAGCGTTTCGCACATCGCGTCGGTGCTGAGGGCGGGAGATTCCAGCCCGAGTCGCCGGCTCAGTTCGACCACCTGCGGCTGGCGCAGGTCGGTCTCGGCGAGGAGGTCCGGGTCGGAGAACACCGCCGCCGGCGGCGCGTCCGCGAGCACCTCGCCCTCGCCCATGACGAGGACGCGGTTGGCCCACGCCGCGACCAGTTGCAGGTCGTGCGAGGCGACGACGACGGTCTCGACGCGGCTCTCGGCCTTCCGGAGCATGCCGGTCACTTCGCGGCGGCTCTGGAGGTCGAGACTGCCCGTGGGTTCGTCCAAGAGGACGACCGTCGGGTCGGTCGCGAGCCCGATACCGAGCGACGCGCGGCGCTGTTGGCCGAGGCTCATCAGGCGGCCGTCGCGGTCCGCGAGGTGTTCGAGGTCCAGATACGCGAGAATCTCGTCGACGCGGTCGTCCACGTTCGGGGCGTCGCGGTTTTCGAGGTAGTAGGCGATGTCCTTGCGGACGGTGTCCTCGACGAACATCTCCTCGGGGTTCTGGTGGATGTAGACGGTGTCGTCGGCCAACTGCTCGGGAAGCGTCTCGCTCGTGTCGCGCCCGAGAACCGTCACCGTTCCCCGGTCGGGGGACTCTAACCCCGTCAGCAACCGCAACAGCGTCGACTTCCCGGAGCCGTTGGCTCCGACGAGCGCAACCCGGTCGCCCGCGTGCAGTTCGAGGTCCAGTCCATCGAGGACGTGGTTGTACCCCTCTCGAAGCGTGGGGTAGCCGTGGCCGACACCGCGCATCGTCACCAGCGCGCTCTCGTCCCGCTCGTGGTCGGTCGGTGCGCCGTCGGTGTCCGCACCGGTAGTCGAGACCGCGCCGCCGTCGACCGCGGCCCGCGACCCGCGCGCAGCGGCGGGCTGAAACGCCGTCGCCGCCTCGTCGACGGTCACGGGATACCGTCCGTCGGACAGGGTCCCGACCTCGGACGGCAGGCCGTCGGCGATTTGCGTGACCTGCGGCGGGTGGATGTCGTGGGCGAGTAGGTCGTCGAGCCTGTTGAGCCCGACTTCGACCGGTTCCTTCCAGGCGACCCCGCCGTCGGAGACGAGCACCATCTCGTCGCAGTAGTCGGCGATGAACTCGGAGTGGTGTTCGATGACGATTATCGTCTTGTCGCGCTCCTCGTTGAGTCGTCGGAGCTGTTCGTACGTCTCGCGGGCGTTTCGGGGGTCGAGCTGCGCGGCGGGCTCGTCGACGAAGATGAACTCGGGGTCCATCGCCAGCACCCCCGCGAGCGCGACGAGGTGTTGCTGGCCGCCGCTCAGCTCCCAGATGAACCGGTCTTCGAGGTGGTCGAGGCCGAGGGTTTCGAGCGCGCGGGTCGCCCGTTCGGCGTAGTCGTCGAGCCCGTGGTTGAGGGGCGCGAACTCCACGTCGTCGCGGACCGTCTCCTGAACGAGTTGGTTCTCGAAGTCCTGAAAGACGTAACCGACCGTCTTCGAGAGTTCGGCCACGTCCGACTCGCGGGTGTCGGTGCCGGCGACGCTGACGCGCCCGTCGAACGTCCCCTCGAAGAAGTGCGGGATGAGGCCGTTGAACGTCTTACACAGGGTTGTCTTTCCGCTTCCGTTGCCACCGACGACGGCCGTGAACTCGCCCGGCTCTATCGTCACGCTCGCGTCGCGCAGTACCGCCTCGTCGCCGCCGGGGTACCGAAACGTCAGGTCCTCGACGACGATGTTGTTGCTGCTCATGAAAACAAAAGATGGGGGTTCAGTCCTGCAAGCCGTCGACCTTGCGCTGGCGGTAGGCGACGAGCCCGAACGAGATGACCGCCGCGATGGCAATCGGCACGAACAGGAACGCTTGGCCGTACGTTTCGACGAACTCCGGCGTGAACGTGACGAGCCCGCCGCTGGTCTCGCTCAGCGTCTCGAACGCGAACGCGACGGGTATCAGCGCCACCCACGCGATGAGTCGCTTCAGCGACGTGCGCGTGAACATCGGGCCGTCGCGGCCCTCGACGGGGCTCATGCCGAGCAGCGGTTCGATTTTCCCGCGGAGTCGCGGGTAGAGGAACAGCGTCGGAATCGCCCCGAAGACGACGCCGGCGATGATAATCTGAAGCAGCGCCCCGATTCCCTCGGTTGCCCACACGGTCTCGGGGAGCCACGAAATCGCTTCGAGCTCTTCGACGCCGACGTAGAACTTCCCGACGTCGATGAACCACGCCGCGGTCTCTTCCATCGCCTTCGCGAGGAAGCCCACCGCCGCGATTTGCTTGACGTTCTTCGGGTCCGTGATGAGCGACATCGCGAAGAACCACGACAGCGTGATGACGATGAGGCCCTCGACCGCGCCGAGCGCGCTGAAGTCACCGATGAGAATTTCACCGAAGACGATGCCGCCGACCGGAATCGCGAGACAGGCCCAAAACGACCGGAAGAGGAGAACGACCGACATCGCGACGAACCAGAACGGTCCGATAGAGACGCCTAACCCGCCTATCGAGAACTCCGGCAGGAGTTCCGTAATCATGCTCTGCAAACCGTGCAGCGACATGACGAGGATGAACGCCATCATGTCCCTGTGGTCGAAACTGAACGCACTACTCGAGTTGTTGGACGTTGTCACCATCCGGGTGGTGGTCGTTAAGCGAATTGGTTAATCGTTGGTATGAGCACAGCGTACGACTGTATATCCGACTATACTCTGTGGAGTAATCGGTGGCAGTACATAGCAATCACAGCAGTATATCGCGCTCCGGACGCCGGCCGGCCGCGGCGCTCGCGGACCGATTCGGATGCGACTGCACGAACTGCTCGCATCGAAAAAAGAACGGCGCGGAACCGGGAATCGAGCGGTGGCGACGCCGCCGCCGCCGACGCCGACACCGACCCCGAGCCCGACCCCAACCGTCAGGCGTCGGTCGCGCTCACGCAGCGCTCGACATCGGCGCGGGACTTCATCTCCAAGACGTTGTACGGAGCACCGATGTCCGCGGCGACCGACCGGAACGACGGGAGCGGTTCGTGCGCGTCTTCCGTCCCGTCGTTGTCGTGGAGGTGCGCGACTTGAATGCGGTCACCGAACCGCTCGACGAACCGCTCGTAATCGACGCCGGTCGCCTTCGCGTGCCCCACGTCGAGCGTCAGCTTCAGGAACTCGTCGCCGACGCCGACGTCGTCGAGGAACGCGGCGAGTCGGTCCGGAGTCGCCGTGTGACGACGCGTGCCCGGTTTGTCGCGCTGGTTTTCGAGGCAGACCGGGACGCCCACTTCGGCGGCGAACTCGGCGCACTCGCGGAGTGTTCGGACCGCCTGCTCGCGGGTGTGCTCGCGGACGTGGTCGGGGTAGCGCGTCCGAACCGACCCCCCGTGGACGATGACGCCGCCGGCGTCGATTGCCGCGGCGAGCTCGATTGCCTCTTTGGTCGCCGCGACCGCGGCGTTCCGAAGGCGCTCGTTGACGTTTCCGGGTGCGACATCGAGGTGCGGGCCGTGGACCGTGTAGCTCACGTCGAGCTCCTCGGCGACCGCCCGCAGGCGCTCGGCGTCTCGCTCGCCCGGTTGCACGTCCAGATACCCCGCGCGGAGTTCGACGTGGTTCAGGTCGAACCGCCGGAGGAACCCGGCGAACGACGCGACCTCGTCGGCGTAGCGGATATCCATCGACGCGCCGAAGCGCGGTCGCTGGACGGGCGTCGCCTCAGACATCGACCCGGCTCGCGGGGACGAGGCGGTCGCCGCGGAGGACGGGCACGACCGACCGAGAGTCGATAGCCGTCTCGAACTCGTGGAGGTCGCGCCGCCGAATCTCGTGTTTCTGTTCGTATCGCGGCCCCTTCGCGGTCACGAGGAGGCGCGCGTACCGCTCGCGGTCGCGGTCGGTGAGGCCATCGCCGTGGAGGCACTCGTCGATGAGCGCCGCGCCGAGGGTGTCGTCGGGCGTCGGCTGGCCGCTCGACCCGCTGGCGACGATGGTGACCGGCCGCCCGCGGGCTTCGAGCAGGTCCGCGACCGCCGCGGCGTTCGTGTAGCCGCCGACGAACACCTCGACATCGGACCCGCCGCGCTCGCGGAGCGTCGAGACCGCGCGCCCGCCGTTCGTGGAGGTCATCGCGGTCGGCCGCCCGTCGAGGTCCAACTGCTGGACGTAGCTCGGCGAGTTGAAGAAGTCGTAGCCGGGGTTCGGCTCGTAGTCGTCGGTCTTGCCGCCGCCGATGAGACAGTCGGGGTGGTCCTCCTGGTACGCCGGTTCGTCGCCGCGCTCGTCGGTCACGTGGACGTACTCCGCGCCGAGCGCGAGCAGTTCCGCGACGGTCGCCGAGAAGTGGGTCACGTCCACCACCACGTAGTCGCCCGGCGTCGGCTCCGCCGGGATGTTCTCGCAACCCTCTATCAACGTCTCTACGAACGGCTCTGTCTGTCGTCCATCTGCGGACATAACCCAGGCTCTCGACAACACCTACAAGTCAATTGCTAGTAGCGATATATATCGACCCGTACTATCAGTAGCTCGAACACCTCGTTCGACGACACCGGGGTCGCGGAGAATACTCTGAAAACGAACTATTTTCTACTAGAAGTTCTGATAATTCTTTCTCGCCGGTCGGGGTCCCGACCGCGGCTTGGAACGACGACGTTCCTCCGACGAACCGTCTGTCTCACTCCCTGTCGATTCGGGGGCGTACAGCACCACACTCGGCGTTGCTTCCTTCGAGCTAGCCGAGCAGTCGGGAACGTCCCACTTCGGTCGTGATTTGGACGCGTTCCCGAATTGTTTGATGCCCCGAAACGCACCCGCTCCACCGCGGCGCGTGCGACCGCGTTCACACCGCCACGAAGATATCACCGTAACACCCGCAATCGCCTGAATTTCACCCGTTCGTGGCAAACGACGCCGTCGTCGTGGTTGGGGCTATCGACGCGGGAGTCCCGTGGTCGGCTCCCAGTCCGCCGGCGGTTTGCCCCGACTTCGGTCGCTTCGGCCACGAGACGGAGAGACGAATATATCAGTATAATTACTGTCTTACTGTTTGATTAGTGAGCTTCGAAAGCGTCCGTGGCCGCCGCGTCGTTGCCGCCGACAGCGTCTTCCACCGCCGGTCCAACGTCGATTCGGGATGACTCTCGCCGCCGAACGACTCCGCCGATTCAAGACGCCGCTCCGGTACGCGATGGGTTGCCTCTACGTCCTCGCCGGCGTGATGCACTTCGTCGTGCCGAACGCGTACGCGCAGGTCGTTCCGCCCGGCTTCCCGGCGGCGCTCGCGCTCGTCTACGTCTCGGGCGTCGTCGAAATCGCCCTCGGCGTCGGCGTCGGCGTCCGCCGCACCCAACGCGTCGCCGCGTGGGGGCTCATCGCACTGCTGATTGCGGTCTTCCCCGCGAACGTCTACATGGCGACGAGCGACATCGTGCTCGACGGCGTTCCGGCGGCGTTTCGGGAACCCTCGGACGCCGCGCTGTGGCTTCGCCTGCCGCTTCAGGGCGTACTCGTCGCGTGGGCGTGGTGGTACACTTGCCCGGAGTGCGATGGCGGCGTCGACTCGTCGTCGAACCGGTGACCGTCGCCGAGCGGATTGGTGTCCACCCCCACGCAGTCCGGCTGTTTTCGGAACCGAACGGAACTGATTCAAGCGCGCCGGTGTGAGCCGTACCCGATGACCGAAGACGACACTCACGACCACGTCGTCCCCGGAAGCGACGAGGCCATCGACTCGGCCGACGTTCGGGGCTACGACTTCGACGGCGCGTTCGACTTCGACGAGTTCCTCGACGCGTACGCGACGACCGGCTTTCAGGCGACGCAGCTCGCCGAAGCCATCGACATCGCGGAGGAGATGCAGGACGCGGATGCGACCGTCTATCTGACGTTCACCTCGAACATCATCTCGTCGGGCCTGCGCGAGGCCGTCGCCTACCTCGTCCGCGAGGGGTTCGTCGACGTGCTCATCACGACCTCTGGGTCGCTGACCGAGGACGTCATCAAGACCGCCAAGCCGTTCAAGATGGGCTCGTGGGACGCCGACGAGGGCGAACTCCGCGAGCGCGGCATCAACCGCCTCGGCAACATCTACGTCCCCTCCGACCGGTACGTCTGGCTCGAACAGTACCTCTACGACTTCTTCGAGGACTTCTTCGCGGAGGAGAAAGTGCGGACGCCGACGGCGTTCGCCCGCGAACTGGGCGAGACGCTCGACGACGAACGTTCGGTGTTGAAGCAGGCGGCCGACAACGACGTGCCGGTCTACTGTCCGGCGCTCACCGACGCCGAGGTGGGTAACTTCCTCTACTACTACCGGCAGGGCTACGACAAGGAGGTCGGCATCGAGATTCTCGACGACTACGACTCGCTCATCCAGGACGGCCTCCTCGCGGATGAAACCGGTCTCATCGCCGTCGGCGGCGGCGTCCCCAAGCACCACGCCATCATGACGAACCTCTTCCGCGGCGGCGCGGACTACGTCGTCTACATTTCGACGGGGATGGAGGGCGACGGCTCGCTGTCGGGCGCGCCCCCGAACGAAGCCGTGTCGTGGGGGAAAATCAAGGACCACGACACGAACTACACGCAAATCGAAGCCGAGGCGACGCTCGTCTTCCCGCTTCTCGTCGCCGGCGCGTTCAAGAACTAGCGCGTCTCCACCTCCGCATCCTATTGTCCCCTTTGTAGCGCTATGTGGGCGTTCCAACCGTCGAAAACGGCTACGTTAGGCTCATAGCAATTCCCTTTAGCGGCCGGTCGTGTTGCCCGAGTGATGGTATCAACAAGGCGGAGTTTCATCGGGGGTTCTGCCGCGGCGGTGGCGGGTCTCGCCGGCTGTCTGACGACGAGCAGTTCCGAGAGTGACGCCGACGCAACGGGTTCCGGTGGCGACGACGCGGAGACGTACGAGGTCGGCTATCAGGACTTCCAGACGAACATCGAGGCCGCCGCGTTCCCCGATATGCTGTACTTCTACTGCGTCCAGTCCGGGTGGATGAACTGGCCGTCGCTGATGCAGTCGTTCGAAGATTCCTACGGCGTGGCCGTCCACGACGACGACCGCTCGTCGGGCGAGGCGCTCCAGCACATGCGCTCGCACTCGAACAACATGACCCACTCCGGGTACAACGGCGGCTACACCTACGGCATCGTCGCCCGGAACGAGGGCTTCACGCAGGCGTACAAGCCGCAGGGGTGGGACAAGGTACCTGACTCGCTCAAGACCGACGACGGCCACGTCACGGCGACCCGTCGAGTGACGACGGCCGTGACCTACCGGAAGGACATCTACGAGGAGCGCGGCCTCGACGAGCCGACCACGTGGGAGGACCTGCTCCAGCCCGAACTCACGCAGGACCTCGCGCTCCAGACCCCGCAGGCGGCGGTCGGACTCGCGGCGGCGCTGTCGATTAACAACGCCCGCGGCGGTAGCATGGACGACCTCCAGCCCGTCATCGACTACTACGAGCGGATTCAGGAGGGCGGCGCTGAGTTCACCGACAACTTCCTCGCGCAGTTCTCCCGCGGCGAGTACGCCACGTTCATCCGGTACGACTACTCCGGGCTCGACCTCAAGTACAACAACGACGAGGTCGCAGAAGAGAACGTCGGCGTCGCGCTCTTGGGCGGCGAAAACGGGAACAAAGGCGCGCTCAACATGCCGTACGGCTACGCGCTCTTGGAGGCCGCGCCGAATCCGGCGGCGGGGAAGCTATTCATGGACTACGTCCTCTCGCTGGAGGGCCAACAGCAGTTCCTCGACGCCTACGTCAGGCCGATTCGCTCCTCGGAGCTGGAGCTTCCCGAGGAGTTCATCGACCCGGCCGAGTACGACCGGACGGAGTTCCAAGTCGACTACGGTCAGTTGGTCGACCGGCAGGAGGACATCATCCGAGAGATAACGCGCGGCGCGAACATCTGAGGATGTCCGACCGACACGCCGAGAACAGCTCGCTCTCGACAGTTCGGGCGCTCACGTCGCGGGTGGTCGGCGCGGTCGAGACCGTCGCGAACCCCGTCACCGAACGGGAGCGCGAGTACCGCCGCATCGTCGCGCTGTGCGCGCCGTTTGCCGCGTTGGTGCTCGTCGCGGGGCTGTATCCCCTCTCCGAAGTCGTTCGCATCAGCGTCTCGACCGCCCAGTACCGGTCGGTCGGGTTCTCGCTCGACGCCTACGCGACGCTGTTCGGGGATCCCTACTACCGCCGGGTGGCGTTCGACTCTCTGTGGCTGACCACGGGAACGACGCTCGTCTCGGTCGGGCTCGCCGTCCCCATCGCGCACGCCCTCGAAAAGTACGACCTGCCCGGCGAGGACCTGCTCGTCACGCTCGTCTCGTTTCCCATCAGCCTCCCCGGCATCGTCGCCGCGTTCATGATTCTGGTGCTGTTCGGGAACAACGGCGTCGTCACCGCGGTCGCGGCCGCCCTGACGGGGTCTCGACCCACCGACCTCGCGTTTGCGGTGAGCGTTCCGGGGCTGTTCGTCGCCTTCGTGTACTCGATGGTGCCGCGCGCGACGCTCATCCTCCGCGGGACGTACGCCGAGGTCGACTCGGCCGCCGAGGAGGCCGCCCAGGTGCTCGGCGCGACGCCGTTCGAGACGTTCCGGCACGTCACCCTCCCGCAGATTCGACCGGGTATCACCGGCGCGCTGATTCTCACGTTCCGGACGGGGCTGGCGATTTTCGGGACGCTCGTCGTCATCCAGACGCTCGTCGTCTGGACGCTCCAGCTCTCGCGGGAACTCGGCGTCGGCTACGACGTGCAGGTCGCCGGCGCGATGGCGACCGTCTACTTCGCGTTCACGTTCCTGTTCACCGTCCTCGGGCTTCGGTACACCAGCGCGGAGGTCGGCATATGACGCCGGCCCTCTCGCGCCGGTTCGGGCGGTCTGTCGTGGCGCTGACCCTGTTCGCGACGGTCGCGTTCCTCATCGCGCCCATCGTCCTCACCGTCGTCGCCTCGTTCGCCGCGAGTTGGACCGGCGTCCTCCCCTCCGGGTTCGTCACCTTCGAGAACTGGCGGGCGGTGCTGGGGCTCGCGGACACGATTGGCTCACAGCGCAGCATGGGATGGAGCCCCCTGTTCAGCCTCCCGCTCGGCGGCGAGACGCTGACGGTGTTGGTCCCGGCGGAGTTGGCGTTCAGCATCGGACTGGCGCTCGGCGGCGTCCTCATCAACCTCGTCGTCGGCGTTCCCATCGCGTACGCGGTCTCCCGCTACGAGTTCCCGGGCAAAGAGTGGGTCAACGCCGTCTCGGTGCTCCCACTCGTGCCGGGCGTTATCTTGGGCGTCGCGTTCCTCCGGGCGTATCCGGACCTCTCGGCGACGAGCTTCGGGCTCATCGTCGGCTACTCCCTGTTGAAAGCGCCGTTCATGGTGATGGCGGTGCAAAGCGAGTTCGAGTCGATGCCGCTGCGGCAACTGGAGGAATCGGCTCGCTCGCTGGGCGCGTCGTGGCCGCGGACGTTCCTGACGGTCATCGTGCCGAACGCCCGCTCGGGCATCGTCTCGGGAGCCATCATCTGTTGGGCGCTCGCGGCCGCGGAGTTCAACTTCTCGTACATCGTCTGGGCGAACGGCACCCAGCCGCTGGCGCTGTTCTTGCAGCGACACATCTCGAACAGCTCGTTCACCAAGGCGGCGGCCGCCGTGTCGATGTTCTTTTTCATCATCGTCGCGGTCACCCTCCTCTTGCAGCGGGTCGGTCGCCGCGGCTTCGACATCAGAGGTCGCTAATGGCAGACGTGACACTAGACGCGGTCCGGAAGGACTACGACGACACGACGGCGCTGGACGGCGTTTCGCTCACCGTCTCGGACGGCGAGATTCTGGGCGTCCTCGGCCCCTCGGGGTGCGGGAAGACGACGACCCTGCGAACCGTCGCCGGCTTCGAGACGCCGACCGACGGGACGGTCAAGTTCGACGGCGAGGACGTGACGAACGCTCCCCCGGAGAACCGCAACGTCGGGTTGGTGTTCCAGGAGTACGCCCTGTTCGACAACATGACGGTCACCGAGAACGTCGCGTTCGGGCTGAAGATGCGGGGCGTCGGGAAGCGCGAGCGACGGAACCGAGCCGCAGAACTGCTCGACATGCTCGACATCGACGAGATGGGCGACCGCGACCCGACGACGCTCTCCGGCGGCCAACAACAGCGCGTCGGGCTGGCGCGCGCGCTCGCCATCGAGCCGAACGTCCTCCTGTTGGACGAGCCGATGACGGGACTCGACGCCCAACTGAAGGCGCGCCTGCGGACCGAAATCGGCGCGCTCCTCGCCGAGTTGGACGTCACCGGCCTCTACGTCACCCACGACCAAGCGGAGGCGATGGTGATGTGCGACCGCGTCGCGGTGCTGAACGAGGGTCGCGTCGAACAGGTCGGAACGCCCCGAGAGATCTACGAATCGCCGGCGACCGAGTTCGTCTCGGAGTTCGTCGCGCTCGACGCGCCCGACCTCCCGTTCGTCAGCTGGTGATTCGACCGTAGCGACGCGAGTGCGACGGCGTCCGAGGAGAGATGCGGCAGTCGGTACACGCGGTCATCGCGGTCGAGGCGGAGCGTCTCGGTTCCGAACAGGCGGTCGGTGGCGCTTCGGACGCGCTCCAGTTCGGCGCGCGACTCGGAGGCGAGTCGCCACTGCGGCCCGAACAGGCGGTCGTAGCCGACGACTCGCCCGGGGTCGGCGTCCGCGTCGTCCGCGTCGTCGACGCGGTACTCCATCGCCAGATACCGGAACGACCAGTCGAAGACGCCCAGCGCGGTGAACGCTCCGGCGACGACCACCGCTCCCCCGAGCAGTTCGACCGCGACGCCGGGGGTCGTCGCGGTGCTGAGCAGGCCGACCAGCGTCAGCGAGGCCACCAGCGGGACCGAGAGCGGAGACCGTAGCCCGCGGACGACCCCGCCAACGACGACCGCTGACGGCCTCGGACGGACGATTTCGGACCCGTCCCGCGAACTCTCGATTCGCTCCCACTCGGGGGTGTCGGGAGCGAATCCGAGTTCGACCGACGTGCGCTCGTCGAACGCCTCCAGTCGGTCGCGGTAGACGTCGACGACGTCGGCGAGCAGTTTCACCGCGAGGACGAACGCAAGGACGAACGGCGGCGGGGCACCCGCGATGACGAACCCCCCGCCGACGAGGAGCGCCGAGCCGGTTCCCGCCATCGACGTGAGCGCCGACCGAAGCGGCTGCTGCGGCGGCACCGACGCGTGGGTTCCGCCGAGCAGGTACCGGCCCACGTCGATTGCGCGGCCGAAGATGACGGCGAGCACGCCCAAGCCGACAGAGAGCGATTCGGCGTCGGTCATCGTCGCGCCCGTGGTCTCCCCGACGCCGCCGACCCCGATTGCACCGAAGAGAGCCCAACCCACGCTGCCGACGGCGAGCGCCATCAGGATGGCCGGGAGGTTCGCGACCTGAATCGACAGCGGCAGGGCGGGAAGGCTGATGCGCCCGCGCTTTTCGGCCAGGGCACCGAACACGAGCCACGAGAAGCCGTTCGCCTCGTAGGTCGGCTTGCCCTCCGCGAACAGCGCCTTCACCGCGGCACCGACGAGACACGCGCCGAGTTCGACCCAGTAGACCGCCAACAGCGCCACGAGCGACCAGTCGAGCGCGAGCACGCCGACGAGCGGCACGGCGTTGACCGCCAGCAACACCGCCACTTTCGCTCGCCGCCTCTCGCTGGGAGTGAGCATTGTTGATAGGGAGATATTTCGCTCGGAACAGTTTGGTGGTCTGACTCGCGTCGGGTGACTGAGCCGCGCCTCCGCGACCGAAGCCAAGTAGTATACTGTCAACTAATCAGCTAGAACGCATGCGTCCCTCCATTCGATACATCGCCTCGCTCGTCGTCGGCGTCGGTGTCGCCGGAGTGGCCGTCTCGGCCGCCGAGACGCCGGGGTTGCTCCCCGTGGCAATCGCTCCGCTGTACGCGGCGACGACCGCGCTCGTCCTCCGCCACCGCGACGGGTGGAAGCGACTCGTTCGGTTCGGAGACCAACGCTGGAGCGACCGGAATCGGGGGGCGCTCGGGGGCGGCATCGGCGCGTTGAGTTTCTCGCTGCTGCTCGCCGTCTCGGTCCCCGCCGGCCTCGTCGGAATCGGGCTGATGCTCTTCGGCCAGGCGCTCACGGTCGCGGACTACGAATCGCTCCCCGAGTAGTCGCGCGCCGCTGAGGCGGTTCGACAGTGAGTTTCATCAGCTATATGACCGGATGCGTAAAACGACGCATCCGATGGCCCCTCCACGGTACGGTGACGCCTCGCTTTCGTCTCTCCCCGCCGGCATCGGGTTTCTCCCGGTGCTCTCCGCGAACCTTCTCCCCCTCGTCGGCGTGCTGTGGTTCGGCTGGGACCCCGAAACCCTCCTCGCGGTCTACGCGCTCGAACTGCTGTTGTTGTTCCCGCTTTCGGGTGTGAAAGCGCTGTTCGCCGGCCGACCGCCGAGCTCGTCCCGCGAGGGCGGCGTGCTCAGCCGGTCCGAAAGCGACCTCGTGGATAAGCGCGGGAGCGTCACTATTCACGGCCGACTCCCGCCGGTGTATCCCCGCAACGTCCCCTTCGCGACGGCCGTCGTCGGCGGCGGCGCGTGGGTCGGCGTCTTCCTCCTCGCGCCGCTCTCGGAGGTCGTCTCGGTGTTCGACGTGCTCGCCCGCCCGGAGGCGGTCGTCAGCGTCGCCGCACTCGTCGTCGGGCAGGTCGGTGAGACGGCGGCCGCGTTCCTCCGCGGCGACCGATACGCGGAGCGCTCGCCGTACGCCCTCGTCGAAATCCCCGCCCGGCAAGCGATGTTCCTCGCGTGCTTCCTGTTCGTCGTCGTCCTCGGCGGCGCGGCGGTCGCCCTCGCGGCGTTCGTGCTCGCGAAACTCCTCTTCGAGTGGTCCGGCTTCCGCGCGGACCGGGGCGGCGGCGGTCGGCTGACTGGCTGGCTCGCCGGCCCCGACAGCGAGGCGACCCGCGACTCGCTCGACGTTCCCGACGGCCGACCCGCGGTCGAAATCAACGTGGACCGCCGTGCGGTCGTCACGGCCGCGGTCTGGCGCGCAGTCACGACGACGGGCCCGTTCTACGTCACCATGGCCGCGATGGTCTGGATTGGCGGGACCGCCTTCGTCGCCGAGGAAGCCTCGCTCGCGGTCTGGGTCGGATTCGGCCTTTTCGGACTCGCCCTCCTCGCGTTCATGCTCGCCGGCGACGTGGTCGAGGACACGCTCGCGAGCGGGTGGCTGACCTACCGCCGGTTCGGCGGCCGACTCGTCGCTCACGACCGCTTGACCGGCGGACCGCAGTGGGCGACGGCGGTCGGTGACCTCCGCGACGCCGAGGTCGTGGCGACCCGTCCCACCGACCGCTATCTCGGAACGCGAACCATCGCGGCGACGGTCGGCTGGGGCGACGACGAGACGGAACGCTCGTTCGGGCCGGTCGCGGACGCCGAGAGAGTCGTCGAGGCGTTCGATCTGCCGGTCGAATCGGTGACCCTCGCGCCGCTCGACCGGCGCTTCGTCGGGGCCGCCGTCGCTTCGGTCGTTCTCACCGCGGTCGGCGTCGTCACCGTGGTGACCACCCCGCTCGGTCCGTCCACGAGTTGGCTCCTCGCGTTGTTCCTGTTCCCGGTTTTCGCCGCCGTTCCCAGGGGGTTCTGGACGCTCGCGCACTCGTGAGGCGAGACGACCAGGGCGGTTTGTGACGAGCGAAAAGATGAGCAGCAGAAAGCGCGTGAGTGAACGAGTAGCGTCACGACGACGGTCGCCCGCGACGGCCCGCGGACGGACTACCCTCGCGAATGTAACGAGTAGGCGATGAGCACCACGCCACAGAACTGGAACAGCCGCGTGACGAGCGTGAGCGGCTGTTGGTACTGGAGGCCGATGTAGCCCTGACGCAGGAGCACCGAGCCGACGAAGGCGACGCCGAACGCGACGGCCGTGAGGAAGAACAGGCCCGCGGACAGCGCCCGCATCGTCCGGCTGTCGTGGCGTCGGTAGCCGCGATAGGCCTGGTAGCCGACGTAGCTCCCGACGAGCGTCGACCCGAGGGCGAGCGAGACGATAAGCCAGTCGAGGACGGCCGACAGCGTCGCCATCTCAGAGGTCCTCCCACATCCGTTTGAAGCGGTCGGCGGTGTCGGGTTCCCCCTCGCCGGGGAACGACTCGTCGTCGGTGCGCGTCAGGGACGACTCGAACGACCCGTCGTCTAGCGCCACGGAGAACTCGGAGAGCGTGGCGGTGTAGACGCTGTAATGGTTGTTACTGGTTCGAATCTCGGTCTGCTCGTCGAGGAGTCCGTACGCTTGTAATCGTTCCACCCGGCGGTAGACCGTCGGTTTGGACATCTCACACTCGTCGGCAAGCTCTTGTGCGGACATTGGTTTGGTACTCGTCGCTGCGAGGATGTCTCGGGCGTACTCGTCGCTGAGGAGGTCGAGAATATCGCCCAGCGCCGGATCCTCACTCACGGTGGTCGAATGACTGCTCGTCGGATTAATAGGCCCACGGGTTTCCACCCCTGTTGGTCGCGGCGACCGAGTTGGAGTCCGAATCGGGGCTGGAGCACGGCGGGGCTGTCGAGAGAGCACGATGGTACGGGTTGGTGCGTCGATACTGCGGGGTAGTACGGCGATGCTGTGGAGGGGCTGCTGCGTCAGCGATGACCGCGATGGGTGCCGGGGTGCTGTCAGAGGGCACAGTCCGGTACTGCTCGGGAGGGCAGTCCGGCGTCAGTTCGGCGGGGCCCATCGCAGTTCGACCGACGCGCCGTTAGCCCATATAAAACGGGGGCCAGTTTCTGACCCAGAAACTCGCCCATGTTCAGGCGCGACAGCCCACAGAGACCCCGATTTCGACGAGACGCTCCGTCTCGACACCGGTCCCGCGGACGGTGTAGCCGTAGCCGTCGCAGTTCCACGACACCGAAGTGGTCGGTCCGTAGTCGATAGTCGCCGGCCGGCCGCCGACCGTCGTGTCGCGCTCGTCGGCGTCGATGTCGAGGGTGTAGTCGAACTTCGCGACCGTGAGTTCGCGGCCGCCGCTGGCGGCGTAGCGGAGTCCGACCCCGTTGATGCGACCGGTGGTTCGCGTGGCGTAGACCAGTTCGTACGCGGACGGAACCGTCGGCTCGGGAACCGAAATCGAACTCCGCGCCACCAAGTCGGCCCTGCTCCGGAACCACGACGTGTTCGGCGTCTCCTGACGCTCCACGGTCGTGCCGGCGTCGATGTCCGGGCGGAACGTGTCGGCCGACACCGCCGCGTCGAACGTCACGTTCGTGTACGTCGTCGTCACCGACCGCCGAGTCCCGTCGGCCGTCCACGCCGTCTGCTTGCGAAGCGGGTAGAACCGCTCGGTGTCGAGCCACAACCGCTGGCGGTAGCCCGCCTCGCTCCGGTTCGTCTCGGGGACGATGTCGAGGACGTACGCCTCGCGCCCGCCGACGGTATCGGTCTCGACGAACTCGACTGCGTAGCTACGGTTCGCGTCGGCTCCGGGGGCGACACCGGCGTGCCGCGGTACGACGGGAAGCGGTGACACGCCGATGGACTGCGGACGACCGGCGTCGTCGGTCAGCCCCGCGGCCGCGACGAGCAGTTGGAGCCGTTCGGCCGTCCGCGACTCGGTCGGCGGCCCCGTCAGTTCGATGACGGTCACCGCATCCCTGTCTGTCTCGTGAAGCCAGAGCGTCGATCCGTTCGAGACCTGCCGGTCGTACCGTCGATTCGCGGCGTTCCGGAAGTTCACGCGCTTCCGTTCCGTCTCCGGGACGAGCGTCACGTCGGCGACGGTTCGAGACGTAACCGTGTCGTCGGCTCGGACCTCGACGGTCTGTGTTCCGGTGAGCGCGTCGATGCCGCGGTAGCGCTCGGTCACGTTCGCGTCGACTGCGGGGCTCGCGTCGCCTATCGCGCCCCCCGTCGTCCAGAGGACCGCGGAGAGCGCGACGGCGACGAGCACGAACGCGGCGAGCGTGCGTCGGTTGAGTCGGAGTGGAGGGCGGGTCATACTGGAAGCACTCTGGCGGAAGTTCGACTGCGTGTCGGAGTGCCGACGGCTAAATACTTCTGGACGCCGGGCCGAGCGCCCACCGGACCGATAGCTACACGCGCAAGGCGCGAGACGGGTCGGGTACGCCGCCACCGATACCGACCGTGCCGGCGACCGAGCCCGGGAGTTCCTCGTGTTGCGACTGGTTTCGGCGCTGGTGGTGGCGCTCGTGGCCGGACTCGCGACGCTCGCGACTTCGGGCTATCTAGCGTTCGTCGCCAAGACGACGCTTCCGCCCGTACACGCCTCGAACCTCCGGGGAGTTTATGCGCGTGCGGATGGTACTCAACCAATAATGTCAAGCGAGCGGAGAGAGCTGTTCGAACACATCGAATCCGATCTCATCCTACGAGAGTTCTTTCAGGAGGTGACTGAATACGCGATATTTCTCCTCGATGCGGACGGATACGTCGCAACGTGGAACGAGGGCGCGAGACGAATCAAAGGCTACGAGCGCGACGAGATTCTCGGCCGCCATCTGTCGGTGTTTTACCCCGACAGCGGCGACGGTACGTCGCCCGAGACGGTGCTCGCAGTCGCCGAGGCGGAGGGGAGCTACGAGGAGAAGGGGTGGCGCGTCCGGAAAGACGGGTCGCGGATTCTCGCGCACGTCACGGTTCGCGCGTTGACCAACGACCGCGGGGAGCTCCGCGGGTTCACGAAAATCGTTCGGGACATCACCGAGACCTACGAGTACCGACAAGAGCTGGAACGGAATCGAGACCGGCTCGAACGCACCGAACAACTGGCTGATATCGGCGGCTGGGAGGTCGATTACGGGACCAACGACCTCCAGTTGACCGACGGGACGAAACGACTGGTGGACCTCCCGCCCGACACGGAACTGACCCTCGAAGAGCTCGGAGAGTTCTTTCACGAGGACGACCGGACGATTATCAATGAGGCCATCGCGAGCGCGCGGGCCGACGGCGAGTCGTTCGACATCGAGATGCGGGTGATCACGGCTTCGGGGCGAACGCGGTGGGTTCAAATCCGGGGCGAGGCAGCGGATGACGGCATGAGCGTCCGCGGCGCGGTGCGCGACATCTCGAACCGAAAAGAGCGCGAAGAGCGACTCATGGTGCTGAATCGGGTGCTTCGGCACAACCTTCGGAACAATCTCAACATCGTCAGCGGGTACGCACGAGAGTTGCGCCGGGACCTCGAGGCGGTCGACCTCCCGACGGAGAAGGGCGACTACGACCGGCTGGCCGAGACGGTGACGAACCTCAGTGAGACGACCAGCGGTATCGATGCCGAACTTCGAGCGCTCGACGAGATAGTCACCGCGGCGAGTCAGTTCTCGGTCGAGGCGATGGTCTCGAAGGCGGACCGAATCATCGAGAACGCCGACGACCTCATGTCGACCGGCCAGAAGGCCCGCCGGTTCGAGAACGTCGTGCAGGAACGCACCGACAAGCAGCCGGTTCGCGTCGACGACATGTTGTCGGATATCAAACGGACGTACGAGCGGCGATATCCCGATGCGACGATTCGACTCCGGCCGGGCGAGCAGACCGTGCTCGCGAGCGCGCACTCGCTCTCCCTCGCGCTCGACGAACTCGTGCAGAACGCCATCGTCCACAACGACGAGGATGACCCCGTGGTCACCGTCGCGTCGCGCCGCATCTCGGGCGAGCGAGTCGAAATCACGGTCGAAGACAACGGACCGGGAATCCCGCAGACGGAACGTGAAATCTTGGAACGCGGGGAGGAAACGCCGCTGTCGCACGGAAGCGGGATGGGACTGTGGACCGTCTCCTGGTTCGTCACGCAGTTCGACGGCGAGGTCTCTATCGTCGACCGCGCCGGCGGTGGGTCGACGGTCGAAGTCAGGCTCCCCACGCCGGAGCACTGACGCGGCTGTATCGGCCTCGCCGCCCGAGAACGCGGGCCGACGGCCTCAGACCGACCCGATGTCCTCTTTTTTCCGCATGAGGTAGAGGAAGTACGGCCCCCCGACGAGGCCGGTGATGATGCCGACCGGGAGCTGAATCGGACTCAGCGCGAGTCGCGCGCCCACGTCGGCACCGACGAGGAGCGCCGGCCCGAGGAACGCGCAGCCGATAAGGAGCCGCTTCGAGTCGCTGCCGACGAGATTCCGAACCATGTGCGGGACGATGAGGCCGACGAAGCCGACCAGTCCCGCGACGGCTATCGCCGCCGCCGTCGAGAGGATGGCGATACCGGCGACGGCGAAGCGGACCTTCTCGACGGGCATCCCGAGGGACTGCGCGGTCTCCTCGCCGAGGAGGAGCACGTCGAGTTCCTTGGTGACCGCGAGCGCGAGTCCGAGCGCGACGATGGTGAACGGGAGCGCGATACGCACCTGCGCCCAGTCGGTTCCGAGCAGCGACCCGGACAGCCACGCCTGCGCGGACATCACGACGCCGAGGTCGTTGATGAAAAAGAACATCGCGCGCTGGACGGAGCCGAAGACCGTCCCGACGACGACGCCCGCAAGGACGAGTCTGACCGGCGAGGTGCCGTTTTTCCACGCGATGAGGTAGACGAGGAGGAACGCGATTGCGCCTCCGACGGCGGCGAGCACCGGCATGAGCGGGAGCAGTCCCGACAGGAACGTCAGGGTGACGAGCACGACGAGCCCCGCGCCGTCGCTGATGCCGAGGACGTACGGACTCGCCAGTTCGTTTCGGGTGACGACCTGGAAGATTGCGCCCGAGACCGCGAGGTTGGCACCGACGAGGACGCCGACGAGAACCCGCGGCAGGCGAATGTTCCAGACGACGAACTGGCGCTGGGTGAACCATTCGGGGACATCGCCGCCGAGCAGGAACGCCCGCCACACGTCGGCGTCGAACACGACCGCCGGGTCGAAGACAGCACCCCACGCTTCGGAGAGGGTGAGGGGGTACGCGCCGAAGCTCACCTGTAAGAGCGTCGCCCCGAGGAGGACCGCGAGGCTGCCGACGATGACGAGGGCGAGCATCGAGTCGGCGTACCGGTCGCGCCACTCCGCGCGAACCGCACCGACCGCGTCTGTGACCTTGCTCATCGGGCGTCAGAAGTTCCCGTTGACGATGTCGACGAGGCGCTCGCGGTCGAACAGCTGTTCGTCTTCGGGCACGTCTCCGACCGCACCCGGCCACTCACCGAACTGGTCGGGATACACCATCTTGGCGACGGCTTCCGTCGAGAACATATCGACGATTGGGCCCATGTACTGCCCGGCGCTCCGGATGAGGTTGCCCTCCTGAACGGCCGTGAGCCGCTGTCCGCTCTCGTTGTTCTCGAACGGCTCGACGACGGTGTCGACGAACTCCTCGTGGGTCGAGGAGGTGAGCGCGCCCACCGCGCCGATGTAGTCGGGGTCGACGTTGATGAGTTCCTCGTAGCCGATGGGTCCCTCGGGGTAGCGTCCCTCGAAGGCGTCTTTCATGCCGACCCGGAAGTACGACTTGGTGTTGTTGCCGAGGCGGTGGAGGGGCGCGACGCGGAACTGGCCGGAGTCGGGGCTGACGCCGCGCCAGATAGCGGCGACGGTGGGGCGTTCGTCCTCCGGCGGGAGACCGGCTTCGATAGTGCTCATGAGGTCGTCGTGGAACGACTGCCACGCCTGGAACTGCTGTTGGCGCTGGAACACCGTTGCGACCTTCTCGAACGCCTCGTAGAGCGTGTACGGATTCGGCTCGTTGCTGACGGCGGCCGTCGGGGCGAACCGGAGAGTCGTGCCGAGGAAGGGTCCNGCGACCTTCTCGAACGCCTCGTAGAGCGTGTACGGATTCGGCTCGTTGCTGACGGCGGCCGTCGGGGCGAACCGGAGAGTCGTGCCGAGGAAGGGTCCGGTCTGGGATTCGACTTCCTCGTAGTCCGACGCGTCCCAACTGACGTAGCGGCCGAGCGTGGCGCGGGCGATGAGCCACACGTCGGCGTCGGCGGCGTAGAAGTTCTCCTTGTCGAAGCCGGATTCCGCGCCGCTCGCGAGCTTGGTGAGTCGACTCTCGTCGAATTCGAGCCCGAGGAGGTCGTAGAACTTGAGCGGGGCGCGTTCGAGGCCGGTGGTCGCACTCGGGTGGATACCGAGCGCCATCCCCATATCGAGGAAGGGCCCGGAGGCGACGCCGTACGTCTCCGGCACTGCTTCGAACGTGTACGGGTCGTTCGGTTCTATCTCGACGGTGTACTGTCCGGCGTTCTCGGTCGTCTGTTCGGTCGTCGTCGACTCGGTGGCGGCCTCGGTTTCGGATTCCGCGGCGGCCGTCGACTCGGAATCCGCGCTCCCGCCCGCGGTACAGCCAGCGAGAGCCGATGCGAAGAGTCCTGCACTTCCTGCGAGTATCTGTCGTCTTCGAACCATATTATTTAGGCCTGCCTAAAGACAGATAACCGTTTCGAATTTTAGGCAGACCTAATATCTGAATATCGCACGACGATGTCGGGTCACACGCATATTTCGACCGAAGATGTAATGATTATAACTGTGATATCAGCCATCTCCAATCCGGGTTATCCAGCTAGCGAATACCCAAATTATCAGATGGAGTTACTAGCAACTCTCGCGTCGGGTTTCGACGTTCGCGTCCGCGGTGACGGGCGTTCGTTCGTCGTGTTACGTCGTGCTGCCGCGTCGAATGGCTCGTCCCCTCCCGGGAGTCGGCCGGTGGACCGGTCGCAAACTGCTGTCGAAGTTGGGCTGACTCCTTTCTCGCGTTTGTCGTCACCGCGCCGCCGTCCAGTCCAGCGCGACACGGTGCCAGTCTCAACCCTCCCCACTGAGCGTATTCGACCGACCACATCTACCCTATCTAAGTAATCCGAATAATTTAGATTTCTCGAACTACCTCGATTTGTGAATTATGTGGATTGTCTGGAGTACTTCGGTAGTGTCGGTACTGTCGATACGGTGCCCCTATCGAGTCGATACATAATTCGACAGCAGTCCATTATCCGCCAACGTTACATTATTTACATACTCCACCTAATCTACATACTTTACATCATCTACACTACTCACAGTCTCGGAGTGTATCACCGTGGCCGCGGATTCGGGCGGGACGGAGTCAGCTGTCTAAACGTGCGTAACAAGGATATTATAGATAATCTAAATTATCTAGATTCGGTGAGAAGTTCAATTAACTGCAATTCTGTGGCTTGTTCGTCGCAGTCGCGGTATCCACCCAGATGAGAAGAGATGCATAATCTGACTACTTCGGCTTATCTTCATACTTCTCGTTATTCAGATTATTTCGCTATCGCCGGTTGCCTCTCTGGCCCACAGTCGAGATACTGTTCCACATGCAGATACTGTGAATTAGTTAAATTATCAGAGTTGCTCGCATGCCCCCGGAACTGCACATCGTCGAGGAATCCCGTGACGTTCGATTTTCCGGAAAACCCTACTAACTCAGCATATCGAAAGAATCCACAAAACTAGAATCTGTCTCTTATACACATCTCNAGAGATGTGTATAAGAGACAGAGAGACACATGCGCGAGAGTTTCGAACTCGCACGGGAGGCCGCCGCTCGCGGCGACGAACCGTTCGGGTCCGTACTCGTCCGCGGCGACGAGGTCATCATGCGCGACTCGAACCGAATCGTAACGGAGTCCGACGTTCGTCGGCACCCCGAGTTACACCTCGCCTATCGGGCGTGCCGAGAGTACGACGCCGACGAGCGGGCTGAGACGGTGATGTACACCAGCACGGAGCCCTGTCCCATGTGCGCCGGCGGGATGGCGACCGCCGGCTTTGCGCGCGTCGTGTTCGGCGTCGGCGGCGACGAAATCGGAGAGTTCACGGGTTCGGGTCCCGGCGTCCGGTCGGCGGCGATTCTCGACGGCGTCACCGAGGTAGTCGGCCCGGTGCTGAACGAGGAAGCCCGCCGAGTTCACCGCGAGTACGACTGGTAGGAGCCAACCAACCACCGCGACGAACGCCGATTCGACCGGAGCGCGAACGCCCGGAGCTTCGGCGTTTCGAACAGTCAGAGATTCAATGATTCATTCGAATACCCGTATCTAATATCTATCACAACTACATTCACGAGTCGGTACCGTATCGACGAACGTTCGGGCCCATTCGCTGAATCTGAATGTCGATACCGGCGATGTATCTTCTCTAGCTGTATATTCACGACCGACGAGGGCGCGTTTGAATCGAACGACGTGTTCGGAACGCTCCATCTCGTCTCCGAATCTCTCATTCGTGCGCCAAACGGCTGTTTATGCTCTGTAATGGGTGTACTACTCAGTTCGGCGGTCGATGAGGTGCGTTCGACAACGGCCGTCGTTCGCAAGCCGAGCCTCCCGCATCCGACTACCTGATTGTTCTCTTAGTAATATTGAAAGTTGATACGAACGGACAACTCGGTGAAGCCACGTCAAGCTGCGGACCGGTCCGTCGTCGGCCGGTATCGAGACGTCGCGCTCGGACTGAGCGACAACGAGTATTTACATAATCCAAACGATGGTCTACCTCACGGCGAACCACCGCAAAGCATTACAAGCATATGCCTGTAATCAATTTTCACTCAACCCCACATATCTGTATAATGTGAACACATGTCATCATACACATTTACATAATGTAAGTTGGTGTTGGAAAGGGGGTGCGGTGACCGAGCGGTGAGGGTGTATCGTCGGTCGCACTCGTCGGGTGAGTTCCGGAACGAGATCACGTCGAACCGCCCGTGCGACTCCAAGTTGGGCGAGTCTAAATATTTAATATGTTTCGGAAGAGACGTTTCGACCGTCGATATGAGTAGCGACAGAAACTACGAACGAGAGTTCGTACGGACGTTCTTCACCTCGCCGACGGCGGTCAGCGGCGAGAACTCGGCGAAGATGTTGCAGAGCGCGGCCCAACTTCGGGGGATGCAGGCCCCCGACACATGGATTCCGGACAACGAGGATGCCACGGCACCGTCGATGCGCGACGAGGGCGTCCAGAACCTCGTCGAGGTCGTCTCCGAACACGGAGCCGACTTCCCCGGCGAGATTCACCCCCGCGTCGTCTGGCACCGCGACGACCCCTCGACCCGCTACGAGGGCTTCAAGCAGATGCTCGAAATCACCGACCCCGAAAACGGTGCGGTCGAGCACATCGACGGGTTCGTCATCCCCGAGGTCGGGGACCTCGACGACTGGAAGAAGGCAGACGAATTCATCACCATCATCGAGAACGAACACGGCCTCGATGAGGGGAGCCTCTCGATGTCGGTCATCATCGAGAGCGGCGAGGCCGAACTCGCGATGAGCGACCTCCGCGCGGAGAAGGGCAAGCCCTCTAACAACCTCGAACGACTGTTCCTCCTCGTCGACGGGCAGGTCGACTACACGAAGGACATGCGCGCGATGACGCCGACCGGCGAGCTTCCGGCGTGGGCCGAACTGCGGCACAACACCTCCCGCGGCGCGAGCGCCGCCAACTGTATCGCCGTCGACGGCCCCTACGACGACATCCGCGACGTGGAGGGCTACCGCGAGCGCATGGTCGAGAACCGCGCCATGGGGATGACGGGTATCTGGGCGCTCACGCCCGGACAGGTCGTCACCGCCAACGAGGCGCCGCTACCGCCGAAGACCGGCAGTTGGCTCCTCGAACTCGACGACGACGAAATCGAACTCGACGACGAGGACGGCCGTCAGGTGTACCACGGCGACGAACTCTCGCTCGAACGGGTCGACGACGACAGCTACGTGCTCCGCGTCGACGGCGAAGAACAGGAACTCGACGGCGAGGAACTCCACGAGGAGCTCCTCGACCTCACCACCTACGTCCCGAGCATGGACGACATCGTCGACTCCATGGAGGAGTTCGAGGCGGCCAAGGAGGCCGGCAAGGGCGCGATTGCGATGACGCAGGCGACGACGCTGGTCATCGACGACGTCGAGGTCGACATCGCCAAAGACCGGATGTGGGACGAGGCGACCTATCAGGCCGCGATGACGCCCGTCGCCCTGTTCCAAGACGTGTACGAGCACCGCCCGGACCAACACGACGCCCTCGAGGAGATGTACGGCGAGGGCATCGTCGAGCGCGCGATGGCCGTCGGGACGGACGACTAACGACCAGCAGTCAGCCTGACAACGCCAGCCAACACGCACCTTCCATTTTCGCGCTTGGTATCTGAGACGGCGGTGTTTGCCTACGAAAGCGCCGCTTCCAGCGACTCGACGGCGTTCAGCAGTTCGTCGGCGAATTCGCGTTCGAGGCGCGTCATGTCCACCTGATACTTCGGTCCGCCGACGCTGAGGCCGCCGACGATTCGCCCGTCGGCGTCGTGGACCGGCGCGCCGACGGCGATGAGATTCGGCGCGAACTCCTCGTCGACGACGGCGTACTCCTGAGTCGCGATTTCGTCCAACGCGTCGAACAGCCGGTCGGCGTTCGTAATCGTGCCCTCCGACTCCCGCGGCAGGCCCCAGTGGTCGACTATCGACGCCACCTCGTCGCGGTCCAGTTCCGAGAGGATGGCTTTCCCCGCGGCCGTGTTGTGCAGGTGGTACTCCGACCGGTAGCGGATACCGTTCGCGTCCCGTCCCTCGTCGGTCGACGAGCCGTAACACATGAGCAGCCGACCGTGTTCGAAGATAGTGAAGTTCGCCTCTTGGCCGGTCGCGTCGGCCAGTTCGTCGACGACCCGCTCGACGACCTCGTCACTCGGATACCGATGCCGGGCGCGCTCGCCCAACAGCGCCACCCTGAAACTGACGCGGTAGACGCCGTCGCGCTTGACCAGATACCGACTCTCCAAGAGCGTGTTGAGGTGACTACAAATGGAGCTTTTCGAACTGTCGACCATCGTGTCCAGTTCAGCGAGTGTGAGACCGCCGTGTTCCAGAATGAGGCTGAGAATCTCCAGCGAGGCCTGGGTCGTCTTGAGCCGTCGCCCGGTCACGTTCTCAATCATACACCAATTATTATCATGATGGTTCATAACTGTTGCCATAATGTAAATCAGCTGAACTGCCCCGCCAGCCCGGTCAATCCGGGCATGTTTCTCTCATATTCCCGCGGGAACAAACGAAATAGAACGGTGGGATGCGTCGAACGCTGTTCGGTTCGCGTGCGTCGTGGCTGTTCGGTCGGCCGTCAAATCGCCCGCGACCGTTTCACCCAGCCGATTCGCGTGATTGCCTCCGCGCCGAGTTGGCCGAGGAGGCCCGCGGCTTCGAGGTCGTGTTCCTCGAACGCGTCGACGACCACGTCGCCGGCGCTGAGCACGCCGTGGCTCCCGATGGGGACGTACAGCCCCGATTGGAGCGCGCCCCGACTGTGGTCGTCTTCGGTGTGCTCGTGGTTCGCGTGGATGACCGGCTCGCCCGTCCGGTACGTTCGCGCGGCCGGCGTGTCCTCGCTGACCGAGTAGTTCGGCCGGTCGCCGGCGCGTTCCAGACACTCCTCCGTCGCCTCGATTGTCTGGAGCATGTTCCGGTTCTCGTCGACCAACCGGACGGTCGTGTTGACGAGGCCGAGGACGTTCTTCGCCGCGTCGGCCAGTATCTCCGCCACCTCCGCCTTCGAACTCGCGTTCCGTAACTCCTGGCTCGTCCGGCGAAGAATCTCGATGCGCTGTTCCTGACGCTTCGTGTCCGTCACGTCCCGCACGATGCCGTAGAGCGTGACCGTCTGACCGTCCTCTACCAGCGGGTCGCACGAAAGCCGTATCGACCGCTCGGTCGTTCGCTCGCTCGCGTACTGCACGTCGATAGCAAAGGGCTCTCCGTGTTCGATAGCGTCGCCGAGGCGAACCAACACGCCGTCTTGGTCGCCGTCGGCGTACTGCTCGACGACGTCCGAGACGGTCGGCGTCGCCGCCGCGTCGAACCCGTGTATTCGCTTTGCCTCGTCGCTCCACCACAGTTCGTCGCGCGACACGTCGTAGGACCACACGCCGATACCGGTCAGTCGCTGGAGGCTCGCGAGCAGTTGGTCGACCTCCGCCTTGGACGCCGTCGGGATGGCGCGCGCCACGTCAGTTTGATTCCAGTTCGGTGACCTGACCATGAATGGGGGTACGTACCGAGGACGCGACTATAAATCCCCACGTCGGCCGCGACGGGCGGTTCGAGGGTGAGAACGTGTCGCAACACCAGAGGATTTAATCCGTGCGTATGTGTATCATTGATGATGGCAGTTGAAGACGTGCTCGACTCCCCACGGGGAGGAGAGACATCGGCGACGACGCTCGACGTGGACCGTCCGGACGTGACGGCGTACACCGCACTGGCGACGGAGTTACGGGACCGCGTCGACGGCGACGTGAAGTTCGACGAGTACGCGCAGGTGCTGTACGCGACCGACGGCAGCATCTATCAGGCGCGACCCGCGGGGGTCGTCCTGCCGAGAGACGCCGACGACGTTCGCGCCGCCGTCGAAACCGCGACGAGTCACGGCGTCCCCGTTCTGCCACGCGGAACGGGTTCCTCGCTGGGCGGCCAGACCGTCGGACGGGGCTGCGTCGTCATCGATTTCACGAAGTACATGGACGATATCGTCGATATCGACCCGCAGGCGAGGCGTGCGACCGTCCAGCCGGGGTGCGTTCAGGACCACCTCGACGCCGCGCTCGCGGACCACGGCCTCAAGTTCGCGCCCGACCCCGCCTCCTCGAATCGCTCGACCGTCGGCGGCGGCATCGGCAACAACTCCACGGGCGCGCACTCGGTCCGCTACGGCATCACCGACGCCTACACCGAGGAGTTGGAAGTGATTCTGGCCGACGGGTCGCAGATACACACCCGGGAGGTCGTCCTCGACAGCGACGAGTACGACTCGATTCTCGCCCAAGACGACCTGGAGGCGAACATCTACCGGACGGTTCGGAAACTCGTCGAGAACCACGAGTCGGAAATAGAGAACAAGTATCCGAGCCTCAAGCGCTCGGTGTCGGGGTATAACCTCCAGAAAGTCATCTACGAGAACGACGACGGCGAGGAGGTCATCAACCTCTCGAAGCTGTTCGTCGGCGCGGAGGGCACCCTCGGCGTCATCGTCGAGGCGACCGTCTCGCTCGTCACCAAGCCGGACGAGACGGCGCTCGCGCTGTACTGCTTCGACGACCTCGTGGACGCGATGGAGGCCGTCCCGGAGGCGCTCGAATTCCCCGTCAGCGCCGTCGAACTCATGGACGACGAGGTGTTCCGCCTCGCCCGCGAGTCGGAGGGCTACGCCGAGTACGCAGAACCCATCCCCGAGGGCGCGAAGGCGGCGCTGATGCTGGAGTGGGACGACGAACTCGTCGACGACTTCGAGGCCGCGGTCGCGGACACGAACGCCCACTTCGTCGACTCGGGCGCTGCGTTCGACGTGCTCGAAGCCTACTCCGAAGAGAGCCAAGGCCGACTGTGGAAGCTCCGCAAGGCGGCGATTCCGCTGTTGATGAGCCTCGAGGGCGACCCCAAACCGTACCCGTTCATCGAGGACGCGACCGTCCCGCCCGAAGAACTCGCGGAGTACGTCCAGAAGTTCGAGGACGTCCTTGAGAGCCACGACACGTCGGCCGCGTACTTCGCCCACGCCGGGTCAGGGACGCTCCACATCCGCCCGATTCTGAACCTCAAGGAGAACGAGGGCATCGAGAAGATGCACTCCATCACCGACGACGTGACCGACCTCGTCGTCGAACACCACGGGGCCTTTTCGGGCGAGCACGGCGACGGGATGGCCCGGACCGAGTTCAATCCGAAGATGTACGGCCCCGAACTCTGGGGCGCGTTCAAGGAGCTGAAGACGGCGTTCGACCCCGACTGGCTGTTCAACCCCGGCAACGTCGTCTACCGCGACGGACCCTCGGACCCCGGCCCGGACAGCGACCGGGGCGTCGGCGCGGACATGCGCGAGAACCTCCGCTACGGTCCAGACTACCAGTCCGTCGAGCCGCAGACTGACCTCGACTTCGACGACGAGGGCGGCTTCTCGCACCTCGTCGAACTCTGTAACGGCTGTGGCACCTGCCGGCAGACCGACTCGAACACCATGTGCCCGACCTACCGCGCCTCGAAGGAGGAAGTCCAGACCACTCGCGGGCGCGCGAACATGCTCCGGGCCGCCATCTCGGGCGAACTCCCCGAGGACGAACTGTACTCCGAGCGCTTCCAGACCGAGGTGCTGGACCTCTGTGTCGGCTGTAAGGGCTGTCAGAGCGACTGTCCGACCGGCGTCGACATGGCAAAGCTGAAATCCGAGGTGAAACACCAGTACCACCAAAAGGAGGGCACCAGCCTCCGCTCGCGGGTGTTCGCCAACGTGGACACGCTGTCGAAACTCGGGAGCAAGCTCGCCCCGCTGTCCAACGTCGCCGCGGAGCTACCGGGGAGCCGCCTCCTGCTGGAGAAGGTCCTCGGCATCGCCAGCGAGCGCGACCTGCCGAGCTTCAGCAGCGAGTCGCTGGAGGAGTGGTTCGAGGCCCGCGGCGGGTCGTCCGTGTCGCCCGCCGAGGCCCGCGGGAAGGTGCTTCTGTTCCCCGACACCTACACCAACTACAACTACCCCGAACCCGGCAAGGCCGCCGTCGAGGTGCTCGAAGCCGCGAACGTCCACGTCCGGATTCCGAGCGACCTCGAACCGAGCGGTCGCGCCGCGTTCTCGATGGGGATGCTCGACACGGCCCGCGACCGAGCGCGACACAACGTCGGCCGACTCCGCCCCTACGTCGACGACGGCTGGTCGGTCGTCTTCGTCGAGCCCTCCGACGCGGTGATGTTCCAAGACGAGTATCTCGACCTCCTCGACGGGACGGGTGTCGAACTCGTCTCGGGGTCGGCCTACGGCGTCATGGAGTACCTCGACGCCGTCCGCGCCGACGACCACCTCGACTTCGACGCCCCCGCCGAGACGCTGACGTACCACGGCCACTGCAACCAGAAGGCGACGAACAAGGACCACCACGCCGTGGGCGTCCTGCGACGCTCCGGCTACGCCGTCGACCCGCTCGACTCCAGTTGCTGCGGGATGGCCGGGTCGTTCGGCTACGAGGAAGAGCACTACGAACTCTCAAAGGGCATCGGTAAAATCCTGTTCGGACAGGTCGACGACAGCCCCGGCGACGTCGTCACCGCCCCCGGCGCGTCGTGTCGCTCCCAACTCGGTGACAGACCCGGCGAGTCACGCCCCCCGCACCCCATCGAGAAGCTGGCCGAAGCCCTCGACTGACCACGTCACCGACAGCCGACAGCCGACGGCCGACAGCCTGACGCGCTCTCCCGCAGACCAGCCAGCCTGACGCGATTCACGAACCAGCACCGAACCCGCCGCCTTGCACCCGCGGCGACGTTTCGTGCCGCCGGTTTCCACCCACGGGGCCGACGTTCACGGCCGGCGATACTTATTACTGACAGCAGCGGCTGCGTAGAGACGACGATGCTAGACGTACTGAAAACCGTCGAACTATCGACCGCGTTTTTCGCCTCGCTCGGCGCGCCGGGGCTGCTGCTCGTGGCGTTCCTCGAATTCTTCTTGCTCCCTGTCCCGCCGGACTTGGTGCTGGTCCCGCTGTCGGCGACGAACCCCGAGTTCGCGCTTCCGTACGCAGTCGTTGCGACCGTCGGGTCGGTGTCGGCGGGGCTGGTCGGCTTCCTCACGGGCAAGAAAGGCGGCCGGCGCGCGCTGGACTCGCGGTTCGCCGGCGAGCGGATTCACAAGGTCGAGCGATACTTCGAACGCTCCGGGTTCGTGACGGTCGCGTTCGGCGCGTTCGCGCCGATTCCGGAGGGGTACGAACTGCTCTCCATCGGGTCGGGCGTGTTCGACCTCGACCTCCGAACGTATCTCGCGGCGTCGGTGCTCGGCCGCGGCGGGCGGTACACTCTCGAAGCGATACTGGCGGTCTACCTCGGTGAAGCCGCCCGGTCGCTCACCGAGGTCGACGTGTACTCGATTATCGGCGTCGCCACCGCGGTCGTCCTCGTCGCGTACGTCGTCCGCAATCGGTGGTTCTCGGACCGCTCGGCCGAACCGGTGCAGTAAGTCGGCGGAACCGCGGTCAGGCGACTTCGTCGCCGCTTCGCCACTGGTCGATGACTTCGAGCAGCACCTCGGTTTCGAGGGTTTCGTTGCGCCAGTCACCGACCGCGTCGGTCAGCCCCGTCGCGTCGACGACGTTCTCCTCGTTCGCGTAGTCCGCGATGGGGTTCTCGACGACGAACGGAATCATCATCTTGTTGTCCTCGTGTTCGAGCATGTGGCAGTGCCACGGGAACTGTCCGGTGTAGCCCTCGAACGTCATGAGAATCCGCACGCGTTCGCCGGGGTCGACGCGGACGGTGTCTTTCGGCCCCAGTTCGTTGGGGTCCGGCGGTTGCGTCCCGTCGGGGCCGCGGCCGACGACTCTGAAAGTGACCAGATGCAGGTGAATCGGGTGTCGCCCGCCCGACTCGTTCTGCAGTTCCCATATCTCGGTCGACCCGAGTTGCGGGTAGACCGGCGCGTCCTCGTCGCCGAAGACGTGGCCGTTCAGCGTGTGCGTGATGAGGCCGTTTCGAACCTCGGTCCCGAGCGTCATCTCGCGGGTCACCCGCGCGTCGCTCTCGTCGTCCGACGCCGGCGTCGGAAGCGACAGACTCGTCGGGTCGGCGCTCGCGTCCTCCGGCGGCGCCGACGGGTCCGAGACGCGGAACTCGACGAGGTCGGTCAGTTCGGGGCCCATGTCGGCCCCGTTGGCGAGCGTGAGCGTCTCGCCCGCGTGGTCGGAGAAGTCGACGACGAGTTCGCCGCGCTCGAACGGCGTGAGTAGCAGGGAGTCGAGGTCGCCGTTCGGGCCGATGGGGACGACCGATTCGAGGAAGCCGTGGCCGGGGGCGAACTGGTACATCGTCGGGACGCCCGACCCGCTTTCGCTCTCCAGTTGCAGGTCGAACGAGCGGTGATTCGCGCCGTTCAGGATGCGGAACCGGTACCGCCGCGGTTCGACCTCGACGTACGGCCACACGGCCCCGTTGACGACGGCGGTATCGCCGAGGAACGCCGAGACGAACTCCTCGGGGTAGTGCAGCGAGCCGTCGTCGTTGAACTCCTTGTCTTGCAGCAACAGCGGGATGTCGTAGTCGCCCGACGGCAGGCCGAGTTCGCGCTCCGCGTCGGTCGTAATCGAGTAGAGACCGAGGAGCCCGGCGTAGGCGTTGAGTCGCGTGATGCCCAGCGTGTGGTCGTGGTACGTCGACGTCGTTCGCCCCTGTTCCATCGGGAGCTCCTGCCACGCCGAGTCGAACCGCGGTCCCTCGACCCCGCCCGGCGAGGTCCACATATCGGACTGCCCGTCGTTCGCCGGGTCGAGTTCGAGGCCGTGGAAGTGCGTGACGGTCCGAACCTCCGGCACGGGACCGTCGTAACCGGGGTGGTTCTCCGCGGTCGTGCCGCCGAGTCGGTCGTCGACGGGAAAGAGGTGTTCGCTCGGGAGGCCGCTGTTGTCGAAGCGAACGTGGACCGGGCTCCCGGCGTCCGCCTCGATAGTCGGGCCGGGATACGACCCGTCGAACCCCCAGACCGTCGTCTCCGGCAGGTCCGGGTGAAGCTGTTGGGTGAACTCGGTGACCGCTATCTCGTACGCGTCCGCGCCGTCTCGCTGTCCGTCGGGCTCTCGAACCGACGGAATCGGAAGCGGTTGGACGAACTTCTCCAACGTCGGTGACGCCGCCGACACCTCCGTCGTCGTCTGCGGGAGCGTTCCGGCGATGCCGAGGGCTGCGCCTGTCTGTAAGAACCGCCGCCTAGACCAGTCTGTCATGATGGACCCTGAACTACGACTTGGGAGTTATTATATTAAATCTTCTGAATGTCCGAATCAGGCCCGAGAACGGGCGTCGAGAGCGTGGCTGACCGCGGCGATTCGAGGGCGAGACGGGCGGGCCGTCTCGCGTCGCTAGGTCGCTCGCCGGCGCGCGAGGAGGACCGAGCCGATTACCAGCGCGGCGAGCGCGACCGAGACGCCGAACCCGGGGACGGGCGTGTCGGTCGTGGTCGTCGCGGGCGTGTTATCGTCGGTCGTCGTCTCCGGCGTCCCTCCCGAGTCGCCGTCGCCTGCGTCGTCATCGCCGTCGCCCGAGTCGTCGCCGTCGTTCGAGTCGTCATCGCCGTCGCCCGAGTCGTCGCTGTCGTCACCAGTGTCGTCATCGTCGCCGTCGTCCGGGGAGTCCGTGGACTCGGGCGTATCGGAGTTCTCGTCGTCCGTATCGTCATCATCACTCCCGTCGTTATCGTCGTCATCCCTATCGTCATCGTCATCGTCACCGCCGCCGCCACCACCGCCGCCGCCGGCGTCGTCGGAACCGACCGCGAGCGTCTCGACGCCGTCGACGCTCATCTCCTTGCCGTCGGCGTCGAACTGGGTGAACCCGTTGAGCTGGTACGAGGCGTCTTCGTCCACGTCCTCGCCGGCGGTCACGCGATACCGGAGCGTGACGTTCTCGCGGTCGCCGTAAGTGGCGAACAGTTCGTCGTTGGCGTCGCGGACGCCGGAGAAATCCGCGCCGTCGTCGTCGACGATTTCGACCGACGCGAAGCCGGGGTTGAACGCCTCGACGACGGTGAAGTTCGTCGCCTCGTCGCCGGTGATTTCGACCGAGACGACGGCCGATTCGCCGGGGTCGAGCGTCTCGTCGTCGACCGACCGGGTGAGGTCCCAGTTGTCGTCGTCGTCGGACTCGCTTTGGACGTCGAGCTCGTCCGTTCCGCCGGTCGTCGCCTCGGAGCCGTTGACGTCGGCGAAGCCGTCGAACTGATAGGCCGTTCCGGCGTCCGCGTCGTCGGCCGCTGTCACCTCGTAGACGAGCGAGACCGTCTCGCGGTCGCCGTAAGTGGCGAACAGTTCGTCGTTGGCGTCGCGGACGCCGGAGAAGTCCGCGCCGTCGGCGTCGACGATTGCCACCGAGTCGAACGCGGGGGTGAACGCCTCGACCAGCGTGAAGTTCGCCGCCCGGTCGCGGTTGACTTCGACGCGGACGGTCGTCGTCTCGCCCGGCGCGAGCGTCGCCTCGTCGACCGACCGAACCGCACCGGCATCGTCGCCGTCCGACGGCTGCACGCTGATTTCGTCGGTGCCGCCGGTCAGCGATTCAGTGCCGTTGACGTCTGTGAAGCCGTCGAACTCGTAGACCGTGCTAGTCGTCGCGTTATCGGCCGCGGTCACCTCGTAGACGAGCGTGACGGCCTTCCGGTCGCCGTAGGTGGCGAACAGTTCGTCGTTAGCGTCGCGGACGCCGGAGAAGTCCGCGCCGTCGGCGTCGACGATTTCGACCGAACCGAACGCCGGGGTGAGCTCCTCGACGAGCGTGAAGTTCGCCGCCGCGTCCCGTTCGACGTCGACCCAGACGGTCGCCGATTCGCCCGGTGCGAGCGTCGCCTCGTCGACCGACCGGACCACGCTCGCGCCGGCGTCGGACGAGACGCTAATCTCCTCGTCGCCGGTCGTCGAGGCGCGGATATCGTCGAGCCCGAAGTCGCCGTAGCCGGTGAGGTCGTAGGTCGTCGCGGTCGCGTTATCGGCCGCGGTCACCTCGTAGACGAGGGTGACGTTCTCGCGGGCGCCGTAGGTCGCGAACAGCTCGTCGTTGCCGTCGCGCACGCCGGAGAAATCCGCGCCGTCGGCGTCGACGATTTCGACCGACGCGAAGCCCGGACTCAGCTCTTCGACTACCGTGAAGTTCCCCCGCTCGGAGGCGTTTATCGTCACCGTGACCGTCGTCGACTCGCCGGGCGCGAGCGACGACTCGTCGACCGTCCGAGTGAGCGTCCCGCCGTGGGCGTCCGCGGCGGCCGGCGCGATAGCCGCCCCCAGCCCGAGCGACCCGACCACCAGAAGGGCCGCCATCACGACGACGGGGAGCGCACGGCACACCTCCGACGACAGCCTCGAGCGTGAACTGTCCGGTCTCATGGTGAACGAGCGGGGTTCGGTCCCGACGGGTCACTCGTTCCGCGAGCGACGTGCGAAGCGGCCGTCGGGAGCTTCAATTCGCCCCGGCGGGTCGCGGTCGTGTGACGGGTCGCGGCCGCCGGCGGTGTCTGTTCGACTCGTCGGTCTGGAGACGGGCGTCTCGGGCGCGCGCTACCTCTGAACGCCGATAGCTGGCTCTCGCTGGAACGCATGCAATCAGCGTGTGAATCGAAATCGCCATGCAAATAGTTAACGATTATCTGACTCAGTCCCGCGCTCGGCGGGCCGCGACGCCACTCGCGGGACGCCGCTCGTCAGAGTCCGAGCCCCATTCGGGGCGATATTCGGTGAGTCGCGCCGCGAATCCGCGCCCGTTTTCGGCGTTTCAGCGGACGTAGTCGGCCAGTTCGTCTCGCGCGCGCCGGGCCGCGTCGTCGGGGTCGTCGGGGTAGGTGTACAGTTCGAACGTGGCGAAGCCGTCGTACCCGATGTCGTCGAGCGCGCCGAAGACGGGTTCGAAGTCGATGTCACCTTCGCCGGGGACGAGGTGGTAGTGTTTCCCGCCGCGGCCGCCCGCGATGTCTTCGAGGTGGACGCCCGTGATGCGGCCGGCGCACTGGCGGATGCTCTCGGCCGGGTCCTCGCCGCAGACGGCCGCGTGGCCGACGTCGAAGTTGACGCCGAGCGCGTCGCTCCCCACGTCGTCGATGAGGGTGAGCACCTCCTCGGTGTCCTCGACGAGTAGTTCCGGTTCGAACTCGATGCCGAGGTCGACCCCGGCGTCCTCGGCGTACGCCGTGAGTTCGTCGAGCGAGTCGAGCAGGTGGTCGTAGGCCTCGTCCGGCGTCGTTCCGGGGAGCGCCGACCCGCTCGCGACGCACGCCGCGGGCGCGCCGACCAGCGCCGCGAAGTCGAGCGCGGCCTTCGTGTAGTCGATGCGCCACCGGCGGTCCTCCTCGTCGCCCGAGATGAGCGTCGGGTCGAAGAACGCCGAGGGCGGCGCGTCGTCGTAGTAGCCGCGGGTCGTGTTCGCGTTGACGTTCGACACGGAGAGACCGGTCTCGTCCAGCGCGGTCAAGACGCGCTCGCGGTCGCGCTCGTCGAAGTCCGCGAGGAACGCGTGCGGCACGTCCGCCAGTATTTCGACCCCGTCGTAGCCGTGGTCTGCGATTCGTCTGATTGCCTCCGGCAGGTCGAAACGCGTGTACGCGTTCGTGGAGAAGGCTAACTGTACCATACGTCGTGGTACAGTCACACATGAATAATTGTTTTGGTACTGTCACTCATTCGGGCCGAAAAACGTGAACCGAGCCGCCGAGGGGGCCCGCCGGTTCACGACACGTCGAACGCCGACGAGAGGCCGACCGCCGGGACGACGAACGCCGCCGCGACGACGCCCCACACGGGGGTCAGCAGTCCGGAAAACGCCCCGTTGAGGACGACGAGACCGAGGACGCACGTACCGACGGCGGGGCCGATAGTGCTCGGTCGAGGGTCGGCGTAGGCGGTCAGGAGGTCGCGGCCGGTCCACGCCGCGAACCAGCAGAGCGAGCCACCGGCCACGACGACCGTCGCGGTATCGCTCGGGCCGACGCCGACCGCCGCGCCGGCCGCGACCACCGACCCGACGGCAAGTCCGACACCGGCCATTCCGACCAGCACCGCCCGCGAGTCGCCCGCGCCGGTCTCGCGCTCGGCCATGTACGTGACGCCGGCGATGTAGAGCGCGACGACGACCGGCACGAAGAACACCCACGCCGGGAGCGTCAGGGGCGTCGGAGCGGAGGGCGACCCAGCGACGACCGCCATGCCGAGAGCGACGTTCGCCCCCCGACAGCCACCCATGGCGGCGAAGCCCAGCGGCGTGCCCTTGAGCGCGCCGTCGTAGAGCGCGACGAGGAGTCCGAGGACGACGGCGACGACGCCGGCGGTCGGCCCCCCGGCGGCCGCGGCGACGACGACGCCGGCACCGAGCAGCGCGACGCCGAGGTTCCGCGCTCGCGTGCGCGACACGTCTCCCGACGGAATCGGGCGCTCCGGGCGGAGCCGGGCGTCCTCGTCGGCGTCGGCGTAGTCGTTGAGCGTCGTGCCCGCCGCGTACAGCAGTACCGAAGCGAGCGCGACGCCCGCGAGCGACGAGCGCGGAACCGCTGGGCGGCCGCCGCTGACCAGCACCGCCCCGAGGATGACGTCGGGCGGCGCGGTGAACAGGTTCGGGACGCGGACGAGTCTGGCGAGGCTCGAAAGCGAGCGTCGAAGACCGCCGGTCGCGGGTGAAGCGTTCGTTCGGTTCATCGTCGGTCAGTCGCCCGGACGGTGATTCGTGTCCGACTCGGGCGGTCAGGCCCAGTCATGCGCTTCGAGGTACTCCATCGCGGTTCGGGCCGTCTCCGCCGCGGTCTCCTGATAGGGGTACAGTTCGACCGTGACGTGACCGTCGTAGCCGGTCGCCTCGACCGCGTCGAGGAAGCCGTCGATGTCCATCGCCCCCTCACCGAGTTGGGTGTGTTCGTGGGTGCGGTCCGCGGGGATGTCTTCGAGGTGGTAGTGCGGCGTGTGGGGTTCGAGCGTCTCCACCAGTTCGACCGGGTCCTCGCCGACCGAGTAGAAGTGTCCCGCGTCGAAGTTACAGCCGATTCGGGGCGAGTCGACCCGGTCGACGAGGTCGAGGAAGTCCTCGGAGGTCTCGATGAGCAGGTGCGGTTCGGGTTCGACCAGCACGTCGACGCCGAGTTTCTCCGCGGTGTCAGCGACCTCGCGGAGCCCTCGGACGAAGGCGTCGAACGCGTCCGCCCGCGTCATGCGCTCCGGGACGGGGCCGCCCGGCGGGACCGAGATGCTGTCCGCGCCGAGCGCGGCCGCGGTGGCGAGCGCGTGTTTCGTGTGCTCGACCCGCGCCTGTCGGTCCTCGGCCGCGAGTTCGACGAACGAAGGGTGGTGAAACGCCTCGGTGTCGCGGTTGAACGTCGCCGCCCGACTCGCCGCGGAGGGCTCGATGGCGCTGAGCATGAACGCGTTGCAGTTGCTGACTTCGATGCCGCAGTCGTCGAGGAGCGTCCGAGCGCGTTCGAGGTCGTCGCCGTCGGCCGTTCCCGGGAGCAGATGCGGGTCGTCGAGCAGGATTTCGACGCCGTCGTAGCCGGCGGCGGCGATTGCCTCGACCCCCTCAGTGAGAGTTCGCTGGCGGAACGCGTTCATCGAGAAGCCGAACTCCATCGGTCACACCTCGTAGTGGAAGTTCGGTGACTGGCCGAAGAACTCCCGGGGGTTGTCGTAGACGACCTTCCGGACCTCGTCTCGGTCCCAGCCCCGGTCGAGCATCTTGTCTCGGGCCTTCGGGACCGCGAGCGGGTCCGAGGGGTCCCAGTCGGCGGCGCTGTTGAGCAGCATTTTGTCGGTGCCGTACTCCTCGAGGATGTCGATGGTCGTCTCGGCGTCTATCTTTCCGGGGTAGAGAGTGAAGCCGAGCCAGCAGTCGGTTTGCAGCGAGATATCGACCGTGTTCTCGGTGTTGTGGTCGATGACGATTCGCTCCTCGGTCACGTCCTCGTCTCGAATCATCTCGACGAGTCGCTCGGTCCCCTCGGGCTTCTGGGTGTGCGGGGTGTGGATGATGACCGGCAGTTCGCGCTCCTCCGCCATCCTAAGTTGGCGTCTGAACGCGTACTCCTCGGCCTCGGTCCCCTGGTCGAGCCCGATTTCACCGAGTCCGACGACGTGCTCGCGGTCGAGGTACTCGGGGAGGCCGTCCATCACGGCCTCGGCCATCTCGGGGTAGTTCGCCTCCTTCGGTTCGAGGCCGACGGTGACGTAGTGGTCGATGCCCGCCGCCCGCTCCGCCCGGTCGGTCTCGAACTCGATTATCTGCTCGAAGTAGTCGAAGAACGACGCCGCGTGTTGCTTGTCCGTCCCGCTCCAGAACGCCGGTTCGACGCAGCATTCCACGCCCGCGAGCCGGGCGCGCTCGTAGTCGCTCGTCGAGCGAGACACCATGTGCATGTGCGGGTCGATAATTGGTATCGACATGTGACCTACCTCTCTGATGGTAGTTAATCATTGTTTCGGTGGATTCGGTGACGGCCGGGGGGTGGGGGCGCCACGGCCGCGCAACGCCCGGCCGACGCGGCCGCGAGCGACGGCGGAGACAGCTATTTACTCGTCCGCACCGACGCCGTAGTCGATGCCGGAACACTGTCCGTTCTGCGGCGAGCCGATAGAATCGACCCGCGTCACCCCCGAGGACGGCCGCCCCTACGAGGAGTGGCGCTGCACCGACTGCGACGAGACGTGGCGACACCCCGAGGAGACGGTCCTCGACCGGTCTCTCGATTTCAGCAAGCACGGCAACCAACTCGACAGACGGGACGCCGACACCTCCCTCGACTGGTGAGCGGTCGCCCCCGGCATCGGCGCGGAAACAACATGATTGACGGACAAGGTTATGTATCGCCCACCGCAATCGTGAGTCGATGACAGTCGGAGTGTGGATTATCGGAGCCAGAGGTAACGTCGCGAGCGTCTCGATGACCGGCGCGCGCGCAATCGCTCGCGGAGTCGCGGACACGACCGGGATGGTGACGGCCCGCGAGCCGGTGGCCGCGCTGGACCTGCCCGCCGTCGACGACCTCGTGTTCGGGGGCCACGACATCCGGTCCCAGCGAATCGAGGAGACCGCCGAAGAGATGGCGGGCCACGGCGGCGTCGTCGCGCCCGACACCCTCGACGCGGTCCGCGAGGACCTCCGCGAAATCGACGAGCGCGTCGAACTCGGGACCGCCCGGCGGTGCGGCGAGGCGGTCGAAGGGATGTCCTCGGAGACGACGGGAGAGGACGTGTCGGTCGCCGACATCGTCGAGGAGATACGGACCGACTACGCCGCCTTCGCGGACTCGCAGGGCGTCGACCGGTTGGTCGTCGTGAACGCCGCGTCGACCGAGCCGCCGATTCCGACGCCCGGCGACTACGAGACGCTGGCGGCGTTCGAGACGGCGGTCGAGCGCGACGACCCGAACCTCCCCGCGAGCGCCCTGTACGCGTACGCGGCGCTCCTCGACGGCCACCCGTACGTAAACTTCACCCCCAGCACCGGCTCCTCGCTCGGCGGCCTCCGCGAACTCGCGGAGCGAAACGAGGTGCCCCATATGGGCCGCGACGGGAAGACCGGCGAGACGCTGATGAAGTCCGCGCTCGGACCGATGTTCGCGGGGCGGAACCTGCACGTCCTCTCGTGGGAGGGCCACAACATCCTCGGCAACAGCGACGGGCTCGTCCTCGAAGACGACGCGAACAAGGCGGGGAAGATAGAGAGCAAGGGGAGCCTGCTGGACGACATCCTCGGCTACGAGACCCACAACGCGGTCCGCATCGACTACACGCCGTCGCTCGGCGACTGGAAGACCGCGTGGGACCACGTCCACTTCGAGGGCTTCCTCGGGACGGAGATGAAGATGCAGTTCACCTGGGAGGGGGCCGACTCGGCGCTCGCCGCCCCGCTCGTTCTCGACTTGGTTCGGCTGGCCGCCTTCGCCGACGAGCGCGGCGAGGGCGGGACGATGCCCCACCTCGCGTCCTTCTTCAAGTCCCCCGAGGGCGTCGACCGCCACGAACTCTCCGAGCAGTTCCGCCTCCTCTACGACTACGCGGAGCGCCACGCGGAGGGAGCGTGACGGCCCGCGGGTCCGCGGACGCGACCGCGCCCGGTGCCGGACGCGTCGTCGTCCTCGATATCGTCGGCCTCCAACAGGAGCATCTCGACCAAGGGCTGGCACCGAACGTCGCCGGCTTGCTGGCCGGCAAGCCGTCCGGCCCGCTCGAACCCTCGTTTCCGAGCGTCACGGTGCCCGCGCAGACGACGCTCTCGACCGGACAGTCGCCCGCGGCCCACGGCGACGTGTCCAGCGGCGAGTTCGACCGCGAGCGACAGGCCGCCGAGTTCTGGGAGCGCGACCGAGGAGGCCGAACCCGGCTGTGGGAGGCCGCGAGCGACGAGGCGGGGCTCACGACGGGCGCGCTGTTCTTCCAGCACCTCATCGGGACGAGCGCCGACGTGGCCGTCACGCCGTCGCCTATCGAGGACGAGGACAACAATCTCATCGAGATGGACTGCTGGACGGCCCCCGACGGCTTCTACGACGACCTCCGCGAGGAGTACGGCCACTTCCCGCTACACAACTACTGGGGACCGGTCGCAGACGAGCGGAGCAGCGAGTGGATTCTCGCGGCCGCGCGGGAGTCAATCGTGCGGTTCGACCCGGACCTGCTGTGGGTGTACGTGCCGCACCTCGACTACGACACCCAGCGACACGGCCCCGACTCCCCGGAGCTTCGGGAGGCCGTGGGCGTCGTCGACGACCTCGTCGGCGAGTTCCTCGACTGGCTCGAATCGGCCCCCCGCTGGGCCGAGACGGCGGTCGGCGTCGTCAACGAGTACGGCTTCAACGCGGTCGATACCCCGGTGTTTCCGAACCGGGCGCTCCGCGAGGCGGGCCTGCTCGCCGTGCGCGACGACGGCGAAGGCGGCGAGGCGGTCGATATCGCCGGGTCGTCGGCGTTCGCCATGGTCGACCACCAAATCGCGCACGTCTACACCGACCGCCCGGCGGCCGCCCGAGAGGTGCTCGAATCGCTCCCCGGCGTCGACGCGGTGCTCGAAGGGGAGGCCCGGGGCGACGCGGACCACCCGAACGCCGGCGACCTCGTCGTCGTCGCGGACGCGGACGCGTGGTTCCAGTACTACTGGTGGACCGACGACGCCGACGCGCCGTCGTACGCGACGGAGATGGACATCCACGCCAAGCCCGGCTTCGACCCGTGCGAACTGTTCCTCGGCGACGAGGGACTCGTGACGCTCGACCCGACGGCGGTGTCGGGGTCGCACGGCCGCATCGACCCAGACACGCGCGGCTTCTACGGCTTCGGCGGGCCGGCGGCACCCGACGGCCCGTCCGACCGAATCGTCGATGCGCGGCGGTTCGCGCCGACGGTCGCGGACCTCCTCGGCATCGCGGGCGACGTGTCGCTCACGTTCGAGCGGCCGTCGCTGTTCGCCGGGCCGCGAGCGTAGCTTCGCCACCGCCATCGCCGCGGCGCGCTTGGCGCACTGATTTTCCGCGTCGGTCGGTTCGAGTTCGACACGAAAGAAAAGACGCCGCGGACCGCGGTCGGAACGCGTCTCGGCCGCTCAGTTCCCGCCCGAACTCGCGATTTCGATGGTGCCGCGCATCCGTAGCTGGTGGGCGCGACAGACGTACTCCGCCATCGCGTCGGTGACGGTGAACGTGACGCTCTGTGACTCGCCCTGCGTCGAGAGGTACGACGTGGAGATGTCGTTGACGACGGAGTCGTCGCCGTTGACGATTTCGATGTTGTGAGGCGCGCCGTTGCGGTTCGTCCACGTGAACGTGTACTCGCCGCCGGCTTCGAGGGTGAGCGTCGGGTTCGTCGCGTCCGCGATGCCGGACGGCGCGACGCCGGTCCAGCCCTCGTTGCTCTCGGCTTCGAGTTCGATGGTCGAGCCCGACGGGATGACATCGCTCCCGTCGTCGTCGTTGCCGCCATCGTCGCCGCCGCCGCTCGTCGCCTCGACGTGCGCAGTGACGCGGTCGTAGACGAGCTCCAGCCCGTTGCCGGAGCCGCCGATGCGCGTCAGTTCGGTGTCGTCGAACCAGACGGTACCGGTGGCGTCGCCCCAGCCGCCGAACAGCAGGTTAAGCTGGAACTCGCCGGGCGACGCCCCGGTCGAGAACGTCGTTTCGAGCAGTTGCCAGCCCTCGACGGGCTCCGTGTAGTAGTCGGTGACAGAGCCCTGTCCGAGTGAGTGGACGTTGATAGTGACGCCGTAGGAGCTTCCGATTTCCCCGGTTCCGTCCTCGGAGTTGCTGAAGTCGTCCGAGGTCCTGACCCATGCGCGGAATCGGTACTCGGAGTTCGGTTCGAGGTCGTCGCGGTACTGGGTCCACGACGCATCCGCACCCTCCGTGGAGTCGACGCGGACGCTGTACTCGCCCGTCCGCGACACGTCCGAGGTGTAGGTGAACTCGGCCGTGCCGCCGTAGGTAGTCCCCTCCCAGTTCGCCGGGGTCTCGGGGTCCGACGGGGAGTCGGTCCCGGTTCCCTCCTCGAACGACGCGTTCGGCAGGAGGTTGTTCCCGTCGGGGTCGGTCAGCGAGACGTTGTCGAACCACGCCGTCCCGGTGGCCGTGCCGTAGCCGCCGAACAGGCAGTTAATCTGGACCGTCGTGGTGTCCGCGCCCGTAGTGAAGGTGGTACTCACCTCCGTCCAGTCGTTCGTCCCGGTCAGCGGCTCCGTCTCGAAGTCCGTGCTGTGGACGTTGAACAGCGCGCCGCGGGCCGAGTCGCTCGCCTGCACGTTCTCGGTCTTTATCCAGCCGCTGAGGGTGTATTCCGTCTCGGGCTGGACCGAGATGCCGTCGGCGAGCCAGACCGCGTCCGCGCCCTCCGAAGACGTGACTTGGACGCTCTGACTGCCGTCTTGACCCGCGTCCGCGTAGGTGTACTCGGCGGTTCCGGTGAACGTGTTCGTCGACCAGTCGGCGGGCATCGCCGGCTCGCTGCTGCCGGTGCTCTCTTCGAAGGAACCGTTCGAGAGCACGTCGGTGCCGTCCGGGTCGGTCAACGAGACGCTGTCGAACCACGCCGTCCCCGTCGCCTCGCCGTAGCCGCCGAACAGGCAGTTAATCTGGAGCTCTTCGAGGTCGCCGCTGTCGATGGTGGTGCTCAGTTCCGTCCAGTCGTTGGTGCCGGTCAGTCCGGACGGGATGGTGTCCCACTGCGTGCCCGAGTCCGTGTTCGCTATCTGCTCGACGTTGATGGTCGCGCCGAGCGGTCCCTCACCGATTGCGGTCCCGTCGACGAGTTCGAGGCCGTCGGTCCTGACGTACGCGGAGAGGGTGTACTCGGTGTTCGGGTCGACCGCGACGGTCGTGTTCCACGAGGCGTCCGCGCCCTCGGAGGACGACACCTGGACGCTCCGGTCGCCCTCGTAGCCCGTCTCGGCGTACGAGAACTCGGGCGACCCGGAGTAGCCCGTGTTCGACCAGCCGACGGGCATCGCATCGGCGTCGCCGGTGTCGCCGGTGTCGCCGCCGGCGGGCGTCTCGAACGAGGGGTTTTCGAGGAGGTTCGGCAGGTCGTCGCCGCCGTCGCCGCCGTCGCTCGTGTCCTCGTTTGCCTCGTACGCCGGAATGAAGCCGTCGGCGTGGGTCGCGCCGGCGAGCGACGCCGCGTCGACGAGAACCGTGTCCCGGTAGTTCGACTCGTCGCTAATCATCTCGTAGACCGCCTCGCCGGACGCGTCGTCGGCCGGCGTCTGCGCGAGCGCGACGAGCGCCCACATGGCGACTCGCCCGTCTTCGTCGTCGAGGAGGCCGTTGTCGAGAATCGCCCCCCGCGTCTCCGCCGTCGACGGGAGGACGCGGAGCGCGGTGAGCCTGACGCCCGCCGAGGAGTGGGTCAGCGCGCCGAGCGCGGCCTGAATCGCGGTCGCGTTTCCGGTGTCGGCGTCGAGCGCGCCGAGGCCGTGCATCGTCCACAGCGCGTGAATCGCCGCCGGGTCGAGGCCGGTTTCGTCGAGCGTCTCCGTCGTGACGAGGTCGACGAGCGCCGAGAGCGCGCCGGTCTCGTTCCGTCCGACCAACAGCCGCTGGGCCGTCCGCCGCCAGAACATGTTCGTGTTCGACAGCGCGTCGACGAGTTCCGAGACGCTCGCGTCCGAGAGGTCGGTCGGTTCGTAGCCGTCGTCGTCGCCGTAGACGACGCGGAAGAGTCGGGCGGTCGCGTGGTCGCGCACCTCGGACATGTACGCGTTCCCGGGGCCGTTCTCGAAGCCGTCGGGTGTCGGGTTGTGCTGGTAGATGTAGTTGTACCAGTCGATGAACCAGAGCATGCCGTCCGGGCCGACGGAGGAGTACGACGGCGCGAACCACGCATCTGTCGCGGCCGCGATGTTGTGGGCGTAATGGTTGGTGTAGCCCGCGCCGTCCTGCGAGAGGAAGAACGTCCCGAGCAGGTTACCCGTTCCGCCGCCGACGAAGCCGGTGTTGTTCCAGTACTTCTGGGGATACTCGCGCGCCGTGTAGATGGTGTGGCCGGTCGCCGCAGTGTAGCCACCGTGGAGGTCGACCTGCCGGACGCGGTCCGTGACCGGAAGGAATCGGTTCGTGTCGGACGCCGCGCCGAAGTCGTTCGGCCCGGTCCCCTCGATGAGGTCGTAGTACTGATGCGGGATGGCGAAGTAGTTGCTCGGTCGCCCGGAGGTCGCCGCCGAACCGAAGGCGAGGCCCTCCTCGGTGAAGCCGAGGCCGGCCTGGTTCCCCGGGAGCGTGCCGACGATTTCGAAGTCCGTGACTGAGCCGTCTTCCAGCTTGAATCGGAAGACCGAGGAGCTGAAGTTTCGCTCCTCGCCGGCGACGGTGCCGCTGAAGCCGGAGTAACCGACCTGTCCCCAAATCCAGTTGTCGATGCCGTGGGCCAGTTCGTTGGGGCCGGCGTGGGTGTCGCCGTTGCCGAACCCGGAGAACAGGACCGTCCGCTCGTCGGCCGCTCCGTCGCCGTCCGTGTCAGCGAGGTGGACCATCTTCCCGCTCTCGCCGGGGTCGTCGAGGTCCGCAACGATGACGCCGTCGTCGACGACAACCATGCTGGCCGGCACCGAGAGACCGTCCGCAAAGATGGTGAACTCGTCGGCCTCGCCGTCGCCGTCGGTGTCCTCGCAGACGACGATTTTGTCGCGGTTCTGTCCCAGTTCGTTGGGGTAGTCGCGGGTGACAGACAGCCAGACGCGACCCCGCGCGTCGAACTTCGCGTCGAGGATGTTCCCCCGCGCGTCGTCCGGCAGGTCGGCCTCGGTGACGAACGGCTCGAGGTCGAACCCCTCCGGCGTAATCGTCCGTCGGACCGTCTCGCTGGGATTCAGCGCCCGCTGCATCCTGTCCCAGCTCGTCCCGCTTCCGACCTCCTCGGGGACCTCCGGCGTCAGGAGACTCCCCTCGGGCGGCGGATAGTACGGGATGTCGGCGTCGATGAACTCCAAGTCGTTGAGGACCGTGGTGTCGTCGGCGATGGTGTCTTCGTTCTTCGTGACCCAGCGAATCGCGTTCTCGATGAGCGCCTTGAAGCCGTCGGTCGCCCACGGCGCTCTGCCGTGACCCCACGCGGTGTAGAAGACGCGGCCGTCGCCCTGCGTGCGGGTCCACGACCACGGCTCGCCTCGGTCGCGTCCCTCGTCGTACTCGGGGATGCTGTCGCCCTCGGGGAACTGCGCGTAGGCGAGTACGTCGATGTCGTCGTTGAGGTTCGTGTGGCGATACGTCTCGTCTTCGACCGTGATGGGGTCGAGGGTCGACAGAATCGGATGGCTCGGCTGCGCGAAACTCGTCGTCATCTCGCCGAAGTTGTGGGCGGCGAACTGGCCGCCGACGAGGTTCATGTAGGCGTCCGAGCCGGTGAAACACGCCGAGGCGCTGTGTATCGGGATGAAGCCGCCGCCGTTCTCGACGAACTCGACGATGGACTGCTCCTGTTCCGCGGTCAGCGATTGACCGTAGTTCGCGCCGCGGTTGTCTATCATAACCCACGCGTCGTAGCGGTGGAGCACGTCGGGTTCGAGGTCTGCGAGTCGGTCGGTGTACTGGACCTCGATACCGCGGTCCAGCATGTACTCGGTGAGCTGGACCTGCCGTGCGGGCGCGTTGTGGCTGCCGCCCTGCGGACCGCCCATCATGAGGACGCTGATGGTGTCCTCGGCCGGCGGGGGCGTTATCTCGACGCTTCCCCGCATCTGCTCGGGGTGTTCCTCGGCGTAGTACATCGCCATCGACGACTCGGCGGTGAAGCTGACCGTCTCCGAGTCGCCGGAGCCCTCCATCGTGGAGAACGACTCCATCACCTCGCCGGTCGGGTCCGCGAGCATGAACGTGATGTCCTCGTCCATGGCGTTCGAGAGCTCGATTTCGTACTCCTCGCCCTCGTGCATGACGAGCGTCGGATTGGCCGAGTCCGCCATCTCGTCGGGCGCGGTCGCGACCCACGAAAACGAGTCCGCCGCGGTCTCGATTTCCGTCCCGTTTCGCCAGCTGTTGATGCCCGTCAACAGGGAGTTGGTCGTCAGGTCGCCCTCGCGCCAGTCGGATATCGCGTCCGCGAGACCCGACCCCTCGATGACGGACTCCTCGTTCGTGTACGCCGCGAGAACGTCGCCCTCCGTCGCCACGAGGCGAATCGTGTCGTCGGCGGTGAGCTGTTGCGCCTGCGCGACGCCGCTGGCCCCGAGGAAGTTCGCCGCCCCCGCGCCGCTTACCTTCATGAAGTCGCGTCTGTTGATGTTCAGTCGGTCGCCGTCGTCGTCCGGGTTCGATTCCCGTGTCGTGTCGTCGTGTGTCATAGTGTTGCGTCGGTCGCTGTCGTCGGTTACCGCTCGATTCAGGGTTGCGCTGCTCTCGGGGAGCGCACCCCGGCCGCGTCCCCCGCCAACGGGCCGAGCGGACAGACGGCTCTCCCCCCGCGCGCTCGCCCGAACCGCTCGACGAGGTGTGACGGGTGTATCGCCGTTACGTCCGCAGGCTCATTGTGGTGGGCTACCGAATTTCATGAACTAACATTACTTGAATGTACTGTCCGGCGGCAAGGAGTGACCGCCCGGTTCACCGCCTCAGTCGCCGGTGAACGTTGGCCTAACCCCAATGTTAATTATTGTCTGTGGTGTTGCTTCGGTTGCACGTATGAACCGCGCACACACACAGTCTGTCGTACCGGCGGCGACGCCAAGGAGCGTCGAGGGTTCGAACCACGGAGGCGGACCGACCCGGCGCGAGCGGCGCGAGCGGCCCGAAGCGGGTGGCCGATGAGCGTCGTCATCGTCGGCACGCTCGACACCAAAGGCGAGGAAATCGGGTTCGCCCGCGACGTACTCGAAGAACAGGGGGTCGAAGTCCATCTCGTCGACGTCGGCGTGCTGGGCGAGCCGGAAATCGAACCGGACACCGACGCCGCGGCCGTCGCCGAGGCGGGCGGGAGCACCCTCGAAACGCTTCGGGAGGCCGGCGACCGCGGCAAGGCCATCGAAACCATGGGCGACGGTGCCGCCGTCGTCGTGTCCCGACTCCACAGCGAGGGCCGACTCGACGGCGTCCTCGGGCTGGGCGGCGGGGGGAACACGTCGGTCGCGACGGCCGCGATGCGCGCGCTGCCGATGGGCGTCCCCAAACTGATGCTATCGACGATGGCGTCGGGCGACACGGAGCCGTACATCGGCTACCACGACATCGCCATGATGTACTCCGTCGCGGACATCGAGGGCCTCAATCAGCTCTCGCGGACCGTCATCTCCAACGCGGCGCTCGCGATGGTCGGCATGGTGTCGAACGAACCGGACGTGGAGACCGAGGAGAAGCCCACCATCGGCATCACGATGTTCGGCGTCACCACGCCGTGCGTCCAGACGGCGCGCGACTGGCTCGAGGCGCGCGGCTACGAGACCATCGTCTTCCACGCGACCGGGACCGGCGGCCGGGCGATGGAGTCGCTCATCGAGGAGGGCGTCATCGACGGCGTGCTCGACGTTACGACGACCGAGTGGGCCGACGAACTGGTCGGCGGCGTCCTCGCGGCGGGGCCCGACCGACTCGACGCCGCGGCCGAGCGCGGCATCCCGCAGGTCGTCTCGACCGGCGCGCTCGACATGGTCAACTTCGGGCCGAAAGACTCCATCTCAGACGAGTTCGACGGTCGGCAGTTCCACGTCCACAACCCGCAGGTGACACTGATGCGGACGACGCCCGAGGAGAACGCCGAACTCGGCCGCATCATCGCGGAGAAACTCAACGCCGCGACCGGGCCGACCACGCTCGCGCTCCCGCTCGGCGGCGTCTCGATGCTCGACGCGGAGGGCGAGGCGTTCTACGACCCCGAGGCCGACGACGCGCTGTTCGACGCGCTCCGCGAACACCTCGACGACGACGTCGAAGTCATCGAATCGCCGGCGAACATCAACGACGACGAGTTCGCGCTCACCCTCGCGGAAGCTATCGACCGCCGGATGCGGGCGGCGGCGTGAGACGACCGACATCGACGTGAGGCCGCTTTCGACGACCCAATAGCTCCACCGAGACGGCCGCGTGTCGCCCCGCGAGCAGCGACGCTCGAAACACCGACCGGCGGAATTTCCCGCTCGCAGTCGGTCGTTCGACCTGTTTTCTACCTGTATAATCACAAAGTTTAACTATACCATGCCACCATGTCACTACCAGCGTTCCGAAGAAACATGACTGATCAACCAGCGCTAACTGACGAATCCAGGCGACGCTATCTGAAAGCAATCGGGACGGCCGGACTCACCGCCGGTCTCGCGGGCTGTTCCGGCGGGGGCGGCGGTAACGGCGGCGGCGGTGACGGCGGCGGAGATTCTGACGGCGAGAACAACGCCGGGGGCGGCGGGGGTGACGACTCCTCCGGCGGCGAAGACTACGAGGCAATCGGGAACTTCCCGCCCGAGGGGAACTCCGTGAGCATCGGCTTCAACGGGCCGACCTCCGGCGCGTTGGGCCCCGACGGCCAAGACCAGGAGAAGGGCTTCGACCTCGCGGTCAAGCACCTCAACGAGGGGGGCGGCCTCGTCGACTACTGGGACCGACTGAGCGGCGACGGCATCATGGGCTATCAGGTCGAGCCGACGAAGGCCGACACCGCCGGCAGCGCCGACACGGCACAGGACAACATCGAGCGGATGATTCAGCGGGACAACATCCAGTTCTGGACGGGCGGGATGTCCAGTACGGTGACGATGGCGATGCAGAACGTCGCCCAGCGGGAGAAGGTCCCGTTCATGGGCGGCAACTCCACGTCCGCCGGCATCTCCGGCGAGAACTGCTCGCGGTACTACTTCCACCCGACGTTCCACGCGGAGATTATCGGGATGGCGATGGGCGAGGCCGCGCCCTCGGTCCTCGGCGAGGACCGCTCGCTGTTCCACATCTACATGGACTACTCCTACGGGCAGTCGAACCGCGACGCCGCCCGGAAGTACCTCACCGAACAGGGGCCGTGGGAGGACGTCGGCGGTGCCGCCATCGCGGAGGGCGAGACCGACCACAGCTCGCAGATTCAGGCGCTCGAAGACTCGGGAGCCGACACGCTGTACTTCTCCAGCTTCGGTAACTTCGCCGCCAGCGGCCTCGCGCAACTGCGAGACGCCGGCCTGACCGACGACATCGACGTCATCATCCCGCACGTCAGCGCGTTCACCCTCGACCCGCTCGGCGCGGACGCCGAAGGCGTCCTCGGCATGGAGCCGTGGAACCCGAACGCCGACAACGAGGCGAGCCAAGCGTTCGTCGAGTCCTACCAGGCGGAGTACGACGAGACGCCGAATCAGAGTTCGCTGCACACCTACGAGTCGATGATGGTGTACGCCGCCGCCGTCGAGGAGGCCGGCACGTTCCACCCGCCGACCGTGGTCCGAACGCTCGAAGACTTCGAGTGGAGCCTCGCGTGGGGCGACTCCGCGTTCAGGACGTGCGACCACCAGGTCGAACGCCCGTGGTACATGGTGCAGGGCGTCGGCGACGACCGCGCCGAGGAGCTCGGCATCCGGACCGAAATCGTCGAGACGACCGACCCGCTCGTCTACGAGTGCAGCGAGTTCCCGGCGTCCAACTGCGCCATGGACGACAACGAGTACGGAGACGAGTGACAGCCTGACCGCGCCTCGATACGAATACAACGTACCAACTCCCGTTTCGGGCAGTCGAGACTCCCTTTGCGGTCATCCCAACCGCGTTCGACTGTTCGGACGCCGCTTTTTCTCGGTTATACGGGCCTCGCGTTGACGCCCGGAGACGACCCCCGCCGCACCCGGAGAGCGGGCCGCTGCCGTGTCAAAAGTCAGCGAAACGCAAGATTAACATACTGAAGAATTCATGAATAATCGTGCACACCATGAACTGCTTACTCACGGCTGTACCGAGGTGGAAGCGATGAACATCGACGGGGTCGTCGGATTCCTCTTCATCGCGCTGAGCGTCGCGTCGCTGTATCTGCTCGTCGCGGTCGGCCTGTCCATCGTGTTCGGGTCGCTTAAGTACGTGAACATGGCCCACGGCGTCCTCTACCTGAGCGGCGCGTACATCGGGCTTCTCATCGCGTCGAGCGAACAGTACGGCGGGCTGTTGAGCGACTTCGGGCAGGTCGGCCTCGACTGGGGGTTCGTCCCCGCGCTCGTGTTGACGCCGGTGGTCATCTTCGTCGTCGGCGTCGCGATGGAGCGCTGGATTGCGAAACCGTTCTACGAACGAGAACTCCTCGACCAACTGCTCGTCACGTTCGGCATCCTCATCGCCGCCCAAGAGCTGGTCGCCATCCTCTTCGGCCGAACGGGGACCATCTACCCGCGTCCGGAGTGGCTCACGGGCGCGATATCCCTTCCCGTCATCGGAACGCCGCCGGGAATGAGCGCGGCTTCGACGATACGCGTCCTCGTCGTCGCGCTCACGCTGTTGCTCGTCGCCGGTATCTTCGCGTTCTTCAAGTACACCGATTACGGCCTCGCCGTCCGGGCGGGGACCGAAGACTCCGAGATGACGCAGATGCTCGGCATCCGTATCGGGCGGCCGTTCCTCCTGATATTCGCCGTCGGAGCTGCGTACGCCGGACTCGCGGGCGTTCTCGGCGGGTCGCTTTTCAACGTGACCTCCGAAATCGGCATGGAGATAATCATCCCGTCGCTGGTCATCGTCATCATGGGCGGCGTCGGCAGTTTGCGCGGGACCGTCGTCGGCGCGCTCCTCGCCGGGCTCACCTTCGCGGTGGCGACGGAACTCGAACCGAGCATGACGCAGGCCAGCATCTACCTGCTCGCCATCGTGGTGCTGACGATTAGGCCGAGCGGCATCTTCCCCTCGGCGGAGATCGGACAATGAGCACGGACAACACCCACAAGACCGTAGCCGAAGCATCGTCGTTGATTAGCTGGGATACCTGGGACCGAATCAAACACACCGAGTCGTTCGTCCTCCTGTCGTCGGTACTTTTCGTCCTCCTGTTCTCGTACGCATTCGGCCGCGCGCCGGTCGTCTCGGACGTCTTCCAGGGCTATCACGGGCTGGCGATTACCATCCTCATCTGGTCGATATTCGCGCTCGGATTCAACCTCCTTTTGGGACAGACCGGCCTCCTCTCGTTCGGCCACGCCATGTTCTTCGGGACCGCGAGCTACGCCGCGGCGCTGTTCGCGATTCACGTGTACAATGACCCGCTGGCGGTCATCGTCGTCGGGACGCTGGCCGCGGTCGCCCTCGGGGCGGTCGCGGCGCTGATTCTCCTGCGCCTCCACACGGTGTACTTCTCCATCGTGGCGCTCGCCATCGGGCAGTTCCTCTACTTCCTCGCCCGCGAGCCGCTCGTGGAAATCACGAAGGGGATAAACGGCCTCGAAGTGCCGCGGTCGGCCGTTCTCGGGGTCTTCGAACTGGAACACCAGTACGGCGGCCTCCTCGGGGAACTCGTCGTGAACAACCTCTATCTCTTCGTCGGCGTCTTCTTCGTCGCCGTCGTCGCCTCCATCACGCGCATCCGCAAGTCGCCCTACGGGCTCATCTTCAAGGCGATTCGCGAGAACGAGACGCGGACGGCGTTCGTCGGTCTCGACGTCTGGCGCTACAAGTTCGCGGCGTTTCTCCTCTCTGCGGCCATCGTCGGCCTCGCCGGCGGGCTGATGGCCGTCAACACCCAGTTCGCGGGCGTCGAGCGCCTCTACTGGTCCGTCAGCGGCGACGTGGTCGTCATGACCGTCCTCGGCGGCCTCGGGACGCTCGCCGGCCCGGTCATCGGGACGTTCGTGTTCTTCTACTTCAAGGGCATCGTCAACGGCTTCCCGACGCTCGGCAACTACTGGCTGCTCCTGCTGTCGCTTTCCTTTACCACGGTCGTGTGGGTCTACCGCGACGGCATCTGGGGGATGATTACCGCGCTCACCGGCGCGCTCCGCGACCCCCGAGAGCTGGTCGCCGCGGTCACGGCCCGAGTCACGGGCGGCGACTCGACCGGCGACGCCCCGGGAGGTGAGGACTGATGGCGCTGCTCGAAACCCGCGGACTCACCAAGGAGTTCGGCGGGCTCACGGCGCTCGACGACGTCGACATCGACGTCGAAGAAGGCGAACTCGTCTCGCTCATCGGCCCCAACGGGGCGGGCAAATCCACGCTCATCAACACGATTACCGGACGCCTGCACCCGACCGAGGGCCAAGTGTCCTACGCCGGCACCGAGCTCGTCGGGATGAAACCGTTCGAAATCGCACAGCTCGGGGTCGGCCGGTCGTTCCAGACCGCGTCGATTCTCCCCGAACTCACGGTGCGCGAGAACGTGCAGGTCGCGTCGTTCGCGGCCGAACACGGCTCCTTTCGGGTCAACTTCTTCCGCCGACGGGACTCGTTCGACGAGGTCCAATCGCGGACGAACGACATCCTCGACACCATCGGCCTCGACTCGAAGGCCCGGATGGAAGCCGGCTCGCTCCCGTACGGCGACAAGCGGCGCTTGGAGGTCGCCATCGGGCTGGCGACCGACCCCGACCTGCTGTTCATGGACGAGCCGACCGCCGGCATGTCCCCGACGGAGACGCAGATGACGGTGAACCTCATCCACGACCTGCTGGCCGACTGGGGGATGACCATCTTCCTCGTCGAACACGACATGGACATCGTCTTCGACGTGTCCGACCGCATCTTCACGCTCCACCAAGGACGGCTCATCGCGCAGGGGACTCCCGAGGAGATTCGGGAGAATCCGGCCGTCCGCGAGGCCTACCTCGGAGGTGGAGAGCAATGAGCCTGCTCGAACTGGACGGCGTGCACGCCTACTACGGGCCGAGCCACATTCTCCGCGGCGTCTCGCTCGATATCGACGAGGGCGAGGTCGTCACGCTCCTCGGCCGCAACGGCGCGGGGAAGACGACGACGGTCCGCAGCATCGCCGGGACCGAACCGCCCGCCATCCGTTCGGGGTCGATTCGGTTCGACGGCGACGACATCACGGACTGGCCGGCCGACAACATCGCCATGGGCGGCATCGGCGTCGTCCCCGAGGGGCGGCGGCTGTTCACCGAACTGACGGTCGAGGAGAACCTCGAAATGTCGAAAATTACGCGCGGCTGGTGGAATACCATCCGTCGGGGCGGCCTCGGCGGCGGCGAGAGCACGATGTCGATAGACGAGTTGTACGACCTGTTCCCGCGGCTCGACGAGCGGCGCACCCAACAGGCGGGGACGCTCTCGGGCGGCGAACAGCAGATGCTCTCCATCGCGCGGACGCTCAGGCTGCCGAACCTGAAACTGCTGTTGCTGGACGAGCCGACCGAGGGACTGGCCCCGCAAATCGTCAAGGCGGTGGGCGACTCCATCACGGAGATTGCCGACCAGGGACTGACGGTGCTTCTCATCGAGCAGAACGTCCGCGAGGCGCTCCGCATCGCGGACCGCGGCTACGTGCTCGACCAGGGCGACATCGTCTACGGAGGCACCGTGGACGAACTCGAATCCGAAGACCTCGACGAGTACCTCGTCGTCTGACCGCGGCGGCCTCGCGGCCCTCGCTGCGGACCGACCGCGCTCAGTTCTTCCACCTCGCTCCGTTCTTCCACCTCGCTTCCGTTTCGCTCCAGTTTGTTCCGGTTCGTTCCGGTCGGTCCATGCTGGTTCGTTCCGGTCCGTTCTCGTCCCGACTCTCCCCTCGACTCACGTTTCGGGCGCCACCTCGTCGCTCAGTCTCGCAGTCTGCGGTCGGCGTCTCACCCACCGGTCGCCGTCAGCCAGTCGACAATATTATTTCGTGACACTCGAACACACGGGACATGAAACGGACCAATCGACGACGGTTTCTCGCCGCGTTCTCCTCGTCCGCGTTCGCGTTCACCGCGGGATGTCAACGCCCGGTGGCGTCCGCGTCCGAGCGCCACCCCGTGTCCGAGCCCGTCACCTCGTGGCCGACGTTCCGGGGAGGACGCTACAACACCGGCTACATCGGCGACGTGTCACCCCTCGATTCGGAGCCCTCGGTAGAGTGGACGTTCGAGGCTGGCGACGCGTTCTGGGGGAGCCCAATCGTCGCCGACGGCACCGTCTACATCGGGAGCGCGGACAGCGCGCTGTACGCGCTCGACGCCGAGACCGGCGAGAAACGCTGGTCGTTCGAGGCCGGACACCGAATCGAGGGGACGCCGGCCTACGCCGACGGCGTCGTCTACATTGGGTCGTACGACAAACATCTGTACGCGCTCGACGCCGAGACCGGCGAGGAGCGCTGGTCGCGGGGATTCGACGGGCTGATTCGCGGGAGCCCGACGGTTTGGGACGGCACGGTCTACACCGGGGTCGGCTGTCACAACCTCGCGTGCGCGTGGTACGCCGAGGAGGCCAACGTCTCGGAGACCGGCTGGGTGTGCGCCCTCGACGCCGAGACGGGGGAGACGGAGTGGCGGTACGAAGTCGGTGACGAGGTCGTCAGCACTCCGGCCGTTACGAACAACCGCGTGTACGTCGGTACCTCCGACGAGGCGCTGTACGCGCTGTCGCGGTCGACCGGCGAGGTCGAGTGGACCTACGAGACCCGCGATATGATATGGTCGAGTCCGGCGGTCGCCTACGGCTCCGTCTACTTCACCGACTGGAACGGGAACGTCCACGCCGCCGACGCGGCGACGGGCGAACAGGAGTGGCTCGCTGACACGGCGGGCCGGTACATCTCGGGGTCAGTCGCCGTCGGTGAGGAGGCCGTCTACGTCGGTCACACGCCGTACAACACGCTCGACGACCCGACGACCAACCACGCGAAGGTGTTCCGATTCGACCGCGGGAGCGGCGCTGAGAACTGGAGCTTCGAGACGCCGGCGCTGGAAGTCGGGAGCAGTCCCGTCCTGACTGAAGACCTGCTCTACGTCGGAACGCACCGGCAGTCGGACGGCGACGGCGTCGGCGTCCACGCCATCACGACGGACGGGCAAGAAGAGTGGTTCATGGAAATCGACGGGCGCGGCGTCGGGTCGAGTCCGGCGCTCGTCGACGGGCGACTGTACTTCGGCGGGACCGACGCGAAGGTGTACGCAGTCGAGTAGCTTGACGGCGCGGGACAGCCCTCACGACGGCCCGTAGTCGGTAGCTGTGGCTTGGAGACCCCTCTAGAATTCGATTTCCTTGAACTCGCGCGCCTGATTCTCGATGGCCTCCTCGGTGGCGAGGCGCTCGATACTCGACGCGCCGAAGAAGCCGACGACGCCCTCGGTGTTGTTGAGGACGTACGCCGCGTCGTCGGGCCACGCGATGGGGCCGCCGTGGCAGATGACGTGTACGTCGTCGCGGACCGCCTTGGCGGCGTCGTGGTGCGCCTGCACGCGCTCGGCCGCGTCGTCGAGGTCGAGCGCCGTCTCCGCGCCGATGTCGCCCGAAGTCGTCAGCCCCATGTGCGAGACGATGACGTCCGCGCCGGCCTCGGTCATCGCCGCGGCCTGCTCTTCGGTGAAGACGTACGGGCACGTCAGCATCCCCTGCTCGCTCGCCTCGCGAATCATCTCGACTTCCTTGTCGTAGCCCATCCCGGTCTCTTCGAGGTTCTTCCGGTAGCTGCTGTCCTCGTCGATGAGTCCGACCGTCGGGAAGTTCTGGACGCCCGAGAACCCGCGGCGACGCAGGTCTTCGATGAACACGCTCATGTCGCGGAAGGGGTCGGTGCCGTTGACGCCGGCGAGCACCGGCGTGTCCTCGACGACCGGAATGACCTCGTGACCCATCTCGACCACGATTTCGTTGGCGTCGCCGTACGGCAGGAGGCCGGCGAGGGAGCCGCGACCGTTCATCCGGTAGCGTCCCGAGTTGTAGATGATGAGGAGGTCGACGCCGCCGCGCTCCGCGAACTTGGCGGAGATGCCGGTACCGGCGCCGGCACCGATGACCGGGTCACCGGCTTCAATCGTGGCTTCAATACGGTCGAGTGATTCGGCACGAGTATACTTCATCCGGGTTGACAGGCCATCGCGTGCGACTTTAATATTTCGGAAGAATCGACCGGCAGCCGAGTGTCCGGCGAGCGACGCGGCCGCGCCGTCGTCGATACGAGGGCGCTCGACCGCGCGAATCAGTTGTCCGGGAACTCGCCGGGCGGGAAGACCGTCGCGTCGTCGTCCGCGCGGATTTCGGCTTCCGGGCCGGGCGGGCAGTAGACCGCGAGGAACCGAAGCGGCTCCCACGAGGTGTTGATAGTGCTGTGTTCGACGCCGCTCGGGATGTGAACCATGTCGCCCGCGCCGACCGTGCGCGTCTCGTCTTCGATGGTCTGTTCACCCTCGCCGCCGAGGATGTACAGTATCTCCTCGCTGTCGGGGTGGGTGTGTCGCTCGTGGCCCTTCCCGGGTTCGAGCAACACGACGCCGGCGCTGAACCCTTCGGACCCAGTGACCTCGGGGGTGTTCATCCACTTCAGCGTACCCCAGTCCAATCGAATCGTCTCCACGTCGTCCGGCTGGACGAACCGCTTTTCGGATACCATGACGTGTTGAGTCAAACAGTATCAATTATTAAATATTTTGGTGGGCCGAACGCGGGCAGCGGGCTCGTCGAGTGCCCGAGGCGGCCGGCTCATTTTCGAGAGGAGAATCGCGACGCCGAGCGAGAAACCGAGAACTGCGCCGCTGAATCGGAGACAGATACCCCCTCGCGTCGATTCATCGCTATTCGATTGGTCGCGCCCGCGTCGAGGACCCGTTCCGTTTCCATGTTGTGAATTATTAATTTGTATGTACTATCGCGGGGACGAACTGCGAACGGCCCCATCGACGACTGAACGATGCCCACCTCCGAAAACGAGCGGACCCGCGCCGATGTCGGCGGGATTCGCCGTCTCGCCGAACCCGAACTACTCGCCTCCTCGGGCGGGCGATGCGGAGGTCGACCGGCGACGACGACCGTCGCTCTCGTGTCGGCGGCGAGTCGTGTGGTGACGAGCGGGACGGCTCCCCGAACGTGAATTTTCATATCGAAAATAGGGTGCGCAAACGCGTGGTGGCACCCAACCGAACCGGCGTTCGACTCGTCTCCTCGCTCGACATTACAATCGTACGGCCGTCACGAGAAATTACACTCGTACTCCTGTAACGGAAACGTCCCGTGCCCGACATTTACGAGACGAGGAAAGCACAGTTGCGGAGTCACCAGTCGGAGTTTGGCGTCCGTCCCGCGGAGGCGCAGAGTCCGTTATTCGAGGGCTCACGCGGAGCGCGGGTGGAGCGCCGAGAAACGTTTTCGAGATGTGAATCGCCGAGAGTCGCGGATGACGGCCACGAATACCGCCGTCGCCGCGGGGGACTCAGAACAGCGCGCCCGCCTGTAAGACCGCCACGAGGACGGTCAGGACGCCGACGCTGGCGACGGTGGTGGTGAAGATGGTGGTACTGAGGTACTCGGGCGCGGTGATGCCGTCGACTGTCGTCTCGTCGGCGTACTCGATGGTGAGCGCCAGCGGGATGACCGCGGCGGGCGTGGCGCATTCGAGGACGAACACCTTTGCGACTGTCGGGTCGCCGAAGCCCAACGCGAGCGCGAGGCCGAATCCGACGAGCGGCGCGACGACGAGCTTCAGCGCCGACGGGGCGACCGACCGCGATATCGCGGACACGTCGGTCTCGGCCAGTTGGATGCCGAGGATGAGCAACATCACCGGAATCGACGCGTCGCCGACGAGGCCGACGGTCTCCATGAGCGCCGCGTCGGCCGGCGGGACGACCCCGAGCGCGCGGGCGACGACGCCGGCGACGATGGCGTACAGCAGCGGGAGACGGAATATCTCGGTGACGGCGTCGAGTGCGCCCGCGTCGGAGCCGTTGGACGCGATGTATACGCCGAGCGTGTAGACCACGACGTTCTGGATGGTGAGGTAGATAACGGCGGTCGTCCGTCCGACCTCACCGAAGGCGAATCCGGAAAGCGGGATGCCGACGAAGCCCGAGTTCGGGAACGCCGCCGCCAGCATGAGCGCGCCGAGGAGCGGGCCCGACTCGCCCGCGAGTCGGCCGACGCCCCACGCGATGACGATCATGAGAAGGGAGTAGCCGACGACGCCGAGGCCGAGTTTGAGGACCTCCCCGCCGCCGAGGGTCGTCGTGGCGATGCTGTGGAACGCCAACGCCGGGATGAGCACGTACAGCCCGAGCGTGTTTATCGGTTCGACATCGATGTCCGTCGTTCGCGCCAAGAGATAGCCGACGACGGCGACGCCGAGTATCGGGAGAATCGCGTTCGTGAACGCCCCCGTCAACGACATGGTCGGTCTCCCGGGGAACGTCGCTTCGGCGGTCGAACGGGTTCAACTGAGACTCTACGCTGTCGCTGTGGGCCCATATCAGTTCAATATCGCTTCTGGTATAAATAGTATCGGAGACGGTTACGTGCGGGTCAAAACCCGTTGCCCACGAGAGTAACCGCCATAGCGATGTGACCCGGTCTTTTCCCTTCGAAAACCTCGTAGCCATGCATGTGTTATGCAACGATACTATCGGGAAATCAAAAGACAGAGAGAAACGACAGCCCACGATCCAGATATTCTCAACGATTATCCGTGAGAGCGTACTGAAAGGAGTATCGAAGGTCCATAGCCTCCACAATACAACCAGTATTTTAAATTATCCGAAGAATTCACAGTATTCAGAATGTTCGAATTTCTTCATAGACCAGTGCTATTTCAGTAGAGTCGCAATATAAAGAACCGAAATCCGTTCGGGAACGACACCGCGATTCGCTGAGCGGGGAATGCGACCATAACCATGGCAGGACGACTATCGGCTTCACCTCCGGTCGAGTGGAGGCGTACGCGGCAAACGTCGTCGAGAGCGGAGTTGCGAGCCGTGAGGCCACTACGCGAACTACGACAGTCCGACGACACGCTCTCCCGGTTCGTGTCCGAGGTTTGTCATCGGCGTCGACCCCGCGGCCTGCGTAGCCACTCTCTCACTCCACGTCGACTCGCAACCGGACCATCCCTTCGGGGTACGTTCGGTGGGACGCTTGTCGGGCGTTGGCGGACCGGTATGGATACGGAAGCAGATTCCAAATTAGAGAACAGCTTCGAGAGATAGGGATTTCAGCCTTCTATGGCCTCTTCAGTACCAACCGAGAGGGCAAACATAAATCGAATTACAACGATATAGATGTAATGAGGTTGTACTGACCGGACTTATTGATGACCGAGAGGAGAAACACAGCGTGAGTATGGAAACTGCTTTCTGAGATTAAGAACACCATAGAGACTGTGCTCATCGGCGTACCGCTCGATGGTCAGGAGTCGAACCGACGGAGACAGTCGGCCGTAATACGACCACCGGTCTCGTGCCACCCACCGGAAAAAGGGAGTTCGTATAGTCGTTCTTACACTATTTTTGGTTTCGTGTCTATGCACGTACAGTGTAACCATCGTTCACCGGAGTAACCGACGGCTTCTACTAGTTCGTTGCAGGTGGTCCCGCCGGGTCAACTCGGGCGGAGTCTATTCTGTATTTCAGAATGTAGTTGTTCGTCCCGAGACTACGGGGCGGGCATGGGAGGTTCAGTCATCCACGGGTTGTATCGGCGGCGATTCGGGAGGCGTCGATAGCGTCACCGCACCTCGCCGGAGACGAACCGTAGTGCCGACTACGGCCGTCACCGACGAATCGAACCGACGCGTCGCTCGCGTCTCCCTCGGATAAAACTAGCTCCACGTATCAGCCGTAGCTCTCCGGAAAACCGGTTTCGTTGCGTTTCACAGGGGCGCTATCAGGTGTTCTGCCCAGCCGTCGCCTCTAACGGTGGTTCCTCTTGTGCGAGAATGTTGATGCCGTCAGACTGCCGAAAGAGATGCAACCGCTCCTCGTCGAAGGCGAGCGACAGCTCTTGGTTCGTGTCGGGTTTGACATCGCCAGGCACGCGGACCCAGCACTCCTCGCCCTCGATGTCGAAGTGGAGATAGTTGTCCGACCCCACCGGCTCGCGGACGTCGAGGAACGCTCGAACCGCGTTGGGCTGGTCGCTGTCTGTGAGGGTGATGTTCTCGGGCCGAATGCCGAGCACGAACTCGTCTACGCCATCGGCGTACTGCTTGATATGTTCGAGAACTCGCTCGGAGAGGTCGTAACTGAAGCCGTCGGCGACCAGCGACGTGCCCGACAGTCGTACCTCGAACTGGTTCATCGGCGGGTTCCCGACGAAGTCGCCCACGAACAGGTTCCGAGGTTCGTTGTATATCTCCTCCGGCGTCCCTATCTGCTGGAGTTCGCCGCCGTCGACAACGGCGATGCGGTCGGACATCGTCATCGCCTCCTCTTGGTCGTGAGTGACGTACACCGTCGTCGTCCCGAGCGTGTCCTGGAGCTGCTGGAGTTCCGTCCGCATGTGCAGTCTGAGCTTGGCGTCGAGGTTCGACAGCGGTTCGTCGAACAGGAAGACGGACGGCTCGCGCACGATGGCGCGGCCCGTGGCGATACGCTGTTGCTGTCCTCCGGAGAGGTTTCCAGGATGCTTGTCGAGTTGGTCCGTAACACCCATCATCTCCGCCGCGTCCATCACCCGCTGGTTTATCTCGTCTTCGGGGAGGTCGGTCGTCAACTGCAACCCGTAACTCATGTTCTTGCGCGCGGTCATGTGCGGGTACAACGCGTAGTTCTGAAACACCATCGCGACGTCCCGGTCCTGCGGCTGGACGCCGTTGACGACCCGGTCCCCGATACGTATCGTCCCTTCTGTGATATCTTCCAGACCCGCAATCATACGGAGCAACGTCGACTTGCCCGACCCCGAGGGACCGACGATAGTCAGAAACTCACCGTCCGCTATCTCGAAGCTGATGTCGTCGACGGCGACAATATCCGAGTCGCCACCGTAGACTTTTCGCACGTTTTCGATGCTAACAGTACTCATTGTTCGTGGGTTGCCAAGAGAACTAATAATAGTTGTGGTTACCTCCGCTCGAAGTCGCGTCATTCGGGGACGCGAGCGCAGTCTGAACGGCGCTCACTCTCCGCGCCGCCACGACAGACGGGCGAGCGAGTAGTACGTCGGATTTCATCTACCGGCAGAATTAGTCACGGAAAATAGTTTAATCCATACCCCTACATATACACATGACACATGGTTCGAGAAGCTATCACTAGCAGGACCCGTCGGAAGTTTATCAAATCTGCCGGAGTCGCGGGAACCGTCGCACTCGCGGGCTGCGCCGGCAACGGCGACAACGGTGGAGACAGCGGAAGTGGCGGCGGTGACGGCGACAGCAGTGACGGCGGCAGTTCCGGCAACACGCGGAGCGAGTCCTACGAGCTCACGTTCTGGGAACTGTTCAGCGGCGGCGAAGGGCCGATTATGGAGAGCATCGTCAACAAGTTCAACGAGGAACAGCCGCTCGACACGGACGCGGAGGTGACCATCAACCGCCAACGCACCCCGTGGAACGAGTACTACAACAAGCTGTTCACCGCCCTCTCCGGCGGCGAAGCGCCCGACATGGCGGTCATGCACGCCGCGTACCTGCGAGCGTGGGACGGCGGTATCGACGCAATCGGGTCCTACGCCGACACGGCGTCGATTAAAGGCGATTACACCGAAAGCCACTGGGACCTCGTCACCGTCAACGACAACGTGAACGCGCTGCCGATGGACATGCATCCCATCGGCGTGTACTACAACAAGGACCTGTTCGAACAGGCCGGCTTGGACCCCGAGAGCCCGCCGACGAACTGGGAGGAGTTCCGGCAGGCGGGTGACGCGGTCGTCGAGAACACCGACGCTCACGCGTTTACGCAGTCGCCGTACAACGACGGATTCGGGTCGTTCCGGACGTGGAGTTCCTGGGTCAAACAGCAGGGCGGGAGCCTCTACGACGACGAGTGGAACCCGACGTTCGACAGCGAGGCCGGGATGAACATCGCCCAACTCTTCTCCGATATGACCGGCGACATGGGATGGGCCCCCGCCACGAGCGAGGACACATGGGGGAACAACGCCTTCCAGAACGGAACGTGCGCGATGGCGATGAACGGGACGTGGTACGTCGCCGCTCTGTCCGGCGTCGACGACCTCAACTGGGGCTTCTTCGAACCGACCGTCGGCCCGAACAAACAGCAGGATAAGGTCTGGGCTGACGGCCACTCCATCGTCCTCCCGAAGAAGGAGGGCCGGAGCGACGCCAAGTCGGAGATTGCCACCGAAGTCGCCCACTGGATGACCACGCAGAACCCCTCGTGGGGTGCCGAAGCCGGTCACCTGCCCGCCGCGAACAGCATCTACGAGTCCGACACCTTCCAGAACAGCCCGTACTACGATAAGACGCTCAACAAGTACGTCGAGATGGCCGAAGACGGCGACTACTTCTACCACCCGAAGGTCCCGAACGGCGACCCGAACGCGCAGAACTGGTACACGTGGCTCGTCGACATCTGGGCGCAGAACTCCGAGCCACAGGCTGCTATCGATTCCGGAATCCAGACGGTCTCGAACGGCATCTCGGAGTAATCGAAGATGGGGATAACAGAACGCATCACGGGAGGTGAGACCGCGGCGAACAGCAAGACCGTTATGGGTCTGCGGAAGGAGACCATCGAGGGCATCGTCTGGTCGCTTCCGTACCTCGCCGTGTTCACGGTGTTCCTCATCTGGCCGGCCCTGAAGGGGCTCTACATGAGCCTCCACACGTACCCGAACAAGTTCGACCTCACCGAGACGGAGTGGGTCGGCCTCCAGAACTACGTGGAACTGTTTCAGGACCCCGTGTTTTATAACGCGATGGAGGGAACGCTCCTCTTCGTCGCGATCTCGGTTCCGGCGCTGGTCATCCTCGGCTTGGTAATGGCACTCGGCGTAAACCGGGACGTGGCCGGGAAACGAACCCTCCGGGCCATCTACTTCAGTCCGTACGTCCTCACCGTCGCGGTCGTGACGCTGGTGTGGGGACAGGTGTACTCCCAGAGCTACGGCCTGATAAACTACTACCTCGGCTTCTTCATCGACAACCCGCCGGGGTGGCTCACGTCGCCGGACCTCGTCATGGCGGCGCTCGCGTTCATGACCGTCTGGTGGCTGGTCGGGTTCAACTTCGTCATTTTCCTGGCGGCCCGACAGAGCATCCCCGAACGGCTGTACGAGGCCGCTCGGCTCGACGGCGCGACCGGCTGGCGAGCCTTCAAGGATATCACGCTGCCCCAGATGCGAAACTCGGTCGTGTTCGTGGTGATGGTGCAGTTCATCCTCCAGTTCCAGGTGTTCGCGCAGCCGTACGTGATGACGCAGGGCGGCCCGAAGGACACCTCGGACACGCTCGTCTACTATCTCTACCGGAGCGCCTTCTCCCAGCAGCAGTTCGGCTACGGCGCGGCGATGGGGTACGTGCTGGTCGCCATCCTCATCGTCATCGCAATCGTGAACTTCAAAGTAATCGGTGATTCAAATGACTGAAACGACATCGCAGGACTCGATACGAGCACGGCTCGACGGCGACACGGTTCGGAACGTGTTGCTCCACGCGTTCCTCTACGGCCTCGCCGTTCTCATGGCGGTCCCGTACCTGTACACGCTCTCTCGGTCCTTCCAGCCGACCGAGCTGTTGCGCGACCCGCGACCCTACTGGATACCGCCGCTCGCGGGCGAGCCGATAACGCTCGAACACTACCAGTACCTCCTGAACAACACGCTCGTCGTCGAGTGGACCATCAACACGTTCATCATCGCCGCCGGAGCGACGCTGCTCATCGTCGTCATCGACTCGATGATCGCCTTTTCGCTCACGCGGCTCGACTGGCCCGGTCAAGGGCTGGTCATGGGTGTTATCCTCGCGAGCTTCATGGTCCCGTACTACATGAACATCGTCCCGCTGTACCAGATCGTCTCGGACCTCGGCCTCATCAACTCCTACTGGGGTGTGATACTGCCGGCCGTGGCCAGCCCGCTCGGCGTGTTCCTCCTCTACCAGTTCTTCAAGGACATCCCGGCCGAGTACGAGGAGGCGGCGAGGCTCGACGGGTTCACCACCTTCCAAGTGTACACCCGAATCATCCTCCCGCTCGCGAAGCCGATTCTCTCGGCGCTGGCGCTGTTCATGTTCGTCTACAACTGGAACGCGTTCCTCTGGCCCCTCCTGGTGCTGTCGAACGAGACGGCGTACACGCTTCCCATCGGACTGGTGAACCTCTATCAGGGGAACATCGACACGCCCGGACTCCACATGGCGGTCGCGATTCTGGGGTCCTTGCCGCTGTTCATCATCTACCTCATCTTCCAGGGACAGATCGTGCGAGCAGTGCAGATGCAGGGCGCGACGGGATGAGCGAGTCAGCGGACGGGGCCGTCGGCGTCCACCGCGCGCTCGTCGCCGCGGTCCGAACGGTGTTCCATCACCCCGTTCAGATGGTCGCTATCAGCGTCGCGTGGGTGCTCGCATCGGTCCCGCTGGTCACAATCGGGCCGGCGACGTTGGGCGTCTACGGCGCCGTCGCTTCCGTCCGCGAACATGGCCACATCGACCGCGACGCCGTCAGAGAGACGCTTTCGGACCACTGGCTCGACGCGCTCCTGTTCAGCGGACTCCTGGTCGCGTTCCCGGCGCTCGCCGTCTTCTATCTCGGCCGGTTCTCCGCCTCCGGGTCGGCGTTCGCGGGCGTCCTCGGGATGGTCGGGTTCTATCTCGCGTATCACGCGTGGGTCGTCTTCGCGCTGGGCTTCGTCGCGCTCGCGCAGGGCGACGACGCGTTCGACGCCGTCACCGACGGCTACCGGTGGTCCGTCGAGCGGCCGGTGGCGACGGTGCTGGTCGGCGTCGTGACCGCGACGCTACTCGTCGTGTGTTCGGTGTTGACGGTCGCACTCCCGCTCGTGTTTCCCGCGCTCGCGGCCGCGTTCCACACGGAACTGGCCGCCCAAACGCGCGACCGAGAAGGGGATGCGGCCGACGCGGCCGACACAGCCGACGCGACCGCGCCGACCGACCGTCCAGTCTCCGGTGAGAGTCCGAAAAACGAGTTCTCCGCGACGTTTCGACGGTGACGCTACGTCCCGTCGTCGAGGGGCAGCGACTGGACGCCGTAACTGATTTCACAGAGATTCGGGCCGTCCGCGACCGACGTGAGCTGCAGTAGCTCGTCGCCGTGGCGCGAGGGCAGCAGCGGTGTCGTCCACCCGACGAACGCCCGACCGCCGAGGTCGCCCTCCGTCTCGAACGACAGCGGGGCGTCGACCGCCTCCCAGTCGCCGCTCCCGTCGAGGTTCGAGTTCGCGAGCACGACCTCGCCGTTCCCCTCCGCGAGGTCGCGGTTCCCGTCGACGAGCTGTTTTCCGGACACGAGTATCGTTCCGTCTTTGCCGCCGGCCCGCGTCCACGTCACGTACGGGCCGTTGATGAACCGCCGACCGTCGGCCGTCGAGACGAGGGTCCCCACGTCCGTCGGGTCGCCCCAGTCGCGCCCGTCGGGCGAGGTCTTGACGTGGACCTCGCCGTACAGGTAGTCCGGCCCGATGACCTCGTAGCTCATCATGTACGTGCCGTTGGGGAGCGGGGTGACGGTGGGCATCCCCGGGCGCGTCGTCTCGTCCGGGACGGCCGCGACGAACTGCTCGTCGCCCCACGACTGGCCGCCGTCCTCCGAGGCCTTGTACGCGACCAACTGATTGTAGTCGTCGTCGCTCCCCATCCGCTCGTCGGCGAAGTAACAGACGAGGGTTCCGTCGTCGTCCAGCCCCAGTTCCGGCTCCCAGACGGGGCTGTTTCCGTCGTACGGGACGGCTTTGCCGCCCGTGACGACGGTGCTCACGAACTCCCAGGACTCCCCGCGGTCGGTGCTGGCGTACAGGTCGATACTCGTCTCACCGAGTTCGCCGACCTCACCTTCGGGAACGTCTTCGGGGTCGTCGAGGATCGGAATGGAGTTCCCGGCGGCGAGGACCGTCCCGGCCGGCCACGGACCGACGGCGTGCGGGAGTTCGAACAGGGTCGGCTGATATCGAAGCCCCCAGTCCTTCCCGCTCGTGTCGTGAATCTCGGAGAACTTCGACCAGGTCTCTCCCCCGTCGGTGCTTCGGTAGACGGGGAAGTACGGCTCCGACCCGCCGCTCATCGACGGATAGTACTCGAACGTCGCGAGCAACTGCTTCTCGCCGCCCTTCCCCGACCCGTGTTTCAGTCGCGTGACGCGGGGATACAGCGACCCGGGAGCGGGCGCGCCCGACGGGGGCGAGTACAGCGTCCCTTCGACGTCTGTTTGTTCGTCGTCGCGTCCGCGGCCCGCGATAACGCCGGTTGACCCGACTGCTGCGACCCCGGCAGCGCCGACCGCGGCGAGGTACTTCCGGCGGCTGTGCTGGCGGCTCGAATTGCGTTCGCTCATGACGCAGCCGCATGTTAACACGGGACTACAATAACTGTACCCCCGCTGTCAGCTCAAAATAGAACGGTGGCGGCGCGGTTACTCGGTCAGCGTCAGACCGACGACGGACGCCGGCGGCGCGTCGAACGTGACCGTGCCGTCGCCCTCGTCGGTGACGTCCAAGACATCGGCTTCGAACGACTCGGCGTTCTCCTTCGTCGAGTACTCTCGGATGTCGTTCCCCTCGAACAGGACGGTGGCCGAGGACACCGAGTACGCCGACGACCCGACGTCGACGGTGAGCGTCTCCGGTTCGTCGTGGCGGCGGTTCGAGGCCGTGACGAACAGTTCACCGTCGCCCTCAGAGGCCGACGCCGAGACCATCGGTACGTCGTTTTCTTCGCCTTCGATAGTGCGCTGTTCCGTGTCGACGCTCGTTTCGAGCGCCGTCCGGCCGACGTGGTTCTCGTACAGGTCGAAGACGCGATAGGTCGGCGTCCGCCACGCGTCCTCTTCGTCGGTCTGGACGAGACACTGCAAGACGTTGACGAGCTGTGCGATGTTCGCCATCGAGACGACATCGGCCCGCTCGTGGATGAGGTCGAGGACGCCGGCGGTCGTCAGCGCGTCCCGAACCGTGTTCTCCTGCTCCAGTCCGTTGTCGCTCCGCGCCTCCGGATGCCACACGCCCCACTCGTCGACGATGATGCCGATTTCGTCCTCCGGGACGTGCTTCGAGATGGTCTCGGCCGCCCGGTCGATGTCCCCGCCGACCTTCTGTGCGCGCGCGAAGATCTTGTAGTACTGCTCGTCGGTGAAGTCGGTGTCACCGCCCGCCTGATAGTAGCGGTGGACCGAGAAGTGGTCCATCAGGTTGAACGGCGACCCCATGCCGAGGAACGAGCCCGGACCGTACTCCATGCCGCCGTTGAGGCTGTCGAAGAAGACCTTGTTCCAGTCGTCCGTGAGGTGTCCGCACGCGATGAACTCCGTCGACTCCTCGTTCATCAGCTTGTCGAAGCCGTTGAAGTAGTTCGCGAACCGGCGGTACTCGTCGGCGTACTCGTCGGGTGCGAACCGGCCGCCACAGCCCCAGTTTTCGTTCCCGATGCCCCAGTACTTCACCCCGTACGGCTCTTCTTGGCCGTTCTCTCGCCGTCTGTTAGCGAGTTCCGTGTCGCCGCCGTAGTTGCAGTATTCGATCCAGTCGAGCGCCTCCTGGGGCGTCGACGACCCGACGTTGACCGCGATGTACGGGTCGGTATCGAGGAGTTGGCAGAGGCGGAGGAACTCGTCCGTCCCGAACTCGTTGGACTCCTCGGGGATGTTTTCGCGCCCCTGGGTCCACCACAGATTCCGCCGTCGGGGACGCTCGTCGCGCGGGCCGACGCCGTCTTCCCAGTGATAGTCGTCGGCGAAACAGCCACCCGGCCAGCGAAGCACCGGCATGTTCAGTCCGCGGAGCAGCGAGACGGTGTCCATTCGGATTCCGTCTTCGGTCTCGACTCTGTCGTCGTCACCGACCCAGAGACCTCCGTAGATACAGCGTCCGAGGTGTTCGGCGAAGTGGCCGTAGATGTTCTCCGAGATACGGTCTATCGGCTCGTGACTGCTAACGCGTACTTCACTCTGCATACGTTTTCCCATCAGTACCCGGTTAGATAACTATTGTGCCTTGTTCCCTGCTTGCACGAGATGCGCTGTGGAACCGTCCGGATAAGCGATGAACCCGCGTCGAGCGTTGGTAGCGCAAGTCGGTGAGAGACACGTTCGGTGCAACCTCACGAAGGTTCCCTATTTCAGAACTATCTAATGTCGTTCCACGAATTACAATTACAAAGATAAATATGTAATCTCCATGGCGCCCAAAGTGGATACGCTCCGAAACCGGTCTTCTCGGCCGGTTTCGAGGAACCCAACGTGTTGTTCCAGCATAGTGAATAGCGGCAAATAACCGGGACCCATCGTCGCGGATGAGTAGTTCGACGACAGTCGTCGTTCTCGGAGTCGTCCAGCGGATTCCTCGCGAAATCTATCCTCACCGAGCGACGAGCCGACGCGAGATACGAGCCGTTCACGGGACCTCGCGGAGACGTTCAGAGGTTGGACGCACCGGGAATCCACAGGGACTCGTCGATGTCGATAGCGCATCCGCGCTCGCGAAAACCGTAGCTCGGTCACGCAGCCGTCTCCAGACTGTAACGCAGATGGTTTCTGGAGCGCTGTCAGGCGGTTGGGGTCGGGCTTTTGTCCGTGGAGAGCGTTTTGGCCGACTCAAGGACGCGACACGCGTACGTTTCAATTCACATATCGGGGGAGAGGGCCCCGTGTTTCTGGTATCGAGAACAGCAGACCGGATGGGGCAAACGTGACAGAGCCGTCATCGTGAACTCAGGTGAGTCAGGTGACCAACTGGTCTGCGACCGGTCGGTTGCACGCGCGCACAGGGGTTCTCTCGGTATAGCGTCCGTGCTGGAACCGGCACGACGTTCCAAAAAATGATGGCAGCGGGTGGTGTGCTGAGCTCGACGTGGGAGTGCCGTCAGGTGTTCATGAGCTTCGGTCGGGACAGACCGACTCTGCGCATATCACCACGTCTGTGACATGACTGATACGGTAGTCTCTTGGTCGGTTGCGCTATCGACCATATGGCTTGACGACTGAATTCGACATTAATTTTTTCGTCTCTGCAAATATTAATATCGGGACTGAACGCAACTGCTCTTCGAGCGATACGACAATCGTCGTGGTAAGGGTTAAGTGACTATCGAATGGTTACACGAAACGCATGCGTTGCCCAAAGTGCAGTCACAGTCTCGCCATCTACGATTCGTTTTACGACATCGCCTTCGTCTGCGACTCGTGTGGATACGTCCTTCCGCGGGGAGCAGATTGAACAGACAGCCGAACCGATAACCGACCAACCACACCGCTTAGCTGAATCGCGGCCGCGGACCGCAGTGTCGGAAGAGGAGTCACAACGATGTGTGAACACAATCTCGGAGGATAATTTTGCTGCGTGACTTATTTGCAGCGTCGGTACGGAAAATCAGCCGCTTAATAGAGAAGATGTACGGGCATTCATCTTCTAACGCTAGCGAATGCCTTGTTCAAAATCGGAGTGATAACCATAAATCCGATGAAGATTGCAATAATGTAGAAGATGAACTCGACACCAATCGTGACTGGGTCGGCAATATCGCCAGTGTAGGTGTTGTAGATTGTGAATATGGTCGCAGCAACTACGGCGTTTGGAAGGTAATCGGAGACCAACTTTCGTAACTCCATATCCGAACTCGTCGATGAATCCCCAAATTCGCATCGGTTAGGACGTAGTTGCCAGAGAATGGACACGGGTAGTATGCACCCGACACTACGCAGCTAATACACTCCAGATAGCGCTGCAAGTAAGCAACGCATCAAACCGATTCCCCTAATGAGAAGGGGGAAGAATCGCTCAGTGCAAACTAAAACCCGCTACAAACGGTTCGAGAGTCCATATCCGCTCGATTTACTCGTGAACCCGCTGTGTAGCCAGTCGGTACCTTCTCTTGAGTATGAGGGAGGGAGACCAGAGCAAGAACGAACACCAGAGTTCCCCTAATAGAGATACAAACGGATGGTCACCTACACGCCCCGAATGACCGATACGTCCGCTATCTCGCTTGTATGTAACAGCCTCGCTGTTCAGTTCTGACGTGAGACGCCGGTTCCAGAACTATCCTCCGAAACTGTGAGTGAAGCGAGGAATAGATATAGCAACATACGATGTATAGGCGTTTTCGAGCCTCGCCCGCGGGCCGAAACGGCGTACAGACAGGAGTTCCGTCACAGGCACGCGGGGCACTCAGTTCACTCCGGAGAGGAGTACAGCGAAACGTAGCGCCCTCGCGGGTCAGTCGTCGCCGCGTGCGGCGCTCCCAGCGCCGGCGTCCGGGGTCCGCAGCACGTCCGGGTCGGCGTCCGGGCCGAGCGATTCGACGCGCACGCTCGACACTTTGAACTCCGGAATACCGGCCTGCGGGTCGAAAACTTCCTGCGTGAGTTTGTTGACCGCACCGGCCGCGAAGTGCATCGGGATGAACAGCGTCCCGTCGCCGACGCGGTCGGTCACGGTCGCCTTGACGACGATGTCGCCACGGCGGGACTCGACCCTGACGTACCCGCCGTCCGAAACGTCGAGTTCCGCGGCGGTCGTCGGGTTGATTTCGATGAAGCTCTCGCCGACGTGGCTCATGAGGCCCTCGACGCGTCGGGTAATCTGTCCGGTGTGCCAGTGGTAGAGAACCCGCCCGGACGTGAGCGTGAGGGGGTACTCCTCGTCGGGGAGTTCGCCGGGGTGGCCGCCGTCCGCCGGCACGAAGCGGGCCAGTCCGTCGTCGAAGTTGAAGTTCCCCCCCTCGTAGTCGTAGAGATACGGCGTACCGGGGTGGTCGTCGTCCCAGCACGGCCACTGGAGTCCGTGCTCGTCGCCCGAGTCGAGTCGCTCGTAGCTGACGCCGCCGTAGATGGGCGTCAACTCGCTAATCTCGTCCATGACTTCCCGCGGGTGGTCGTAGCCCCAGTCGTAGCCCAGTCTGGCCGCCAGCTCCTGCGTGATTTCCCAGTCCTGACGCGCCTTTCCCGGCGGCTCCGCGGACGCTCGAACCCGCTGGACCCGACGCTCGGTGTTGGTGAACGTGCCGTGTTTCTCCGGGGAGGTCGCCGCCGGCAACACCACGTCCGCGTGCTCTGCGGTCTCCGTCATGAAGATGTCCTGTACGACGAGGAAGTCCAGGCTATCGAGCGCCTCGCCGGCGTGCTGGATGTCCGGCTCCGAGAGCGCGGGGTTCTCCCCGACGATGTACATCCCGCGGAGATTGCCTTCGTGGGCCTCGCTGAGCATCTCCGGCACTTTGAGCCCGGGCTCTGCCGGCGGACGTTCGCCCCACACCTCGGCGAACTTCTCGCCGACCTCGTCGTCGGCCGGGTCCTGGTATCCGGGGAGGCTCCCGGGCAGGGTCCCCATGTCGCCGCCGCCGCCCTGCACGTTGTTCTGGCCCCGGAAGGGCGACAGTCCGGCGCCCGGCTTCCCGACCTGCCCGAGCGTGAGCGCGAGGTCGGCCATCGCGAGGAGGTTCTCCGTGCCGTGGCTGGACTGGGTCATGCCCATCGCCCAGCCGAAGACGACGTTCTCGGCGGCGGCGAGCGTCTCGGCGGCCGATTCGAGTTCGTCGGGCGAGACGCCGGCCAGTTCCTCGACTTTCTCGGGGGTGAACGCCTGGACCTTCTGTTTGACCTCCGCGAACCCTTTCGTATTCCGTTCGATAAACGCCTCGTCATGCAGGTCGTGCTCGATGAGGTAGCGGATGAGGCCGTTGAGCCACGCCACGTCGTAGCCGGGCGTCGTTCTCGTGTACTGGTCGGCGTGCTCGGCGATGCCGATTTTCCGGGGGTCGAACACCACGAGGTCGGCCCCGTCGCGGACGTTCTGCTTGATGCGAGTCGCCAACACCGGATGCGACTCGGTCGTGTTCGACCCGCTGATGAGGTAGGCGTCGGCCTCGCCGATGTCCTCGTTGATGCGGTTCGTCATCGCCCCGTAGCCGAGCGTCTGTTGGAGCGCCGCCACCGTCGACGAGTGACAGAGCCGGGCGCAGTTGTCGATGTTCTTCGTGCCGAGCACCTGCCGCGCGAACTTCTGGACGAGATATGCCTCCTCGTTGCTCCCCTTCGACGACGCGAGGCAACTGACCGCGTCGACGCCGTGTTCGTCCTGAATCTCTCGGAGTCGCCCGGCGACGTAGTCGAGGGCTTCGTCCCACGACGCCGTCTCGAACTCGCCGTTCTCGTTTCGAATCAGTGGCTTCGTGAGCCGGTTTTCGCTGTTGGCGAACTCGTGGCCGAACTTCCCTTTCACGCACGTCGAGAAGTTGTTCGCCGGGGCGTTGTCCGGGTCGTCGACGGGCTGGACGCCGATGGCGTTGCCGTCTTTGCCCCACATCTCGAACCGGCAGCCGACCGCGCAGAACCCGCAGGTCGTCTCCGCTTTGTCGAGGTTGCCCAGCCGGTAGTCGCTGACGAGCGACGCGACATCGAACAGTCGGCCCTCCGGCAGCGTCCGCGCCGCGAGGTTCTCGGCGGTGTGTTCGCCCGCGAGCATGGCCTTCCGGCCGTATGTTTCGAGGAGGTCGGACGCTCGGCGCTTGCTCTGGGCCATGTATCGGGCGACGCCGCTCCGTTTCTCCCGTCCCGCCTGTCGCGCCTCGGCTTCGCCCCCAGCGGTCCCAGAACTGCCGGGGTCCGGCGAGCGGTTCGGTGCCGTCGTGTCGTCGAGGGTTTCGACCGCCTCGTGTTCGATGACTCGCCCGACGGAGTTCCGCTGCGTGAACCCCGGAAGCGGGAGCGTCCCCGCGCCGCCGATATCCTTCTCGGTCAGCGCGCCGGTCGGACAGACCGTGGCGCAGTGTCCGCAGGAGACGCAGTCGGAGTCGGCCATCGTCTCGGCGTCGGACTGGAAGCCGATGCGGGTGTCCGGTCCCGAGCCCTCGATGCGGAGGACGCCTTCGACCTGCACGTCGTTACAGCCCTCGACGCACCGGTTACAGAGGATGCACTTGTTGCGGTCGATTTGGATGAACGAGGAGCTGTCGTCGAGCGGTTCGTACTCGCTTCGGTCGTCGAAGACGCCGTAGCGCGGGTGGTCGACCCCCTCGTTGATGGCCGTCTCTTGGAGTTCACACCGCCCGTTCCCGTTACAGGTCGTACAGCGCAGGTTGTGGTTGGAGAGGACGAGGTCGAGGTTGACGCTCCGGGATTCCTCGGCGGCGGACGTGTCGGTCTCGACCGTCAGCCCGTCGGTAGCCGGGAACGAACAGGAGGGGATGACCCCGTGTTCGTCGGTCTCGACCATGCAGGTTCGACACTCGCTCCGAGGGCCGATTTCGTCGCTCGCATCGCCCTCGCGGTCGTAGTAGCAGAGCGCCGGAACGTCGGCGTCCTCGTCGAGGCTGTCGGCACCGGGGTCCACGCTCACGACCTCGTCGTCGACGGCTTGCATGGCGTCGATGACGGTCGACCCCGGCGGGACGGTGACCCGTGTGCCGTTGACGCTGAGTGTCGTCGGGGCCTCGCCGTCGGTTCCGACGGGCGGGTCGTTCGCGGTCCCGGTCTCGAACTCCGCCGTGACCGGCGTCTCGTGCTGCGGGTCGTCCAACTCTGGAACGCCCGGAAGTGGGTCGTCAGTGCTCATAGTTTGTCAGAACAGGTGCCGCTCGGACAGCGGCCGTCGGCGTGTGCTTCGAAACTCGATTCGAACTCGTCCATCGCGGTCAGCACCGGACGCGGTGCATGAGCGCCAAGCAGGCAGTTGCTCGACCGGGACATGACCCGACCGAGTTCGCGAATCTTCTCCCGGTCGAACGAGCCTCGGTAGACCGCTCGCAGCAGTTCGGTGAGTTGGACGGTTCCCTCCCGTCCCGGTACGCACCGCCCGCTGTTGGCTTCCGAGGCGAAGCGCGCCCGCTCTCCGGCAGTCGCGACCGCACACCGCTCGTCGTTCAACAGTTCGACGACGCCTTCCGTTCCGAGGCCGGCCGCGGTCAGTTCGGCCGCGGTCGGGGTGATGTCCAACGTCCGGGTGAGACCGCCGAACACCCCGCCGACGCAGGCCATCTTGAACGACCCCTCCAGTTCGACGGCGTTCCGAGCCGTCGAGAGGAGGGCGTCCGAGCCGACCTCTATCGTCGCGGGCGCGGCTACGTCGCCGGTGACGGTCAGGAGTCGCGTCGTCGATGCGGCGTCTCTATCGGTGCCCTCTGGGTCCGCGAGCGCGAGCCGTACCCGGGCGAAGGTCCGCGGCGTGTGGATGACCGTCGGGCGACCGTAGAGCCCGTACTCGGCCGGCGTCGGCGGCTGGAGACGGGGCTCGATTCTGTCCGCCCCCTCTATCGCTTCCAGCGCCGCCGTCGGTTCGCCGGCGCGGTACTCGTCGGGACCGGTGGCGACGACCGGCACGACCGGGAGTTCGTCCGCGGCGGCGTCGATAGCCTCCCGAAGACGCGCTCGGAGTTCGGTGTCGGTCTCGGCGACGTGGATGACCGCGTCGGTCGTGCCGAGATACTCGGCGACGGCCGCCACGCCGTCGAGCACCGACATCGGTGACCCGGCGAGGAGCGTTCGGTCCGCGCGCTGGCGGTCGTCCGCGTCGTTCGCGTTCACGACGACGACCGGGTCGCCGTCGGTTTCTCGCGCGCGTCGCCAGGCGTCTGCGGCCGGTTCGTCGGCGGCGGCGTCGCATCTACCTCGACCGACCAGCCCGGCGTCCGCGACGGCGCTCGCGTCCCTATCGAGCGAGTGAAACTGATACGCTGTCGGGTCCAGCGGGTCGAGCCACCCGCAGGGGCCGAGGACGCGCCGCGTTCCCACCGCGAGCGGCCCGTCGGTCGGAACTGGCAGCGTCGTCCGCTCGGCGTCGTGGTCGACGACTGCCGCAGCACCGTCCGTCGGTAACTCCCCGTCTTCCATAGCGGTGACGAGGTCTCGGACTCTCGATGTCTCCGGGGTCGGGAAGAACGCGGTCCGCCCCGCGTCGGTCGCGAGAACCAACGGGTCGTACTCGCTGATTCCGGTGGGTCCCGTTCGGAGGACCGTGACGGAGTCGGCGGTGCTACGTGCGGCGCTCAACACACGCGCTCCGCGCTCCGTCCGGCCGGCTCCCGAGACCCGGAGTACCGGCGACCGGACCGCGTTTCCTGTGCGACTCATTCTCACAGATGAAGAGACACGGCGGGGTTAAAAAATCACCCCAACCCACTCGCCTCGGAGTGCGATTTCGAGGCGTTCGGGAAGCCGAACACGAAGTCGGTGCGAGCGCGAGTGGGCGGGGAGACGGGTGACCGCTCCAGACGGGACAGCGAGCGGAGCAAAGAGCTAAGGCGGCGACGCGTCGTCTACCGTGATGATGACGAACCCACGGTTCGACGACGTGCGAGCGAAGGCGGCCGACGCGACTCGCGAAGACGACATCCAGTCCGTGTACACCGGACTCGTCCACGACGACGGTCGACAGGAGTACTACTTCGCCAACGACACCGAGGAGGCGTCGGAGTTACGCGAGACGGCGGCCGTCCAACTCGGAATGTTGGTTCGCGTCCTCGCGGACCGCTCCGAGAGCGACATCGAGGAGATTACCGACCTCGCGGCCGAGCGAGCCGAGAATATGCGATTGGAGTAGCTATCGGCCGCGACACCCGCTGCTCGGAAACGCGCGCTCGTCGAGACGTGTCGGCTCGAAAAATACCGGGCGCGTCGGGGTCCGTCGAGCGCCCGTCAGAGGTCAGCGGCGTGTCGCCTACTCGGTCACCGCGACCGCTTCGATTTCTATCGCGGCTCCTTTCGGCACGTTGCCGACTTCGACCGCGCTCCGAGCCGGCGGGTCTTCGTCGAAGAACTCGCCGTACACCTCGTTGAACTCCTCGAAGTCGTCGATGTCGTCGAGGAAGACTGTCGTTTTGAGCACGTCGTCCAAGGACGCATCCTCGGCGGCGAGAATCGCCGCCACGTTTTCGAGACACTGCGTCGTCTGGTCACCGACTGAGGCGTCGTCGAGTAGCTCACCGTCGGGCGTCAGCGGGAGCTGTCCCGCGGTGAGAAGTAGTTCGCCGTTCGTCGTCGCTTGACTGTACGCGCCAACAGCCGCCGGAGCGTCCGAAGTGCTAATCGTGCGCTTCATAGCCGGACCTTCCGGACGGTTCCTATTAAATCCAGTTCGGGGACGGAAGCCGCCACACGTCGTGTAAGAAATCGGAGCGTTTGTGGAATGTCTCGGCGCACGCGTGAGTTGACGACGACCGCTCGGCGGCCGGGGAGTGGTACGTCACCGGACGGTCCGGCAGGGAGCGCCGAGCGTGGCCGGGACCGCCGACTGCGATGCGGAACCGGGTCGTTCGGGCGTGTTCCCTAGAGAGTACGACGTGAGAGAACACAGATAGTAATCTATCTGGTCGTTTGAGAATGCGCTACACCACTCTACCCGACCGTAACGTGTCAGATTGTGTCGAAATAGAGCCCACCCGAACTATAAATAGTGACTGTTCGCAGATGTCGAGTGGAGTCCACACAATGTCTATGGACGCAGTCGTCTACAAAGGCGAACGAGAGGTCGCAGTCGAAGCGGTCGAAGAGCCCCGGATTCAGCACCCGAACGACGTCGTCATCGACATCACGACGACCTGCATCTGCGGGTCCGACCTGCACATGTACGAGGGGCGGACGGCCGCGGAGCCGGGAATCGTGTTCGGCCACGAGAATATGGGTATCGTCAAAGAGGTCGGCGATGCCGTCAGCAGTCTCGAAGTGGGCGACCGCGTCGTCGCGCCGTTCAACGTCGCCTGTGGCTTCTGTGAGAACTGTGAGAACGGCTACACCGGCTTCTGTACGAACGTGAATCCGGGCTTCGCCGGGGGAGCGTACGGCTACGTCGCCATGGGCCCCTATCAGGGAGGACAAGCCGAGAAGCTCCGCATTCCGTACGCCGACTTCAACGCGCTCAAACTGCCGGACGGGCGGGAACACGAGGACTCGTTCGCGCTGCTCGCGGACATCTTCCCGACGGGCTGGCACGGCACGGAACTCGCCAACCTCGAATCCGGTGATTCCGTCGCTATCTACGGGGCGGGTCCGGTCGGCCTGATGGCCGCTTACAGCGCCAAACTCAAGGGCGCGGCCGAGATTTACGTCGTCGACCGCGTTCCGAGTCGCCTCGCGCTCGCCGAGGAACACTGTGACGCCACGCCCATCAACTTCGAGGAGGGCGACCCCGTCGAACAGATCAAAGAGATTCACGGCGGCGGCGTCGACAAAGGCGTCGACGCGGTCGGCTACCAGGCTATCGACCCGGACAAGGAAGCCGACTCCGCGTACGACCCCGCCCGGGAAAACCCGGCCGTCGTCATCAACAACCTCATTCGGACGGTCCGGCCGACCGGCGAACTCGGTATCCCCGGTCTCTACGTGCCCGACGACCCCGGCGCGCCCGACGAGATGGCCGCGCAGGGTCGCCTCGGCATCGACTTCGGCCTCCTGTTCGAGAAGGGGCAAGCCCTCGGCACCGGCCAGTGTAACGTCAAGGAGTACAACCGTAAGCTCCGCGACATGATAATCGAGGGCCGCGCCGACCCGAGTTGGGTCGTCTCCCACCGCGTCGGTCTCGAAGACGCGCCCGAGATGTACGAGCAGTTCGACAACCGCGAAGAGGGCGTCACCAAGGTCCTGCTGGAACCCTAGGACCGGGAGTAGCGGAGCCTCCCAACTCGGTTCCCACCGATACTCCTTTGCCGGTTTGCCCGGTATCCCGTTCTATGTGTCAGTACTGCAGTTACCGGTACCACGACGGCTGGACGCAGTTGTTGGAGTACGACGAGGTGTATCAGACGGTCATCGGCGGTGAGTCGGAGTCGACCTACGGCTTCCACGAATCGTGGGACGAACTCCGAGACGAGGTCGACTTCGGCACGGCTTAATCAGGCAGACTCGCGGGGAAACGGGTCGTCGGGGTACGTCTCCCCTCGTTCGTCCGTCGTCGCCAAACACTCGTCGAGTTCTCGGGTTACTGCGTCTTCGTCGAGGTCGCGGCCGATGAACACGAGTCGCGTCTGGGGGGCATCGCCTCCCCACCGACCGATGGGGCCGGCCTGCACCGACGGCCCCGCCTGACTCACGCCAAGAACCGTCTCGGGACGACTCGCGACCCACGCGAACCCCTTCGCGCGGACGACGTTCCCCCGCCAGTCGTCGAGCCACGCGTCGAGTCGGTGCGGATGGAACGGACGGTCTCGACGGTAGACGAAGGACTCGACGCCGTGGGCCGTCGCTGCCGAGACGCCCCCGTCGTGGGTATGGTCGTGGTCGTGGCCGTGGTCCGTCTCGACCCCGTCGCTCGCGAGGGCCTGCTTCCAACCCTGATGGCGCTTCGCCGCCTCGAAATCGAAGCGCCCCGTGTCGAGAACCCGCGTCGGGTCGACTTCGCTGTACGTCGTCCGGTGGATGTTCGCGCGAGGCTGGAGTTCTCGAATCTCCGCTTCGACGGCGTCCAAGGCATCGTCGGGGACCATATCGCACTTGTTCAGCAACAGCACGTCACAGAACTCGACTTGCTCGACGAGCACCTCCGTCAACGGGCGCTCCGGGTCGGGGGCGGCGTCCGGAAGCGATTCCGCCGGGTCGAACGCCTTCCAAAACCCGTAAGCGTCGATGACCGAGACCGTGGTGTCCAACCGGAGGTGGTCCGGCAGACCGCCCTCGCTCGAGTCGTCCGTCAGCGCCCGCGCAATCGGGAGCGGTTCGCTGATTCCCGAGGCCTCGATGAGGAGGTAGTCGAACGAGCGGTTCTCCGCCAGCCGCGTCACTTCGGTCACGAGGTCGTCCTGAAGCCGACAGCAGATACACCCGTTCGAGAGGTCGATAACCCCGTCGTCCGATTCGGACGCGACTAACTCCGCGTCGACGTTCAGTTCGCCCATGTCGTTGACGACGACGGCTATCTCCCCGCCACCGGGGTCGTTCAGGAGTCGGTTGACCAGCGTCGTTTTCCCCGCGCCGAGCGGACCGCTGACGACCGTAATCGGTATTTCCGTTGTAGACATGTCGATGCTGTGTGACGCCTCGCGGGTGGTCGTAATGAAGACTGGGTCGGTCGGCCCACACGGGAGACAGAACCCGCCGTGCTCCGGACTCCCGCCGGGAAAACATAAAATGTATCTTAGTTGTCATGTATGGATTCCCGTCTGTTCGCGTCGGGCACCGCGAACCGCCGAGCGAACCGAAGAGTACGGCTTTGGCGGAGGCGTTCGCGCCGCCGCACTCGCTCGGTGGTCCGCGAGAACGGTACATCTTTTTGGTCGCCGGTGCTGACGAACGACCAGATGGCTCCTCCAATCGCTGACCGACTCCTCCGGGTCGACTTGTCCGCCGGCTCGGTCGAGAGCGCGCCGATTCCGGACGAGTGGCGACGGCGATACGTCGGCGGCAAAGGGTTGGGTGCCCGCTATCTCTACGACGAACTCGACGCCGGCGTCGACCCGCTCGGTGAGGAGAACGCGATGCTGTTCATGCTCGGCCCGCTTTCGGGCTATCTCCCGGGCGATTCGAGATACGCCGCCATCACGAAATCCCCGCTGACGGGGTGTTTTCTCGATTCGTACGCGGGCGGCGAGTTCCCCGACTCCTTGGCCGGCGCGCTCGGGTCGCACATGGGCCTGCTCGTGACGGGTGTCGCGTCCGAACCCGTTCGCCTCGTCGTCGAAGACGGGGACGCGACAATCGAACCCGCCGAGACGTGGGGGGCCGCGACGGTCGACACGGCGCAGGCGTTCCCGAACGCGGCTGTCGCGTGTATCGGCCCCGCGGGAGAACGACAGGTCGCTTACGCCACCATCGCCTCCGACGCCGGCGACCACCACGCGGGCCGCGGGGGAGCGGGAGCGGTGATGGGCTCGAAGCGACTGAAGGCCGTCGTCGCGCGGGGAGCCCCGCCTGACGCCGACGGGTTGGACGACCTGCGAGACGCCTACGCGGCGAAGTACCGAGAGACCGACACCGGGCGGTGGCTACGGGCCAGCGGGACCGTCGAGACGATCGATTTCGCGAACGAAATCGGCGCACTCTCGACGCGAGGCTGGAGCGACGGACAGTTCGAAGCGGCGGAGGAGTTGGGCATCGCGACAGTCGAAGACCGGGCCGTCGGCCGCGAACGCGCCGACACGGAGACTCCGGGTGGGTATCGTGTGGCCACGGAGGACGGCGACCACGTCCCGCGCGGTGCCACCGCGATGACGCTCGGAGCCGGACTCGACATCGACGACTTCGACGCCGTCGCAGTGTTGGGACAGACCTGCGACCGCCTCGGGATGGATCTCATTAGCGCCGGAAGCGCGGTCGCGTGGACGGTCAAGGCCAACGCCGCCGGCGTGCTCGACCGCTCGCTCTCGTTCGGTGAGCCCGATGGCGCGCGGGCCCTCTTACAGGAGATTGCGGAGCGCGAGTCGGAGCTCGGTGACGCGCTCGCGGACGGGGTCGAGGCGGCGGCGACGCGGTTCGGCGGGCGCGACCTCGTCCCCACGGTGAAGTCGATGGCGCTCCCGGCCTACGACCCGCGCGGCGCGCAGAGCATGGCGCTCGCGTACGCGACCAGCGACCGGGGTGCGTGCCATCGGCGGGCGCGACCCATCGAACGCGAGGTGTTCGACGGCGACTGGGGAGCCGACCGGACCGCGGCGGAGGTCACCCGCGAACAGGACCGGCGGTCGATGCTCTGGAGCCTCATCGCCGATGACTTTTTCGGCGACGCGCTCGACGACCTCGGCCGGGAGTGGCTCGAATCGGTCGGCCTCGACCCCGCCGGCGGACTCGCCACGACCGGCGAGCGGATTTGGAACGTGACGCGGCTGTTCAACGTCCGCGAAGGCATCTCGCGCGAGGACGATTCCCTCCCGGCCGCGCTCCAAGAGCCGCTCGAATCGGGGCCCCGGGCCGGTGCGACCGTCGACCGCGACGACTTCGATTCGATGCTCGACGCGTACTACCGCCGCCGCGGCTGGACCGACGACGGCGTACCGACGACGCAGACCATCGACCGCCTCGACCTGACTGCACTCACCGATGACTTCGACACCTTCGATGACTGAACACCGTACGAACGGCTGGACGGCGAACCGCGCGCGACTCGTGGCACGAACATGACGCTCGCTGATGCGCTCTCCGCTCGACGCGGCGTGATCTGCGTCGTCGGCGCGGGCGGGAAAAAGTCCACGCTGTACGCGCTGGCGCGCCGGCTCGACCGCGCCGTCGTGACGGCGACGGTTCGCATCCCCATCTTCGACCAGCACGTCGCCGACGTGGTCGTCACCGACAGGCCGGTCGCCGCGCTCGAACGGGCGACTGACTGGCCGGTGGGCGTCGTCCCCAATCGTGACCGCGACGACCGCTACCGCGGCTACGACACCGACGTGGTCGACGCCATCGGAGAGTCGGGCGTCGCCGACGCGGTGCTGGTGAAGGCCGATGGCGCGCGGATGCGCGAGTTCAAGGCCCCGGGCGACCGCGAACCACAACTCCCGGCGACCGCCGACACCGTCCTCCCGATCGCGAGCGTCCACGCCGTCGGTGAACCGCTCACCGAAGACTGCGTCCACCGACCGGAACGGGTCACCGCCCTCACCGACCTCGAAGTCGGTGATACGATTCGCCCGTCGGATATCGCAACCGTGCTTATCAGCGGGCGCGGCGGCCGCGCGGACGTTCCCGACGATGCGACAGTCGTGCCCGTGCTGAACAAGGTCGACGATGCGGCCCTCGAAGCCGTCGCACGGGAGATTGCATCGGACATCCTCGCTCGGTCGAACGTTCCACACGTCGCACTGACGCAGATGACGGCGTCCGAACCCGTCGTGGCGGTCGTGGAGCGCTAACGCAACTGTTCCGCCGCGTGAGCGAGCTCGTCGGGGGTGTTGATGTTCTCGAAGGTGTCGAGACTCGCATACTCGCGCACTTCGCTCTCTTCGAGGACGACGTAGTCGAGCGTGAACAGCGGGTCGACGATTTTGTGGCTTCCCTCGGCCAGCGCGGCTTCGCAAGCGTCAGCCATCGACGAGGCCCGGTACACCGCGTGCGTCGGCTGGAACCAGCCGTCACCGACCCGCGGCACGGCGGCATCGTGGCCGGCCGCCCGCTCGAACAATCTGTCGATGAGCGCGGGTTCGAGAAAGGGCATGTCGCAGGCGGCGACGAACGCGTACTCCGACTCTACGGCCCGCAGACCCGTCATAATTCCCGCCATCGGGCCCTCGTCGCGCTCCGAATCTTCCGCAATCGTTATCGGGTGGTCGTAGCCGTCGAGCGCGGCTCGGAGCGCAGCCGTCTGCTCCGGTCGGCAGTTGACGACGAGGCTGTCGACGACGCCGGCCATCCGGTCGGCGGCGCGGCGGATGAGAGGTGTTCCAAGGAGGGATGCGACTGCTTTGTCCTCCTCACCGAATCGCGTCGAGTATCCGCCGGCAATGATGACACCAGTTCGCATACCGGCAGTGTTCACGTTCGTCGCGCAAAGCAGTTGTGCTACGAGTCGTATAGTCCGTCATCGGTTTCGCGTCGGCTCGGCTATCGCACCGCGCGGTATCTTCGGTCTACCGTCGCTCGAATTTCGGGACGGTCGGTGCTTTTGAGAGGTCAGAGCCTTCGATTTCGGGACGTGAGAGTTGGTGAAACCGTACACATTACACAGCTAGCTGTGTTATTCGGATTCCCAATATATTTAAAGATAACGGGAATTGGGACTGACCGGCGGTGATAACTGTTGAATCGGGATCGTGCACTCGATGCTCGCTGCCGCAGTAGAGGAGTTGTTGACCTCTCGTACGACGTTCTTCACTACTCAGTCACCGCTCGTCCTATCACGCCGGTTCGTCATCCGCAGACGAAACAATAGGTATTGCGCCATGAAGTTTATGAAATTGGTGACTGTCGGTTTGCAGTACGAGACAACACCCCCGTCAGCACCGAGTCACCACAGAATCGGGTCATGAGAGCCGAAGCAGTCCAGTTAGAACTAATCTGGCTACGTCACGTTTCGACAGTAAGTTGCAGTACTCTGGCGATGTACCGGGAACAGTCCATCGACCTCGGTCCATCTCTCATCCCGGGCTGTTCATGCGACCCATACCCTGGGGTCGGAGCACCCAAAGCGGCCCTCTGCCGGCCGATCCGAAACTGAATACGCGATTTTCGAGACAGTCAGCGGTAGTGAAATGTATTTAAGGATAATACGAGTGTCGTTGTCTGCTATGGACAATGAGCATTAGTAAATGGCTGCTGGAATCGCGCACAGACTAAATAAATCGTATGTCGCTATATTAAATTGGGAGAATCGGTCCGAACGGTTCGACGGAACTGTCGTTTGCGCGTTGTTTCCGGATCGTGGCTCAATCGGGTGTGACTGATGTAGAAAACGGAGTAACGACCGCCAGACCGTCGAATCGAGGATTCGATTAGCGCACCGAGCTCACCCGGCGGTCGCTGTGCAGCGACGTATCGGTTCAGTACTTCGCTCCGCTGGCGAGCACCGCTCGGAGACAGCAGCACTTAAACACCCATTGCAGATAGCATAACCGGGAAGTCAGTAAAGAGACTACTAACAATTGATGTCAGAAGAATTCGGTTCGGAACTGGACGGACAGGTCGCAATCGTCACCGGCGCGTCGTCGGGTATCGGCAGCGCGACGGCCAAATCCCTCGCCTCTCGCGGGGCCAGCGTCGTCGTCGCCGCCCGCCGCGAAGGCGAACTCGAAGAACTCGCCGCGGCCATCGAAGACGACGGCGGCGACGCTCTCGTCGTCCCCACGGACATCACGGTCGACGACGACATCGACGCCCTCGTCGAGGCGACGCTCGACGAGTATGGCCGCATCGACATCCTCGTCAACAACGCCGGTCTCATGCCGCTGGCGCACATCGCCGAGGCGGATCGCGAGACGCTCCAGACGACTATCGACGTGAATCTCACCGGACTCATCACACTCACCCACGCGGTCGTCCCGACGATGATGGAACAGGAAAGCGGCCACATCGTCAACCTCTCGTCGGTCGTCGGCCGGTTCCTGCAGGCGAACAGTTCGCACTACAACGCCGCGAAGGCGGGCGTCAAGATGTTCAGCGACTCGCTGCGACTCGACGTCGCCGAGGCGGGAATCCACGTCTCATCGATCGAACCGGGCGCGGTCGACACCGAACTGCTCGACCACATCCCCGACGACGAGGTCCAGCAGAACGTCAAGGACTACGTCGGGTCGATGGACGCGCTCGCGCCTGAAGACATCGCGCGAACGATTACGTTCGTCGTCACCCAACCGCGGCGCGTCGACATCAACGAGGTCCTCATCCGCCCCCTCGACCAGGTCCAGCCCTGAGCCGCGTCGAACGACCAACACCTCACCTCTCGTTTCGCGTCTCGATACTGCGGTGACGTTCCGATACCGCCGTGACGGCGCGACGAGACGCGACGATCCGAACCATGTCATCGGGCGCGTGTAGAGTCGTCGTTCGGTCCGAACACGCGTTCGAGCGGCACGCTCGGGATACTGAGCCGCCGCGTGCGTGAGCGTCGTAAGAGCCGTCCGACGAAAAATCTGTTACTAAAACTGATACCGGCCGGTCACGCGTCGAAGGGTAATGATAGCATTACTGGCAATGACAACCGACATGGATTCTGCGACTTCAACCAAGAGATATTACACGATCACGTCTGTAATTTATTTGTCGGAACGACTCGGAGAAGCTGTTTCGCGGGCGAGAGCGAATCATCTCGAATCGGCGTAGGACACCGCCCGTGAGTCGTCTATCGGGCGTTGAGTCGGCGTGAATCGAGAGTAAGGAGAGTATTACTAACCGGTCACGAACGCAGGTGTGGGACATTTGTTGGTCGGTGTCGTCACCGCCGCGCTGGGCGCTCAACCGACGACTACCCGACCGCGGACGAGGAGTCGTTCCCCGGCGTCGACGCCCCGCCGTCGTTCAGGGGGCAGTCGCTTCGCCCCGCCATCAAGGGGCGCTCGGTTCCTGAACTGCCCGCCGTGACGGAGGTCGCGTCGACCCGGCAGACGCCCGGTCGCGTCGACGAATCCGCGTTACAAATCGGGTTAGACTGCCCACGCGCAAACTCGTGTGGCAGGGTGGCGAACTGTACGGGTTCGACTTGCGGACCGACGCCGGCGAACTCGCCCCGATTCCGAACCCCGAGGGACCCGAGTGGCGACCGCTGTACCGTCAGTTGCGCGAGCGCCGCGACGCCATCGACCTCACCGGGACGGTCGCCGCTGAACGCGACGAGAGCGGCCGTGAGAAAAGCGCGTTCGGCCGACGAGTACCTGCGGCGACGCGATCGACGACACAGCAGACGTGTGTCTAATCCACAAGAATCGCGTCCGAGAACGGATACGGCGGTGACCGGCGAGACGTGCCGGACCGACCCGCGTCAGTCGCCCGAGACGCCTTCATCGAACTGGTCGGTGAGAGTCGGAACGCCGCCCGCCTCAACGCTCGGACAGGTGGGTAATCAGCCGCCACAATGCGCTAACTGGCCAGTGTGAGACGGCCTGTGAGCCAAGGGGCTCCGACCTCGCTGACGACGGCTGCCGGCAGTGAGGTCAATGATTACCTGCACGCGAGACCCGCGCTCAACTGCCGACATCGGGACGCGTTAGTGAATCGCTATTCGAACAATATACTATGACGCGTCGGCGCGGCGGCGACCGACTCGGGAGCCGAAACGGACACGGGTGGTTCGACGGTCGCGCCGACAGAGAGACAGAAGCGCTGTCCGCTGTCCGAGGCTTTTTTTCGCCGTGGGGAGATGTTCGGGCATGGATGCAGACCCGCGCGAAGCAGTCGCAATCGACGCCGCGGAAGTGGGTGCCGACCACGCGTCGGCGCGTTTCAGAACCGAACTGGACATCGAACAGAAAAGCGACGCGATAGACCTCGTGACCGAGGTCGACCGCGAGACACAACGGCGCGTCATCGCGGCGATTCGAGAGCGGTTCCCCGACGACGCGGTCGTCGGCGAGGAGGACGATGAACTGAAGACCGTCCCCGAGTCGGGCTACGCGTGGATTATCGACCCGATAGACGGGACGCAGAACTACACGCGGGGGGCCCGCGAGTGGGTGACGAGCGTCGCCGTCGTCGAGGACCAGACGCCGATTGCGGCGGTGAACGTCTCGCCCGAGACGGGGGACACCTACGTCGCGACGGCGGCGCGCGTCGAGCGGAACGGCCAACCCATGACGGTCAGCGACGAATCGAACACCAGCGCCTTTCTCGTCTCCTCGACGCTCCGGTATCAGGTGGGCGACCGGCCGGGAATCGAACGGCTCTCGGGCGATATCTTCGGGACGTTCGGCGAGATGCGAAAGCTCGGGACGACGCAGCTGACGCTGTCGCGACTCGCCGACGGGTCGATAGACGCGGTCATCGGACTCGACGAACACCCGAACGCGTGGGACACGGTCGCGGGGGTCTACCTCGTCGAGCGGGCGGGCGGAACGGTGACCGACATCCACGGGAACGCCTGGGGACCGGGACAGCCCGGTCTCGTCGCGTCGAACGGGCACGCACACGACGAGGTGCTCGAAGCGGCGCAGGCGGCGTTCGAGGAGACCCGATAACGGCGCAAACGGCATCACGCGGCATCGCGCCGACCCAAACCGAGTCCGTGGCGGCGTGGGCGTGACCGCGACCTCGACCCTGACCCCCGACGACTGAATTACACGGTTACGCCTGTAATGGAGGTGCGGACGAGAGACCGACGACGACGGGGGACCGTCAAGCGACCGGGAAGAGATATCAACTCAGACATGGTTCTGAGCACGGGAAGCCGCACAGGGGACCGACCTCGGGCGGACAGCGCGGCCGCAGCGCGCCGACGGATGAGACGGCAAACGAGCCGGGGTGTTCACCCGCCGACCGACCTAGTTAAACGTTCACGCGTCCGAAAAACGAGCCGAGAGCGGTCGTCTCAGCCGCTCAGTCGCCCGTGAAACCGACTCTCACGCGTCTCGGAAGACTCGGTGTTCCTAACTTCCGAATACGTATATATGAACGAGCCAGACACCCCGCAGAGGCCCCGATGATTCCAACTCTCACAGGTCGTAATAATCATAGAGAACCATGTTAACTATTGGCAACCAAAGCGCGAGCACATAAACGTTCGACTCCGCGGAACGCTCGGAGCGACGACCAGTCGGGGAGTGTCACGGGGACGCGAGCGCGCAGCGCCGGTGTCGCAGCCGTCGTGAGCGCGACAGTAGTCGTGACGGAGGTACATCTTTAAGCCCAGACCGTAGATTCCCCTCCATGAATAGACACGACCCGTCCGGCGTGCTCAAGACGACAGCCGCCTCCTTGGCGCTCGTCGACCACATCCTCGAACTGGAGGGAGCCACGATGGGCGAACTGGTCGAGGCGACCGACCTCGCGAAGAGCACCGTCCACGCTCACCTCAAGACGCTCGCGGAGTACGGCTACGTCGTGAACGTCGACAACGAGTACCACCTCGGGGCGAAGTTCTGCCACCTCGGCGACTACGTCAGGACGCGCAAGGACTACTACCGCGTCGCCCAAGAGACCGTCTCGTGGCTCGACAGCGAGTCGTCGATGGACGCGGACTTCGCGGTCGAAGAACACGGTCGCATCGTCTCGCTGTACGGCGACCTCGAATTCGCCAACACGCCGCGCTTTCTCATCGACGGCAGCCCGTTTCACGTCCACACGACGTGTTCGGGCAAGGCGATTATCGCCGAATACCCGGAGACGCGAGTGCGGGAGATCATCGACCGCTGGGGGCTGCCGGCGGCGACGGACGACTCCATCACGACCGAAGACGAACTGTTCGCGGAGTTAGCGACCGTCCGCGAGCGGGGCTACGCCGAAAACAGCGGCGAGGCGGTCGAGGGGTTTTGGGCCATCGGCAAGTCCGTGAAGTCGCCGCGAGGCGAGGTGTACGGGTCGCTGAATCTGAGCGGTCCCGCCTACGTCATCGACGAGGAGACGCGGGCGACGCAGGTCGAACTGCTCGAACGCGCCGCCGAGCGGTTCGAACAGGGCGTCGCGGAACTGTATCAGACCCAAGCGAACGAGCCGAACGAAGAGTGAGAAGAGGGCGGGACGTGAGAAATGAAAAGGGGGGAACGTTCGTCGGACGCGTTACGCCGGGACGTTTCCGGACGGAACGACGCCGTCGTCGGTCCACCCGCGACGCTCGTAGTACGCTTCGAGCGCCGCCTCGAACCCGTCTAACTCGTCGGCGTACGGGAGCGTGTCGTCGCCGCGGTCGAAGCCGCGCTGGTTGTTGAAGTGGCGTTCGAGCGTGACGATGCGGTCGCCGACGGCCAGCAGGTCCTCGAACTCCGCGCCGAACAGCATCTCGTAGCGCTCGGGGGTCATGAAGTCCCGCGAGAACTTGCAGACGATGCCGCTGTCGTTGAGCGCCATCTGGTTTTCCTTCTCGATGAGGCGCTTGGGCTTGCCCTCGAACCCCTCCGGCGGGTAGGCGTCGTCCTTGCCGACGAGCGGGTACTCCTGCGAGTAGAACACCGCGTACATATGGTCCGCGCCGCGGTTGGCGACGGCGTACGACAGGCCCTGTCCGTGGAGGACACGGCCCTCGTGGGCGGCGAAGTCCATCCCCTTGACCGTCCAGTTCTCCACGCCGAGGTCGTTGTGCACGCGGGCGATGCCCTCGGCGAGGTCGTCGCCGACGCCCTCCCGGAGCGCGATTTTCTCCACGAGGTCGTGGATGAGGTCGGTGTTGCCGAACTCGTCTTCGCTGGCGAGGTAGGCCGCGACGGTGTTGCCGGCCGAGATGGCGTCGAGGCCGTAGCGGTCGCACAGCTCGTTCGACTTCATCACCTCGACGATGTCGTCGACGCCGGAGTTCGACCCGAACGCCATGGTAACCTCGAACTCGGGGCCCTCGGTCTCGACGCCCGCGTCCTCGTCTCTCGTGGGGAGTTTGCACGCGAACGCGCAGGCCGAACAGGTGCCTTTCTTGTACTTCTTTTTCTCGATGGCGTCGCCGTTGATGCCCTCCGCGCCCTCGAAGTGGCGCTCGGAGAAGTAGTACGACGGGAGGCCGTCCATCTCGTTGGCGAGGTCCAGCACGGCGACGGTCCCCTGTCGCTTCATGATGTGGTCGTCGGTGGCGGCCTCGCGGTGAATCTCCATCTGCGACGACGGAATCTCGATGTCCGGCTCGGCGTCGCCGCCGAAGGTGAGCGCCTTCACGTTCTTCGACCCGAGGACCGCGCCGAGGCCGCCGCGACCGAACGCGCGCTCCTCGCTCGTCATGATGGAGGCGAAGCGCACGAGGTTCTCGCCGGCGGGGCCGACGACCATCGTCCGGTCGGCTTCGATGCCGTGTTCGTCGTCGAGGTACGCGACCGTCTCGGGGACCGTCGCACCGGCGAGGTCCGGGACGGCCTCGAACTCGACGCCCTCGTCGGTGACGTGGAGGACGACCAGTTCGTCGCTCGCGCCCGCGAGTTCGACCGCCGAGTAGCCCGCGTCCGCGAAGTTCCGCGAGACGAACCCGCCGGCGTTCGACGAGCAGAGGCCGCCCGTCAGCGGCGAGACGCCGGTGCAGTTCGTCCGGCCGGTGAAGCTCATGTTCGACGCCTGCATCGGGCCGGTGCTGAAGTACACCCGGTTGTCCGGGCTGAACGGGTCCACGTCGAAGGGAACGCGCTCGTGGGCGAGTCGAGTGGCGACCCCGCGCCCGCCGACGTAGGATTCGAGAACCCCGTCGATGTCTTCCGTCCGACTCGTCTCGTCGCCCAGGTCGACCGTGAGAAGCGGACCTTTTGCGTGTAACATTGGAAAAAGAAGGAGTTGCCTCGCACAAATCCATTGTGGTTACTGTCGTGTCGCTAACCAAATCACCGCGGGAGGTCGACTTCGAAACCGGATACTGTGTACGTTATCAATAGGAATCGTGGACAAATTATTTATGACTGTTCCGCATGGGTTGAGTCATGGTCGCAGGTCCGCCGATTCACGAGTTGCACTTCGACGACGCGCCGAACGTGGGCGACGTTCCGGGGCCGAAGTCGACGCGACTCCTCGAAAAGCAACAGCGAATCGACAGCAGCGCCGTCTCGTACCCCGAAGACATCCCCATCGCGTTCGAAAGCGGGAAGGGCGCGACGGTGCGCGACGCCGACGGCAACACCTTCATCGACATGTTCGCCGGTATCGGCGTGCTGAACGTCGGTCACTCGAACCCGTACGTCCTCGACGCCGTCCACGAGCAGACCGATAAGTTCGTCCACACCGTCGACTTCCCGACGGAGGCCCGACTCGACCTCATCGAGAAGCTGGACGAAATCGCGCCCGAGGGGCTGCGCGGGAACAACCGCGTCGTCTTCGGCGGCCCGACGGGGAGCGACGCCATCGAGGCGTCCATCAAACTCGCCAAGTACAACACCGAGGGAACCGGTCTCGTCGCCTTCCGCGGCGCGTACCACGGCGCGACGAGCGGCGCGATGAGCCTCACCGGTAACAAGAAGTTCAAAGGCGACTACGCGCCGCTGCTGCCCGACGTGGTCCACGCGCCCTACCCGAACACGGTCGAGATGGGCAAAGGCCCGCAGGAGGCGGTCGACCACTGTCTCGAAGAGGTCAAGGCCATCTTCGAGGACCCCTACGGCGGCCTCGCCAACCCGGCGGGCATCTTCGTCGAGCCGATTCAGGGAGAGGGCGGCGTCGTCACCCCGCCGAAAGGATTCCTGAAGGGTCTCCGCGACATCGCCGACGACAACGGCGTGCCGCTCGTGTTCGACGAGATTCAGAGCGGTCTCGGTCGCTCGGGTAAGTGGTGGGCCAGCGAGTGGTACGGCGTCACGCCGGACGTGATGACCTCGGCGAAGGCGCTCGGCGGGACCGGCTTCCCGCTGTCGGCGACCATCTACCACGAGGACCTCGACACGTGGGGGTCGGGCGACCACGCGGGAACCTACCGCGGCCACGTCGTCGGGATGCGCGCCGGCACCCGCGCCATCGAGTACATCCAGGAACACGACCTCCTCGCGCACGCCCGCGACCTCGGCCAGTACATCCGCGGCCGGCTCTCGGAGGTCGCGGAGGACAACCCCCGAATCGTGGACGTTCGCGGGAAGGGCCTGTTCATCGGCGCGGAGTTCGTCGACGCCGAGGGCAACCCCGACGGCGACGCGGCCGACGCGCTCCAGCAGTACTGCTTCGAGCGCGGCGTGCTGGTGTGGAAGGCCGGCCGGCACGGCAACATCCTGCGGCTGCTCCCGCCGCTCGTGCTCACCCGCGACCTCGCGGAGACGGCGCTCGACGTCATCACCGACGGCATCGAGTCGGTCACGGCCGAAACGCAACGAGTCTAACCACCCTCACCACCGATGCCACCGGAACGAGTCATCACGGACGACGCCCCGCGCACGGACAACCCCTACTCGCAGGGCGTCGTCGCCGGCGACACGCTCTACGTCTCGGGCTACGGCCCGGTCGACCCCGAGACGGGCGAGGAGGTCGACGGCGACATCGAAGCACAGACCGACCGCGTGCTCGACAACATCGCGGCCGTCGTCTCCGAGGCCGGCGGCGACGGCCTCGACGACGCGGTGAAACTGACGGTGTACGTCACCGACCTCGACGACTACGAACGGGTGAACGAGGCGTACGGCGCGCGGTTCGACGAGGTGCCGCCGGCCCGCGTCTGCGTCGAGGTCGCGCGACTCCCCGGCGACGTGCGAGTCGAGATGGACGCGATAGCGTATCTCGGATAGGTCGCGGATGCGGGGACGGGGCGCGGGGACGCACCCGCGCGACCGCCGAGGTTCCGGGGACCGGCGACCCGCCGGTCAGTCGTTCAGGTCGTCGACTCGGCGGTCGCGCCGCTCGTTCGCGGCGTCGATTCGCTCGACGAACTCGGACATCTGCGCTTTCATGTCGGCGCGCAGGTCGGTCGCAGAGAAGTCGTCGGACTCCGCGAGGAGCCTGACGAACGCCTGTAACTCCTCGTCTGTGAGCTGGTCGAACGCGCCGCGTTCGAGCTTGTCGATGACGGCGTCGACGTCGATTTGGCCGACCGGTTCGACGTTGAAATCCACCGTGACCATCCGGTAGTCGGAGCCGGCCAGTTCCTGTTCGGCCTTGTTGACGCCCTCGGCGAGCATGTCCTTGAACGGGGTGTAGTAGCCCATCGTCCCGAGGTGGAGGAAGGCGAGCATGTCGGTGATGCCCCGCGTGTACGCCTCGCGGTCGGCGGCGTCGGGGTTGAACACCGTCTCGCGGTCGCGGTCTTCGAGCGACTCGAACAGGATGGTGAAATCGAGGATGGCGTTGCGGAGGCGGCGTCGAATCCGGTTTCGCTTCTGCTTTTTCGAGTGGTCGGTGTAGTCGGTCTTCCGGCCGAGCAGGAACTCGCGGTCGCTCGGGGTGAGGATGCCGCGGCCGCGGTCGGCGGCGTAGGCGAGGTCGTCGGTGCCGTCCGTTCCGTCGGCGTCGTTTGCCATATACAGAACGCGTGTACGAATTCGATTAAGCGTTACGAACGAACCGGAAATTCGGCCGATACGGGCCGGAAATCCGGGATTCCTCGGATTCTGTCTACAATTCGTGTGAGAACGCCGGGAGCGCGCGAACGAGGAGGCACCGTTCGGAGCGACGCGCCCGGCCACGGCGCGACGACCCACCGAAATCGAACCGACCACCGGTTTTTCGACCGTTTGTAAACGGATTCCGTTCTCGGTATCACCGATAACCACAAATTTTATGGTAATGTTTGCACTTGTCGTGACGTGAGACACCAGGTAGCATGGTGTCCGTCGGAGCGATAGCATGACAGACCACATTACAGCACACGGGTGCAACGGTCATCGTGGCGCACAGTTCGGGGCGCGGGCCTCGACCAGTCAGTCGGGAGGTGACGGCTCCGTGCGGACGGAGTCGAGAGGCGCGGTCACTCACGGGGGGTGTCGGCGGTGAGTTCCTCCAACGGCGCGGTCAGCGAGTTCCTCGACGAAATCGAGCCGGTGATATTCGCGTTCGGCGCGGCGATAACGCTGCTTTTCGTCGGCGCGTTCAGCCTCAACCCCGAGGGCTCCTACGAGTTCGTCCTCGGGATTCGCCGGTGGATTCTCGCGACGTTCAACTGGTTCTTCCTGATCGCGATGCTCGGGTTCGTCCTGTTCTTGGGCTTCGTCATCTTCGGACCGTGGGGGAACCTGAAACTCGGTGACGAGGACCCCGAGTACGGCTTCCTCTCGTACTTCGCGATGATGTACTCCGCCGGCCTCGCGGCGGGTATCGTCTTCTGGGGGCCCGCGGAGGCGCTGTTCCATTACTCGACGGTCCCGCCGCTGTACGGGGCCGAAGCCCAGTCCGCGGCGGCGATGCCGCTGGCGGTCCAGTACTCCATCTTCCACTGGAGTCTGACCCAGTGGTCGTGTTTCACCGTGATGGGCCTCGCCATCGGCTACTTCGTCTACAACTACGACGCGCCGCTCCGCGTGTCGGCGGTGCTGACGCCGATTCTCGGCGCGGACAACGTCGACGGCGCAATCGGGAAAGTCGTCGATATCCTCGCCGTGTTCGCGACTCTCGGCGGCGTCGCCACCTCGCTGGGCTTCATCGGGAGCCAGTTCATCACCGGCCTGAACTTCCAGTGGGGTATCCAGCTCGGTGACGTGGGGACCATCCTCGTCATCACGGGCATGGTGGTCATCTTCACCATCTCGTTGGTGTTGGGCGTCGACAAGGGGATTCGCCGGCTCTCGAACTTCAACATGGTCGTGTTCGGCCTATTGATGCTCGCGACGCTGATATTCGGGCCGACCTTCCGCATCCTCGAACTCGGCACGCAGGCGACCGGCGGCTTCGTCGGCGACTTCTTCCAGATGAGCCTGTTCACGCAGGCCACCGCGACCGGCGCCAGTAAGTGGGTCAACGCGTGGACCGTCTTCTACTGGCTCTGGCCGCTCGCGTGGTCGCCCTTCGCGGGGCTGTTCATCGCCCGCATCTCGCGCGGTCGGAGCGTCCGCGAAGTCGCGTTCGCCGGCATCGGCGCGACCTCGCTCGCGACGGTCCCGTGGTTCGCCATCGTCGGCGGCGCGGGCGTCATCATGCAACACACGGGCGCGGCGAACGTCCTCGGTCCGGTCTCGGAGTACGGCGAGGCGGTCTCGGGGTACGTCCTCTTCGGCAACCTCCCCATCGCCGGGCCGCTTCTCCTGTTCGCGTTCCTCGTGCTCGTGACGACGTTCTTCGTTACCTCCGCCGACTCGTCGACCCTCGCGGTGTCGATGATGACGACCGGCGGAAAGGAAGAGCCGTCGGCACTCAACCGCATCTTCTGGGCCGTGCTTCAGGGCGCGGTCGCGTCCATCCTGATGGTCGTCGGCGGCGTGAACGCCCTGCAGTCCGCGGCGATTATCACGGGCGCGCCGTTCGCGATTATCTGCGTGGTTGCGACGCTCGGGCTCATCCACACCTTCCAAGACGACTACGGGAGCCTCCTCCTCCAAGACGAGACGAGCCTCTGGGGGAAATCGGAGTCGACCGGCGGGCAAGCGCCGGCCGTGAACGTCTCCAGCCACGACGACGACTGACGCCGAGTCCAGCCGACCGCAGTTCCGTCCCCGTCTCTGTCCCCGTCGCCGTTCCGTCCCCTGTCACCGTCGCTCTCCATTCTACGAGGACCAGCGTTGACCGAGCGCGCCGTGGTCTCGGACGTGCGGCCGAGCGACGACCCCCATCGCGAATCGTGGTAGTTTTTGTGATACCAAGTTTTAATGTACGGCATCAACAAATCCTGTGTATGAATCGGGATACCGCAGAGCCGGACGCAGCAGCGCTGCCCGGACCCAACGCCGAGAAGTGGGTCGAGTTCCACCACGAGCACGCCGCGCCCAGCGAGTACTCCCACGAGTTCGTCTGGGACGTGACCGCCGAGGCCGACGGCCCGTTCGTCACCGACGTGGACGGCAACGTCCTCTTGGACTTCACCTGCCACATCGGGGCCGCCCCGCTCGGCTACAACAACGAGAAGGTGCTGTCGAAGCTCCGGGAGTTCGACCTCGTCGAGCCGATGAAAATCGCCGGCCAAGACATGTACTTCGGCGCGGGACCGGACCCCGAGACCGCCGAGTTCCCCGGGTCGAGCCACCTGATGGACAAGCTGACCGACGTGTCCTCTCACTACGGGATGGACACGGTGTTCCTGTCGAACTCCGGGGCCGAGGCCGTCGAGAACGCGATGAAGATAACGCACGACCACGAGGCCCCCGCGAAGTACGGCTACGCCTTCGAGGGGAGCTTCCACGGGCGGACGCTCGGGACGCTCTCGCTCACGAAGTCGAAGGAGGTCTACACCCGCCACTACCCGCAGGTCGCGGGCATCGAGACGGTGCCGTTCTGCGCGGACTCGGGCTGTTCGGGGGACGACGACGCCTGCGACTGCGGCTTCTTCGCGGGTGGCGGGTCGCAGTTGCGGAACTCCCTGTCGCCGGAGGGCGGCCACGTCAACCCCGACGAGGTCGCGTTCGCGATTCTCGAACCGATTCAGGGCGTCGGCGGCTACCGCTTCCCGAGCGAGGCGTTCATGGCCGAGGTGGGCGACGTCTGCGACACCTACGACATCCCGCTCGTCGTGGACGAGATTCAGTCGGGCGTCGGCCGCACCGGCGAGATGTGGGCCGCCGACCACTACCCCATCGAACCCGACGTCATCGCCAGCGCGAAGGGACTCCGCGTCGGCGCGACCGTCTCGCGGTCCGACGTGTTCCCGACCGAGAAGAACCGCCTCGGGTCGACGTTCGGCGGCGGCGACCTGCTCGCGTCGATGCAGGGCGCGCTCACGCTCGACGCCATCGAGGAGTACGACCTGCTCGACAACGCGACCGAGCGCGGCCGGCAGGCGAAGGAACTCCTCGCCGACGACGCGCCCGACCACGTGGTCGATATCCGCGGCAAGGGTCTGATGCTCGCCGTCGAGTTCGACACCAAGAAGCGCCGCGACGCCGTCGTCGAGGCGGCGCTCGACCGCGGCCTGCTCACCCTCGGCTGCGGGAAGAAGACGATTCGCCTCCTGCCCCCGCTCGACTCCACCGAGCGCGAAATCGAGATGGGCGTGGGCATCTTCTGCGAGGCGATGGACGCCGTGGCGACCGAAGCGGTCGCGTGAGCGGCGGCGACGGAAGACGAACAGCACGAAACAGATGCGGCCCCGAGACGGGCCGCCCCGGTTTTCCCGGACGCGTCAGGATGACTCGAACGGCTCAGTAGAGTCGCCGCTGCGCTCGCCCAGCGAGTGCGAAACGACCTCGACGCCGTCGAGCGCCGACAGCGAGTCGAGCGCGTCCGCGAGGTGGTCCGGGTCGCTCCCGTCGAGGCGGACCTCGACCGGAACCCGATTCGGCGCGTCGGACGCGGTTCGGGCGGCGCGCTCGACGCGGTCGAGTTCGGCTCCCGAGGCAGCGACGGCCTCGGAAAGGCCGCCCAGTGCCGCCGGCCAGTCGTCGAGTTCGAGGCGGGCTTCGACGGCGCGCCCGAGCGCTTGCATCCCGACGCGAGTCAGTTCGGCGTGTTCGGAGAGGCCGACGTTGCCGCCGGAGACGACGGCCGCGACGCGCTCGTCCTCGACGTCGACCGCGCCGGAGAGGAGCGCGGCGACAGGGGCCGCGCCGGCCGGTTCGGCGACCGTCTTCGCCCGCTCCGCGAGGACCGTCGTGGCGACCGCGAGGTCCGTGTCATCGACCGAGACCACGTCGTCGACGCGGTCGCGGACGACCGCGAAGGTTCGTTCTAACAGCCGCGCGTCAGCGATGCCCTCGGCGACGGTATCGACTTCGGAGAGCATGCGAATCTCGTCGGCCTCCAGCGAGGGCTTGGCGTGGGCCGCGCCCTCTGGTTGGACGCCGATAACTCGCACCTCGGGGTCCCGCGCCTGCATCGCGGTGGCGATACCCGAGATGAGGCCGCCGCCGCCGATGGAGACGAGAACCGTGTCCACGTCGGGCGCGTCGGCCGCGATTTCCCGGCCGACGGTCCCCTGCCCGGCGATGACGGCCGCGTCGTCGAAGGGGTGGACGAACTCCAGTCCCTCGTCCTCTGCGAGTCGCAGGGCGTGTTCGTACGACTCCTCGTACAGGTCGCCCTCGACGACGACGCCCGCGCCGTAGCCGCGGGTCGCGTCGATTTTCACCGCCGGCGTGATTTCGGGGACGACGATGGTCGTGTCGATACCGAGCAGGTCGCCCGCGAGCGCGACGCCCTGCGCGTGGTTGCCGGCGCTGGAGGCGACGACGCCCCGCTCGCGCACCGACTCGGGGAGTTGCGCCATCGCGTTGTACGCGCCGCGAATCTTGAACGACCCCGTCCGCTGGACGTTCTCCAGTTTGAGGTCGACCCGCTCGGCCCCGCAGCGGTCGGCTATCGTCCGCGAGCTATCGAGCGGCGTCCGGTGGACCACGCCGTCGAGGCGCTCGTGGGCGTCCGCCACGTCGTCGGCGGTGACGATTTCGGACGCCGGCGGTGCCGACTCCCCGGTGACGCGCCCGTCGCTCATCGGTTCGCTCCCGACCCGACTGTCGGTGCCGACTCGACCCCCGCGACCGACAGAATCGACCGCGTGAGCACGTCGACGCCGGTTTCGAGGCTTCGTTCGTCCACGTCGAACGTCGCGGTGTGGTGGCTCGTCGGATGGTCGGTGCCGACGACGGAGTAACACGCGAGGCCGCCGTCGCGCTGGACGCGCTCCATGAGGAACGTCGCGTCCTCGCTCGCGCCGAAGTCGGCGGTCGGGACGACGCGGTCGACGCCCTCGACGGTCTCGGCGGCGTCCGCGACCGTCTCCACGAGTTCGGGGTCGCTGTCGGCCCGCGGGCTTTCGCTGACCACGTCGACCGTCGCCTCACAGCCGTGCAGTTCGGCCGCCTTCTCGAACCGCCGGCGGAGTTCGGCCTTCGCGTACTCCATGAGTTCGGTGGTCTCGCCGCGCGCCTCGGCGACGGCCTCGACCTCGTCGGCGATGACGTTGCTCGCGGTGCCGCCTTCGACCCGGCCGACGTTGACGCGGGTCATCCCGTCTGAGTGCCGCGGAATCCCGTAGACGCTCTCGATGGCCGTTCCGAGCGCGTGGATGGCGTTCGAACCGACCTCCGGCTCTTTCCCGGCGTGGGCGGTCGTCCCCTCGATTTCCGCGTCGATGTGGCACATGGCGAGCGGTTTCTCGATGCCGGCGACGACTTCGCCAGTCGGATGGTCGAGGCCGACGTGGACCGCGAAGAGGTAGTCGATGCCGGCGGCGTAGTCGCTTTTCGCCATCGGCGCGCCGCCGCCCGAAATCTCCTCCGCGGGCTGGAAGAACACGACGAGCCGACCCGAAAAATCGCTCTTCTTGACGGCTTCGAGCGTCGCCAGCCCCCACGTCATGTGGGTGTCGTGGCCGCAGGCGTGCATCGTCTCGCCCGTCTCCGAGCGGAAGCCCTCGGCGGCGGGGGCGTGGCCCGCGTCGTCCGACTCCTCGATGAACAGCCCGTCGATATCGACGCGGAGGCCGACCGTCGGCCCCTCGCCGCGGTCGAGGACGGCGACGCAGCCGGTCGTCCCGCCGCGGAGCGGTTCGAGCAGGTCCGGGTCGACCCCGCTGTCGAGCGCCCGCTCGTACCACTCGTCGAGTCGGTCGTCGCTCGGGACGGCCATCCGGTCTGCGGGGTCGTAGGCGTCCGCGCCGACGGCGAGTTCGTCCACGCCGATATCGCGCAGTTCCTCGACGAGCCGCGCGGTCGTCCGGAACTCGCACCAGCCCGGTTCGGGGTGGCGATGGAGGTCTCTGCGAAGCTCCGCTAGTCGCGCTCGAACGGCGTCGGCCATGCGTACACGTACCACTCGCCACCCACTTAAGCATAAACGGTATCCGTGGACACCGACTACACAAAAAGACTAAGAGAGCGACACCCAAATGTAGCAACCGCACCCGCGACGCGCGCGACCGATATCATGACCGAGACAGACATCGTCGTCCTCCGCGAGGGGACCGAGGGCCTTTCGATGGAATCGTACGCCGACGCGCTCCGCGAGCGCCTCCCGGACCGGACCGTGACGCTCGCCCGGACGCCCAAACAGGAACGCGAACTCGTCGTCGACGCCCGCGTGGTCACGGGCATCACGATAGACGAGGACCTGCTGGACCGCGCCGACCGCCTCGAACTGTTCGCCTGCACCTTCGCCGGGACCGACCACGTCCCGATGGACGCGCTCGCGGACCACGGCGTCGCCGTCACCAACGCCGGCGGCATCCACGCGCCCGGAATCGCCGAGCAGGCCATCGGCAACATGCTCGTGTTCGCCCGCCGCCTCCACGAGGGCTGGCGACGCAAGGAGCGCGCCGAGTGGCGGCACTTCCAGTCCGGCGAGTTCACCGACAGCACGGTGACGATTATCGGCCTCGGCTCCATCGGGCAGGCCGTCGCCCAGCGCTTGCAGGGCTTCGAAGTCGAGACCATCGGTATCCGCTACACCCCGTCGAAGGGCGGGCCGACCGACGAAGTCGCCGGCTTCGACTCCGACGCGATTCACGACGCGCTCTCCCGAAGCGACTACGTCGTGGTCGCGTGCCCGCTGAACGACCTGACTCGCGGGCTCATCGGCGAGGCGGAGTTCGCCACGATGCCGACCGACGCGGTGCTCGTCAACGCCGCCCGCGGCGGCATCGTCGACACCGACGCGCTCGTATCGGCGCTCCGGTCGAACAAGATTCGCGGGGCCGCCCTCGACGTGACCGACCCCGAACCGCTCCCCTCGGACCACCCGCTGTGGGGGCTGGAGAACTGCCTCATCACGCCCCACACGGGCGGTCACACGCCGAAACACTGGGACCGCCTCGCCGACATCGTCGCCGGGAACCTCGGACGGCTCGACGAGGGCGCGGAGCTGGAGAACCAAGTGCCGGCCGCCGAGCCGAACTGACTCCCGATGGCGACGCAGGAACGTCCCGACGACCCTCGCGACGACCGGCGGGCCGACTCGCAGGTCGACCAGCGTGTTGACCCAAGCGACGACCCGCGCGCCGACTACGACTACGTCGGCGGCGACACCGACCGCGAGGCGCTCGTCTCCGACCTCGACCGCCTCGTCGACGGCGACGTTCGGTTCGACGAGTACACCCGACAGCTGTACGCGACCGACGCGTCGGCGTACGAAGTGCTCCCCGTCGGCGTCGTCATGCCGACCTCGACCGCCGACGTGGCGGCCGTCGTGGAGTACTGCGCCGACCGCGAGATACCCGTCCTCCCGCGCGGCGGCGGCACGAGCCTCGCCGGACAGGCCGTCAACGAGGCGGTCGTCCTCGACCTCTCGCGGCACATGGACGGGGTCCGGTCGGTGGACCCCGAGGCGGCGACGGCGACCGCGCAGGCCGGGGTCACGCTCGCGGAGCTCAATAACTCCGCGGCCGACCATGGTCTCACGTTCGGCCCGGACCCCGCCGCGGGCGACCGGAGCGTCCTCGGAGGCGCTATCGGCAACAACTCCACCGGCGCGCACTCGCTGAAGTACGGCAAGACCGACTACTACGTCGAAGAGTGCCAAGTCGTCCTCGCCGACGGGAGCGTCCACCAGTTTGGCGAGGTGCGCGTGGACGACCTCCGGGAGAAAGCCGACCCCGACAGCGACGCGTGGGGTGCCGACGGCCCGGCGAGTCCGCTTCTCCCCCGAATCTACGCCGAGGTCGTCCGCGTGCTCGACGAGGAGGGCGAGGAGATAGACGCCCGCTACCCGGACCTCAAGCGCAACGTCTCGGGCTACAACCTCGACGCGCTGGTCGAGGAGGCCCGCGGGGAGCGCCCGCTTTCCGACGGGTCCGGCACCGACCCGGACTGCGAGTCGGGGTCCGTAAACCTCGCGCGCCTGCTCGCCGGGAGCGAGGGCACCCTCGCCGTCGTGACCGAGGCGACCGTCTCGCTCGAACCGCTCCCGGAGACGAAGGCGGTCGCGCTCCTCACCTACGAGGACGTGTTCGACGCCGCCGCCGACGTGGCCCCCATCCTCGACCACGACCCCGCGGCGGTCGAACTCATCGACGACGTGCTCATCGACCTCGCGCTCGACACCGCCGAGTTCCGCGACGTGGCCGCGTCGCTCCCCGACGGCACCCGCGCGGCCCTGCTGGTCGAGTTCTACGCCGACTCCGACGCCGAAGGCCGGCGGAAGGTCGCTGACCTGCTGACGGCCCGCGCACCTTCGGTGACGCCGGAGGCGACGCCCTCGGAGGGGGCCGGCGTCGACGACGACGCCCGCGCGTTCGACGCGCTGGAAGCCCACGACGAGGCGGCCCGCGCGGGCCTCTGGGAGATGCGCAAGGCCGCCGCGCCCATCCTGCTCTCGCGGACGACCGACGAGAAGCACATCTCCTTCATCGAGGACTGCGCCGTCCCGGCCGACGAACTGCCGGGGTACGTCGAGCGGTTCCGCGAGGTCATCGACGACCACGACGCCAACACGAGTTTCTACGCCCACGCGGGGCCGGGCGTCCTGCACGTCCGCCCGCTCGTCAACACGAAGACGCTCGACGGCCTCGATTCGTTCGAGACCATCGCCGACGAGGTGACCGACTTCGTCGTCGAGGCCGGCGGGTCGGTGTCGGGCGAACACGGCGACGGCCGCGCGCGGACCCAATGGAACCGCAAACTGTACGGCGACCGCCTCTGGAACGCCTTCCGCGACCTCAAGACTGCGTTCGACCCCGACTGGCTCCTGAACCCGGGGCAGGTCTGCGGCGACGTGTCGATGACCGAGAACCTCCGGTTCGACCCCGACTACGAGTTCGACGCCGGCTTCGACCCGGCACTCGACTGGGACACCGAAAACGGCTTTCAGGGGATGGCGGAGCTCTGCCACGGCTGCGGCGGCTGTCGGGGCGACCAATCGACCACCGGCGGCGTGATGTGTCCGACCTACCGCGCCACGGAGGAAGAGGGACTCTCGACGCGCGGCCGCGCCAATATGCTCCGACAGGCCATGAGCGGCGACCTCGACGCCGACGCGACCGACACCGAGTTCATGCGCGAGGTGCTGGACCTCTGTGTCGGCTGTAAGGGCTGTGCCCGCGACTGTCCGAGCGAAGTCGACATGGCGAAGCTCAAAGCCGAGGTCGAACACGCCCACCACCAGCGCGAGGGCGCGAGCCTCCGAGACCACCTGTTTGCCGAGGTGGACCGCCTGAACGCGCTGGGCTCGCGGCTCGCTCCGCTTTCGAACTGGGCGGCGAAGGTGCCGGGCGCGCGGACGGTCATGGAGAAGGCCGTCGGCATCGCCCGCGAGCGGTCGCTTCCGGCGTTCCACCGCGAATCGCTGGAAGACTGGTTCGAGGCGCGGGGCGGCGCTCGCGTCCCCGCGGCCGAGGCGACCGACAGGGTACTTCTCTTTCCCGACAGCTACACCAACTACAACCACCCCGACGCGGGAAAGGCCGCGGTTCGCGTCCTCGAAGCCGCCGGCGTCCACGTCTCGATTCCCGACGACGTGACCGCGACCGGCCGGCCGGCCCACTCGAAGGGCTTCCTCGACCGGTCGCGGGCGCGCGCCGAGACGAACGTCGACGCGCTCGCGCCCCGCGTCGAAGCCGGCTGGAGCGTCGTCCTCGTCGAACCCTCGGACGCGGTCATGCTCCAGTCGGACTACCTCGACCTGCTTTCGAGCGAGGCGGCCGAGCGCGTCGCCGCCGAGACCTACGGCATCATGGAGTACCTCGACGCGAAGCGTCTCGTGGAGGATCTCGACCGCGACGCGTCGGCGGGCGCGGACGACGAGACGCTGACGTACCACGGTCACTGCCACCAGAAGGCGACGCGGAAGGACCACCACGCCGTCGGTGTCCTCCGGCGCGCCGGCTACGACGTGGACCCGCTCGATTCCGGCTGTTGCGGCATGGCCGGGAGCTTCGGCTACGAGGCCGAACACCACTCGCTGTCGACGGCCATCGGCGGCATCCTCGCGGACCAGATTAGCGGGAGCCGCGGCGACACCGTCGTCGCCCCCGGCGCGTCGTGTCGGACCCAACTGGAGGACACGGACGGCGCGGCCGACGACCCGCCGCACCCGATAGAGAAAGTCGCCGACGCGGTCGCTGACTGAGACGCGCGCCGAAAAAGAAATCGGGTCGCATCGCGGCTCTCTCCTCGGGGCCGGCGTCGATTACGTGTCGCTCGACGCGCAGTCGCTCAGGGCCAGAGGCCCCGCGTCTCCTTCGCGCCGCCGATACGGGAAAGCGCGACCACGTACGCCGCGTCGCGCCACGTCAGGTCGCGTTCTTCGACGTGTTCGCGGACCGCGTTCCACGCCTTGAGCATCTCGGCTTCGAGTTCCTCGTGGACGCGTTCGAGCGACCACTGGCGGCGGTTGATGTCCTGGAGCCACTCGAAGTACGAGACCGTCACGCCGCCAGCGTTGGCGAGGATGTCGGGGACGACGGGAATCCCGCGCTCTTCGAGCACGGCGTCGGCCGCGAACGTCGTCGGCCCGTTCGCGCCCTCGACGACCATTTCCGCCGAGATGGCATCGACGTTCTCGGTCGTGATGACGTTCCCGATGGCCGCCGGGATGAGCACGTCCACGTCGAGTTCGAGCAGTTCCTCGTTCGAAAGCGACTCGGGGGCGTCGTAGCCCGACACCATGCCGGGGCGCTCGTCGTGGCCCTCGACGTCCTGCGTGTCGAGGCCGTCGGGGTCGTAGATGGCTCCGTCCACGTCGGAGACGGCGACCACCTTCGCGCCCCACTCGTCGAGGAGACGGGCGGCGTTCGCGCCGACGGACCCGAACCCTTGGACCGCGACGGTCGTGTCTTCGATGTTCCAGTCGTAGAAGTCAACGGCCTCGCGGGTGACGATGGCGACGGAGCGACCGGGAGCCTCCTCGCGGCCGTACGAGCCGCCGATAACCGGGGGCTTACCCGTCACGACGCCGGGCGTCGTCTCGCCCTGCTGCATCGAGTAGGCGTCCATGAACCACGCCATCTCCTGCGGGCCGGTTCCCATGTCGGGCGCGGGAACGTCCTTCTTCGGCCCGACGACGTTGCGAATCTCCTCGGCGAAGCGGCGGGTGAGCCGCTCGCGCTCCTCGTCGGAGAGCGTCTTCGGGTCGACCGCGACGCCGCCCTTGCCGCCGCCGAACGGCAGGTCCATCACGGCGCACTTCCACGTCATCCACATCGAGAGGCCGATACACTCGTCGGCGGTCACTTCCGGGTGGTAGCGAAGCCCGCCCTTGTACGGCCCGCGCACGTCGTCGTGCTGGGCGCGGAAGCCGGTGAACACGTCGAGTGAGCCGTCATCGCGGCGGAGCGGGACCGACACCTGCTGGACTCGCGTCGGGTGCTTCAGGCGCGCGACGACGCCGTCGTCCACGTCGGCGTGACTCGCCGCGCGTTCGAGTTGCCGTCGCGCGGTCGCCAGCGCCGTCTCGGGTTCGGACCCCGAGCCGCCGTCGGTGACCGCCTCGCCGTTTCGATTTTTGCCATCTTCGTTCATCGTATTAGGGCTGTAACCCGGAGTCATAATTAAGTTGTGAATAGCCGACGAGGGAAGTCGGCCAGCGGTTCCGCCCCGTCGGACGTGACGACGAACGTCTCGCTGAGTTCGACGCCGAAGTCGTCGAACCAGAGACCGGGGATGGTGTGGAACGTCATGTTCTCTTCGAGGACGGTCTCGTCGCCGGGGCGGAGGCTCGCCGTGTGTTCGCCCCAGTCCGGGGGGTAGCCCAGCCCCATCGAGTAGCCGATGCGGTCTTTCTTCTCGATGCCGTACGCGGCGATGGTGTCGCGCCACGCCTTCTCGACGGCCTCGCAGGTGACGCCGGGTTCGACCGCATCGAGCGCGGCCTCCATCCCTTCGACGACGATGTCGGCCCGCCGGGACAGCTCTTCGGGCGGGTCGCCGACGAACGTCGTCCGCGCGAGCGGCGAGTGGTAGCGGTGCCGACAGCCGGAGAGTTCGATGATGACCGGGTCGCCGTCCTCGAACTCGCGGTCGGTCCACGTGAGGTGCGGCGTGCCGGTGTGGTCGCCCGAGGGCATCAGCGGGACGATAGACGGGTAGTCGCCGCCGTAGTCGTCGGTGCCCTCGATGAGCGCCGAGTAGATGGCCTCGGCGGCCTCGTACTCCGGGACGCCCGCCTCGATGACGTCGAGACCGGCCTGCATCGCGTTCTCGGAGATGCGGGCGGCCTCGCGCATGTAGTCGAGTTCGGCGTCGGACTTCTTGATGCGAACCCGATTGACGAGGAGCGTCGTGTCCTCGAAGCTCGCCTCGGGGAGGTTCTTTTGCAGGCGCGTGTACGACTTCGCGGTGAAGTAGTAGGCGTCCATTTCGAGGCCGACGCGAGCGTCGTCGACGCCGAGGTCCTCCAGCACGGCCGCGACGAAGTCCATCGGGTGGAGGTCGTGCGGCGACTGGACGTGGTCGTCGCTGTACGGCCGGATGCTCTCCTCGCTCAGCGTGGTCGTCGCGCGCGCACCGTTGGCGTCCATGTCGCGGCCGACCCACACGGGTTCGTCGCGGTCCCGCGTGACCACGACGCCCTGATGGACGTAAAACGACCAGCCGTCGTAGCCGGTGAGATAGTTCATGTTCGCGGGGTCGCTCACGAAAAGCGCGTCCAGCCCCCGCTCGGCCATCCGCTCTTTGGTCCGGGCGATGCGTCTGTCGTACTCGGCGCTGTCGAATACGGCTTTTGGCATGGGAACCTCTATCGAACCATCGGATAGGGCCCGTAAAAATTTTTTGTGGCCTCGGTCACGGATACTGTGTACGCCAACACCACGGTGACAGATGGTAGTGTATACTATTCACAAATCAATACCGATGTAGATGGCCACAGACACCGGCCGTACCTCCACACACCAATAATGAGTCCCTCAAGAATATGAATTATCTGAATTATGTGACTAATGTGGATGAATCAGATTATTTTACCAAGGGATTGTGTTCTATAAATACAATTCTGACTGCCACCGGCGCACCGAGAACAGTACGCATCTGCTGGGAGCCCAATCGTTATTCCTCGCAGTCTCGGAGGCGGGGGTATGGACCTCTCTATCGTCGACCTCTCGCCGGTTCCAAAGGGTGGGACGGCGACCGACGCGTACGCGAACACCGTCGAAACCGCCAAGCAAGCCGAGCGACTGGGTTACTCGCGCTTCTGGGTCGCCGAGCACCACGGCATGGCGAACACCCTCGCGGGGACGACGCCCGAGGTGTTGCTCGGCCACCTCGCCGCCGAGACGGACTCGATTCGGCTCGGTTCCGGCGCGGTGTTGCTCAACCATTACAGCCCGTTCAAGGTCGCAGAACAGTTCGGCGCGCTCGACGGACTCGCGCCCGGCCGCATCGACGCGGGACTCGGGCGGGCGAACGGGTCGCCGGCGGCGGACCAAGCGCTCGGGACGGATCGGCACGTCGAGGACCCCGACGGCGACCACGCGGAGAAAATCGAGGCCGTCGTCAACCACCTCTACGACGACTACCCCGACGAACACCCTTACGCCGACCTCGAAATCCCGCGGGGCGACGGCGACCTGCCGGGTCCGTGGGTGCTCGGGTCGAGTCCGTCGAGCGCGACCATCGCGGGCGAACTCGGACTCCCCTACTGCTTCGCGGGCTTCATCAGGCCGCAGTTCGCCGTCCACTCCTTCGAGGAGTACCGCGAGAGCTTCCAGTCGTCGTCGCTCGCCGGCGGCATCGACGAACCACACGGCATGGTCGCGGTGAACGCCGTCTGCGCCGAGACCGACGAGGAGGCCGCGCGACTCCGCGCGGTGGCCGAGGCGTCGTACAAGCGGATGCGCCGCGGCGAGGTCGGCACGAGACCGACCGTCGAGGAGGCGATAGACGAACTCGGCGGCGTCCCCGAGCCCACGCCGGCGACCCTCGGAGCGAAGGAGTGGCCGCGCGCGATTTCCGGCAGTCCCGACACGATTTCGGGGCTGTTGGACCAACTCGCGGAGCGCGTCGGGGCCGACGAGATGATGATTCAACACGTCGTCGGCAATCACGAAGACGGCCTCCGCTCGCACGAACTGCTCGCAGAGGGCGTCGGCCTCGTCTGACGCGTCGGTCTCCGAGACAGTCCGTCTCCCGGACGATTCATATCCCAGTCCCCGAAATGAGAGGTGTGTCACGCCTCCGTCATCTCCGGCTCGAGGACACGCCGTTCGAGGCCAGAGAGTTCTCGCTGCTCTGGCTCATCGCGCTGGCGACCTACGGCGTCGGCGACATCGTCACGACGCTGACGATTCTCTACTACGAGCGCCGGTTCGACGAGGCGAACGCCCTCCTCGTGGCGAGCACGGACGCTCTCGGACGGTGGGGGCTGGTCCTCCCGAAGCTCGCGGTGTTCCTCCTCTGTCTCGGCATCTGCGTCTACGGCGCTCGCGTGGGCGACAAGGTGCTGTACTACCTACCGCCGGTCACGCTCGCCGTCATCGGGGCGTTCGCCACGGCGTTCAACCTCCGGCTCTTCGTCGGCTGAGCGACGAGCGACGGAAAAACGAGGCGCGAACGGCTCAGCCGGTCGCCTGTTCGAGCGTGAAGACGAACTCCACGTCGACGCTGTCGGTCTGTATCTCGTTGCCTGCCGCCTCCCGAATCTGCCACTCGACGACGAGCGACAGCGACTCCCCGCCGTCGAGTCGGCCGAGCGAGACGGGTTCGTTCCACACGTCGACGAAGTCGAGATACGTCGTCTCGTTGCCGAGCACGTAGGAACTCGTCCCGTTGGCCCGCTCGACGCGGAGTCTGACGGCGAGCGCCTCGTGGAGTTCGCCCTCGTCGGCCCCGCCGGTCGAATCGACCGCTAACTCGGGGCCGGAGCGACCGTTTTCGGCGGACTCGAACGGCATCGAATCCAGCGTCAACACGCCGGAGTCGCGTCCGCGGTTGGTGAGCGTCCCCGTCGAGTTGCCCGCGGAGCCGGGGGCGACCGACCGGGTGTCGAGAAGCGAGAGACCCGCCCCGCCGGAGCCGAGTTCGAGGTCGACGCCCGCCGGGGCGCTCCCGGCGGTGTTCTCGACGGTCACGTCGAACGACGCCGTCTCCCCGGTGCGGGCGACCTCGGTCGAGTCGCGGAACAACACCGCGCTCACGGAGACGTAGCCCGTCGTGACGGTCGTCTCGCCGTCGTCGGTGGCGGCGAAGCCGGCGGTTCGGTTCCCCCCGGCGTACGTCACGTCGGAGCCGAGTGCGGTGGCGATGTCCACGGGACTCGACTCCCGGAGCGTGACGCGCCGCTCTTCCTGCCAGCCGTCGTCGGGGACCCACGCGTTCACCACGAGCACGACGCTGTCGACCGTGCCGGTCCACGAGAGCGTCCCGGTCACGGGGCCGCTGAGCGTCCCGACCGTCCCGTCGACGCTGCGGACCGTCGCCGGGTCCGCGGCCTCGACCGTGAGCGTCGGGTCGGGCGACACCGACGATTCGGCCGTCGTCGTCGTTTGACTGTCTCCGGAGCCACCACCTCCACCGCCACCGCCGCCTCCAACGCCACCGCCAGTTCCAGCGCGTGCCGTGGTGGTCGGGGGTGGACTGCTCGTCGGCGCGGGCGTTGGCGTGGGCGACGACGGGGTCGGGTTCGGCGTTGTGGTCGCGCTCGGCGTCGACGCGGGTGTCGGAGTGTCCGGGTCTTCGAACTGGTTCGTTTCCTCCGGTGGGGCGTCCGGCGTCGGCGGCGGCGGGGGGGTCACGGTGACGGTCGGCGGCGACGGCTCGGGGTCGTCGCCACGGAGGTCCGAGAGCACGTCGTTGATACCGCGGTCGTCGAGGAAGCGTTCGATGCTTCCGGGAGCGGCAAAGCCGGTTCCGACCAGCACGATGCCGATGACGACGAAGACGATAAACACCCGGCCGACGACCTGCGAGAACTGCGGCGAGAGCGTGCCGAAAAGTTTCGCCGGCAAGAGCGAGGCGAGCGACAGCGGAAGCGGGAACAGGCCCGCACGCGGCGGGCGGTACTCGACCACCAGCGCCGTCTCGGTCGGCCGGTCGCCGGGTTCGACTTCGTCGCCGACGTCGACCGGACGCGTCTCGGTTCGCGGCCCGTCACCCTCGTCGGAAGAGGACCGCTCGCGCTCGCGTTCGACGAGCGTGGCGTCACCGTCGACGCCGACGAACGACGCCGACGACGGGTCCCAACGCCGGACCGCCCGGACGACGCCGTGGACGGGGAGGCGCTCGCCGGGGAGACAGAGGACGCGGTCGCCCCGCGAGAGACGGTCGAAGTCGACCTCCTCGAAGCGCTCGGCGTCGTCGTCGCGGTCGGCCGCCGACGCGTCGACGAGGCGGCGACACCGCGTCGCGTCGGCGAGCTGGAGTTCGGGCGACCGCTCCGGCGTCCAGTCGGAGTCGAACGCGTCCCCGTCGTCCGAGCCGGTCACGGGAGATTCACCGCCCGTCCTCGGAGGGCTCGTCGGTCGCCGCCGCGTCAGAAGCGCGGTCGGCTGGGTCGGTCACCCACACCATGTCGCCGGGCGAGTCGGAGGAGGCGGAGGCGGAGGCGGAGGCGGACGCCGAGGGCGACGGGTCGACGACCGCAACGGGCTCCGAGAGACGGACGCCCGTTCGCTCGGGGGAGAGCGTGACGCCGCCGTCGGAGGCGCTGACGTAGCCAGTTCCAGTCTCGGTCGCCGCGTCGGCGTACAGCGAGTAGAGTTCGGTCACGACGAGGAGCGCGCCGGGGAGGATGACGAACAGGACCAAGCCGAGCCTCGACTGGGCGAACTGCGCGGCGAGGCCGAGGTACGGGACGTGGAACCAGACGCGGCCGACGACGCGGTCGGCGGCGACGGGGTCCGAGTCGATATCCTCGTTGGCGTCGCCTTTCGTCCGGAACACCGGGCTGTCGCCGCTTCGGTCCACCGCGACGACCCGGTGGGTCACGCGGTCGGTCCGCTCGTCGGTGATGGCGCTTCCGGCCGCTCGGTAGGTGAGGATGTCGCCCTCCGAGATGTCCGCGGGCGGCACGTCGCGGACGACCACCACGTCGCCGGCGTCGAACGTCGGTGACATGCTCCCGGAGAGGACGGTGTAACTGGCGTCGGCCCCGAAGGCCTGCGGCGCGGCGAGCACGACGACGAGCGCGACGGCGACGAGGAGGACGGCGCCGCCGAGGACGCGGGCCGCCGCGGCGAGGCGAGACCAGTTCATTGGTCGGTCGTCTCCGTCGTCATCGCCTGCTCACTGTCGTCGTCGCTGTCGTCAACTTCGGTCTGCGTGCTAGGCTCGTCGGTCTCACCATCTGCATCCTCGCCCGGGCGACGCTTCTCGTCGGTTCCCTCGGCCGCTTTAGCTGTGCCGCTCTGGTCGGGTTCTCCGGCTGTATCGTTGACCGTCCCGCTCTGGTCGGGTTCGTCGCCTGCGTCTTCGCTCGTGCGACTCTCGTCGTCTCCGCTTGTTTCGTTGACCGTGCCGCTCTCGTCAGCTTCGGCTGCGTCCTTTTCCTCCGAGTGGGGCTCGTCGTCTCCGCCTGCTTCGGTGATTTCGTCGCTCTCGTCGTCTTCGTCGCCTTCAGCGGCTTTTTCGACCGGGTCGCGTTCGTCCGTGTCGACTTCGGCCGCTTCGATGTCGTCTTCGGCGCTGGTGTGGTGATGGTGGCCGCCGTCGGTCTTGACATCGACGCGCATCACGAGGCCGTCGGGGTCGGCGTGCGAGTAGTGGTGCCACGAGAACCGGAGTTTGCCGGTGAGCGAGAACGACCCGTCCATCTCGCGGCGAATGCGGACGTGGTTCGTGCCGGTCGCGTCGACCGAAACGTCTGCGAGGCTGCTCGTCCGCCCGTCGGCGGTGAGTTCGAGGTCCGAGACCGCGACCGACGACCACGCGGCGGAGGCGGAGACCGTGACGCCGAGGGCGACCACGTCGTCCGCGCCGACGCCCTGCCCCTTCTGGCCGTATTTGTCCGGGTACTCCGTGTCGCCGACGGTCATCGTCACCTTGCTGCCGTCGAAGTCGACGCGGAACGATTCGGTTCGGCCCGAGACCCACGCGCGCTGCCAGTCGTTGTTCTGCTTGTGGAGGCGGGTCTCGAAGGGACCGGAACGCTTCAGCACCGCGACTTCGTAGTTCTCCGGCTCCGAGTTGCCAAACACGAACCCATCGTAGGGCTCGCCGTAGCGGGCGAGCGTCGCCCAGTCCCAGCCGCCCATCGCGTCGCGGGCGTCGCCGGAGCCGGACGTCGAATCGTCGTCTCCGTCGTCGGCCTCACAGGTCGCGCCGCCGTCCGAGTCGGCTCGCTGGTCGAGCGCGAACCGGAGGTCGACGCCCGCGATGTCCGAGGCGACTTCGTTGCCGGCGCTCGACGGGAGTCGCCACGCGATGGAGAGCTCCACCGACTCGCCGGAGGCGAGTTCGTAATCGAGGTCGAACGTCTCGTCCGCGACGAAAATCGAGTCGAGGGTCGCGTAGTCCGAACTCCCGCAGAGGAACGTCTTCGACCCGTTGGGGGCTTCGAGCCACGCGCGGACTTCGAGCACCTGCGCGAGTTCGCCGTCGCCGACGCGGGGGTCGTTCTGCGCCGGGGGCTCCGACTGGCCGTTTTCGTCGTCGGTGACGCCGAGCACGTCGATATCGAGGAAGCCGGTGAGCGACCCGCGGTTGCGGAGCGTCACCGACGCGGTGCCGCTGTCGCCGGGCGCGATATCGACCTCTTCGAGGAACGTGAGCTGCTCGTCGTCGCCGTCGACCGTCAGGTCGAGCGTGCCGACGCCGAACGACGCGTCGGCGCGCTCGGTGTCGGAAAACGCCGAGTAGGTGCCGACGCCCGCGGCGGCGCTTCCGGCGCTAATCGTGAAGAGCCCGCCGAGGAAGCGGCGTCGAGTGAGCGTCAGCGTTGGCGTCTGGTTCGGCATTGAGTGGCGTCGATGAGTGCGTCCGAACGACCGGGACGAAAGAGGAGACTCGGTCGGAGTGGCTGCGACCGAGTCGCGTCGTCCCCGTCGCCCGCGAACGAGGGTGATTGCTGGCTGTGCTGCCGGATCGTTACCGGCGGTTCTACCGGGTCGTTACTGGCTGTCCCGCTGGTTCAGTTCGAAGTCGAACTGGATGTCGAGCCCGTCGGCCTGGAACTCGTTGCCGGCGCTTTCCTGCATCGCCAGCGCGAAGGAGAACGTCTTCGTCTCGCCGGATTCGAGGTCGATGTCCTGGACGTTCGAGTCGTCGTCGCCGTCGGCCGCGTCGCTGTTCGCCGCGACCACGTCGGCGAGGGTGGCCGAGCCGCCGAAGCGGTCGTCGAGCACGTCGAGGCTCCCGACTTCGAACGTCGTCACGTCGAGGACGCCCGCGAGGTCCGCCACCGAGGCGTCCGCGTCGCCGTCGTCGCCGGCCGTGGCGTCGCTGTCGTTTTCGGTCAGCGTGAGGTCGATGTCGAGACTGCCGTCGAGCGACCCGTCGTTTTCGAGGTCGACTTCGAAGGTGTCGGTCTCGTCGCCGGGCGCGAGACCCGTGGCGCTGAAGCTCGCGGAACTGGCTCCGTCGGCGAGGCTCAGCGTCCCCGCCTGAAGCGTGTTCTCGGTGCTCGATTCGGTGTCGTTAAAGAGGGCGAACGTGCCCACGCCGGCGGCGGCGCTTCCCGCACCGATCGTGAGGAGCCCCCCGAGGGCGCGGCGTCGCGTGAGTTTGAATACTTTGTCTGCCATTGAGTTCTCCGTGCGGCCCACCGCACACCCACTCCCGTCCGTGATATTCTGGGTGGGGTGACCTTCAGACATCTCTACTCGATTACGCGGCAATAAGCCGATACCACCATTATGCGGTATCCGGCAAAAACCGAGCGACGTGATAGCTCCCGACACGGGAGCGCGGAGGAACCGACGAACGCGTATCGGAGCGGTCGGTTCACCGACCGCCGCGCTCGCCGTCGAACAGTTCTGCGAAGACCTTCCGCTGGGCCGCCCGGAGGTGTTGGGTGAACGTCGACCGCGAGACGCCGATGGCCTCGGCGACTTCGGCGGCGCTCCGGCGTTTCGGGCGCTCGAAGTAGCCCGTCCGGTACGCGACTTCGAGCGACTCGCGCTGTCGGTCGGTGAGGCCGGCCAGCACGCTCGCGCCGATATCGGACTCGACGGTCCGGTGGTGCCGCGCGGTCATGGTGACGCTGTCGAAGACGGCCGCGAGCGCCTCGACGAACGGGCCGGCCGGTCGCCGCCGGGGGAGGTCGACGACGACGGTCGCCTCGCCGGCGGCCACGACGACGCGGTGGAGGACGCCGCCCGCGTCGGCGACGGCCGTCCCCAGCGAGGGCGCGGCCGTGTCGAACTGCGCCCGGACGACCCCGCCGTCGGCGGTCACGGCGCCGGGCGTCACCCCGTCGAGGCTCGAAAGCACGTCCGTCACCGCGGCCTCGGACGCGCCGCGAACCGTCACGAAGTAGCGCTCGCTGTCGCCGCGTGGCAACACCGTGTGGACGACGAGTTCCGCGTCGCGACCGAGCGCGTCCACGACCGCCAGAATCCCCGCGTCGGCGTCGCGGACGCGGAGGCTGACGCGGACGACCTCGTCGGCCACGAGCGCCTCGCGGCTCTCGGCGGTGCTGAGGGCGTAGCCGAGCGTCTCCGCCAACTCTTCGAGTCGCCGTCGCTCCCGGTCGTCGTCGGCACCGCGGTGGTAGACGCCGAGAACGCCGTAGTCGACGCCGCCGTACCGAAGCGGGACGGCGACCGCGGTTTCGATACCGTCCGCGCCGGCGGCCGCCGTCCACCCGGCGTCGGGGGCGGTCGCCGGCGCGTCGGACTCGCGTCCGTCGACGCCCTCGACGCCGCGGACGACCGTCGCGCCCTCGCGGAAGGCGGTCAGGCTCGGTTCGGTCGAGTCGCGCCGGGCCGCCGCGTCGGCGTCGAGAACGCCTGCTGTGCGCAGATACGACTCGTCGCCGACGACCGCCAGCGGGTCGAGCCCGCCGCCCGCGGTCCGCTCGCCCACCCACGCGACGACGGCGTCGGGGTCGCTCCCGATGTACCGACAGAACGACTCCGCGACCTCCACGCGCGAGGACTGCCGGACGAGAATCTCCCGAATCGCCTCCTTCGTGTCGCGTTCGCGTTCGAGTCGGCGCTGGTGGTGGACCTGCGCCGTGATATCCCGGAGGACGCCGATGGACCCCGGCAGCCCGTCGTCGACGACGTAGTCGACGTCGAGGATGCAGTGGCGCGTCTCGCCGGCGCGGTCGCGGATGCGAATATCGAGCGACTGCGGAACCGACAGGTCGAGCGCGTCGCGGACGCGGGCCCGGTCGTCGGGGTGGACGACCGTCTCGACGATGTCGCCGTCGGTGAGCGCCGCGCGGTCGTAGCCGGTGAGCGTCGTCGCCGCCTCGTTGACGAGGACGACGCCGCCGTCGCGGGCGACGAAGATGGCGTCGCGGACGTTCTCGACGAGCGTCCGGTAGCGCGCCTCGCTCTCGGCAAGCGCGCGCTCGGTCCGGTGCTTGTCGACGGCCGTTCGGACGCGCGTGGCGAGCGCCGCGGCGCTGTCACCGACGCTCGTCTTGACGATGTAATCGTTCGCGCCGGCCGACAGCGCGCTGCTGGCGAGGCCCTCGTTCCCGGCACCCGTGAAGAGGAGAAACGGAATGTCGGGTCGGTGCTCGCGGACCTCGGAAAGCAGCTCGATGCCCGTCCGACCGGGCATGTAGTAGTCGCTGACGACGCACTCCACGTCGTCGGTGAGCCCGTCGAGTGCGCCCGCTGGACTGTTGGCCTCCCGCACGTCGAAGTCGGGGGCCTCCTCGCGGAGTCGCTGCACGACGAGCGTCAGCCAGTCGCGGTTATCGTCGACGAGGAGGACCGTGACGGGGTCCGCACTCGTCTCGTCTGTCGTCTCGGTCACGGCGGTTCGGCCGTCCGTGGCACACCGACCGGGATAAGCTGTTCGGGTGACGGGTCCGGGCGGCGGCCTGAGAAACATGGACTGTTCGTTTGGTTTGCGCCGACAGCGACGGGATTGACATCCTCCCCGCCCTAAAGGGCGAGGATTCCCGAGCGTTGGGATATTAGGGTTCGCAACTCACCTGTTCGCTCGGTGCGAAACGCCCCGAGGTTTGATTGAACAGGTAGGCTACTGGCCGTGCCAAACGACCGTTACTCATATCCTCCGTCGGAGGACTCTGAGTTATCTTTCTGCGAATATTCACCGCGCCATTCACATCTGCGTTCATCGTCACACCGCACGACCCACAGACGTACAACCCACGCTCCACACGGTTCGCATCACGCTTTCGACCACAACACGAACACGTCTTACTCGTGTCTCGCTCTGAAACACGGTCAACGAGGATGCCGTGTTCTTCGGCCTTGTATCCGAGCAACGTAGTGAAGCGGTCGAATTCCCATCCGTGGAGTTTCTTGTTTCCACGCTTCCCCCAGTTTCGAGCATCACCGTTCTCGTCTTCACGAATCTTGCTCAAGTCACCGATGGCGATGCGACCAACCTCGTGGTCGATACACTGCTCAACGATGTGCTTGGCGAGGGCGTGCAGGAAGTGGTCTTTCCGACGCGAGAGTTTCTGCCGGGCACGGAGCGCACGGCGCGACGGGCCGTTCTCGCCCTCCGTGTCGTACTCGTCACGGGTGAAGTAGTGCTTGTCCTGTTTGAGAACGTTCCCCGGATACAACTCAGCGTCACCGTCGTCGTAGGCGATAGCGAGGTAGTTCTTGATGCCGAGGTCGATTCCAGCCGTGTTGTCGCCGGGTGCGTCCTCGACAGGAATCTCGACTTTGCAGACGAGGTGGAGTTCCCATCGGTCGCCGTTCCACACGGCTCGAACCTGCTGGATGTTCTCCACGGTCACGTCCGGGCGCGTCTCGTACTCTGCGAGGATGAAGTCCGAGCGGTGGTTCTTGAGATTGAAGCCTTTGCTCAGACGGAGTTGGTTGTGCTTGGAATCGTGCTTGATACCCATCTGTTTCCACGTCACGGTGGAGCGTGGATGATTGTCGCCTCGCTTTCGGTAGCCGGGGAGATTCGCGTCTGTGTCGCCGTTCTTGCGCTTTTTGAACCAGCCGGTGAACGATTCAGCGAGTTCTTCGAGAACGCGCTGACTTGACTGAGAATGCAGGTCACTGTATCGTTCGTGGTCTTTTAATTCGCGCTTGAGGTCGGCTTCGGACGGAATCTCGCCAGTGTCATCCCATTCTTGCTGGATGTGGTAGCGGGCGACGTTCCACAGTTTGGATGCTGAGTGTCCGCAGTCATCGAGATCGTCACTCACCTGAGAGTGGTTGACGATTTTTGCTCGATAGGTGCGGGTTGTTTCCAGCATCGGACTGTGTTCATAAGCACTTATGAGAAATAATTTATTAAAAGTAACGACCGAGACGTAGAATATCCGGTCTGCAATCGAACGTGGTTAGTGGAGGAGTTGTCGGCTGTATCCCCGCCCTGAAGGGCGAGGTTTTAGCCTTGAAACTTCCATAATCGCTCGCAAACAGACACCTCTAAATACCAGAGCGGGCACAGAACACGCACCGATGGACGCGAGCAGCGGTCGGGCCCGGTGAGAGATGGACTGGCAGTACACCGTTTTGGTCCTTCCGACCCTCTTTGCGATGAGTACCGCGGTCCTACTCGGGGCGTACAGCCTCCGGCACATGCAGGCCCACGGGCAGTCGTCCGAGCTCGTTACCTTCTTCGCCGTGAACGTCGGACTCGCCCTCTGGACCGGGTTTGCGGCGCTCAAACTCCTGCAGACCGACCCGGCGCTGAAGCTGCTTTTCTACCGGTTTCTCTACTTCGGCGTCGCGCCGCTCGGCGCGCTCGCGTTCCTCTTTACGCTCCTCCACACCGACCGAGTCAGCCGAATCACGCCCGGACTGGTCGCGGCGGTCATGACCGTGCCGGCCGTCTTTCTGGCGGTCCTGTTTGCGAATCCGAACGGCCTCGCCATCGAGGCGACGCACCTCGTCGAGACGAACGGCCTCGTCGTCCTGCGGGTCGACGTCGGTCTCGGTCACGTCGTGTTGCAGTTGCTCTACAACGCGGTGCTCTCCGTGCTGGCTATCGTGCTCATCCTCTACGAAGCGGCCCGACTGGGTCGCACGTACATCCCGCAGGCGGTGTTGGTGAGCGTCGGTCTCGCCGCCCCGTTCGTCTTCGTCGCGTGCAGTTCGCTCGGAATCCCGCCGTTCAACAGCGACGGCGTGAACCTCGTTCCGACCTCGGCCGCAGTCACCTCCGCGGCCATCGGCATCGCGCTCTTTCGCTACCGGTTTCTCGACCTGCCACCCATCGCCTATACGACCGCGATGGAGGAGTCGCCCGACGGCGTGTTCGTCCTCGACGCCGACAAGCGAATCGTCCACGTCAACACCCGCGGTGCGGCGCTCTTAGAGCGCTTCGGCGCGGCCGTCGGCGACCCGATCACCGCGGTCTCGCCGGACCTCGACCTGACGGCCGAGAGCAACGACAGCATCGAGACCACCCGAGAGGGCGGCGAGGCGGTGTATCTCAGCGCCCGCTCCCAGCGGCTCGAGCGGGGCGACCAGACCGTCGGGTGGGTCATCGTCCTCCGCGACGTGACCGAGTTACACCGCCAGAAACAGACGATTCTCTCCCAAAACGAGAAGCTCACGCTCCTCAACCAGATCGTCCGACACGACATCCGAAACGACATGGCCGTCATCCTCGGCAACGCGCAACTGGTCGAGGAGTCGGTCGACGACGAGGCGCTGCGCGAGCGCCTCGACACGATAATCAGGAACGGCGAGCACGCCACCGAACTCACGGTGAACGTCCGGAACCTCATGGCGACGATGCTCGACGACGAGGAGACGAACCGCCCGACGACGCTCGCCGGACCGCTCTGGGCGGAAGCGAGCGCGGTCCGCGACGGAACCGCCGACGCGGCGGTCTCGCTCCCCGACGAGCCGCCGACCGTGACCGTCGTCGCCGACGACATGCTGGGAACCGTCTTCCGCAACCTCCTCACGAACGCGGTGCGGCACAACGACGCCGACCGGACCGAAATCGACGTGTCGGTCGAGGTCCGCGACGACGACGCGCTCGTCCGCATCGCCGACAACGGACCGGGCGTCCTCGACGACCGAAAAGAGGTGGTGTTCGGCCGCGGCGAAAAGGGGCTCGAAAGCCCCGGCACCGGCCTCGGTCTCTACCTCGTCGACACCATCGTGAGCGGCTACGGCGGCGACGTGTGGGTCGAGGACAACGAGCCCCGCGGCGCGGTCTTCGTCGTCCGCCTGCGGAAGGCCTGAGAGCGGGGCGGCCGAGCGCCCAAACACTCAAACGGTCAGCACAGCCACATTATACGCGATGCCCTCCACCGTCCTACCTACCGGCGTCAGTCGGTGGCGAGTGGCCGTGTTCGCGGTCGTCACCGTCATTCTCGCCGGTCTATTCTCACTCACCGACGAGCCGGTCAGTCCGGCGCTCGCGGCCATGGGACTGCTCACCCTCGTCTACATAGCCTCGACCGCGGTCGACGCCGTCCGCGAGCATCCCGGCTTCCCGCTCGCCTCCGCGGTGTACACGACGCTCCTGTTCGCCGCAGGGTACGCCAGCGGCGCGCTGTCGAATCTCCTGTGGGGAGTTCTCGCCGTCCTCTCGGCGCTCGGCGTCGTCGTCGAGGCGTACAACTACCGGCACGGAACGAGCTATCTCCGGTTGGATTTCGAATGAGGAGCCTGAGCGAGATCACCGTTTCTGGGGCGGTTGCCGTCGCGTCGCTCGTCGTGGGACTCGTCGTCGCCTTCGACGGCCCACAGGTCGACCTCGCGGGCGGGGTCGTCTGGACCAGCGCGACCGGCATGGTGCTTCTGCACCTTCGCGGGAAAGTCCGCGACGCTCGGAGCGACGAGTCGCCGGAGCCGGGACCCCTCCTGCGTCTGGCCGAAATCGACTACGACCCGCGGTACGACCGCTATCTCGGCGTCGTTTTGTTCGCTCTCGGCATCGCGGCGTTCGCGGCGGTCATCGTCGTCGACACGTCCGGTTGGAACGTGTTGTTCCTCGTCGGCGTCGGGAACTGCTGTCTGATTGCCGCGCTCGGGGCGGTCGCGCTCTCGGATAGATAGCGCGGGGAGCCGAACCGACCACGTCGCCGTCCGCTGGTTTTCGAGGCGTCGGCCAAAAAGACTACTTCGGGAGCGGGTGAGTTTCGCATGTCCGCTCGACGCTGTCTGGTCGGCGGACAGGTGACATATCTGCACAGACAGGCGGCCCATCCCGTGCCAACGGTACTCCGACCCTGCCCCCTCGGACTGCCGCCCGATGGTCCGCCCCTACATTTCTACCCTCTTACCGCCGGTTCAGCGAGCGACCGGCCTGCGACTCAGTCGCGTCCCGGAGCAGCGCCCCCGGCGAGACCGGCCACGCGGGACCCGAGTTCGTCGTAGACGCGGACGACCGTGCCGCGGAGCGACTCCGTCGCGAGGACGGCGAAGCCGGTGAAGATAGTCGCGAAGCCGACGACGGTGAGCGTCGAAATCGACTCACCGAGGAGCACCGTCCCTCCGAGCGTCGCGACGATGGGCACGGCGTAGAAGACGAGGTTGCCGCGAATCGGCCCCACGTCGTCGAGGAAGCCGAAGTAGGTGAGGTAGGCCACCGCGCCGGCGAAGACGCCGACGTAGGCGAGCGCGACGAGCGCCGTCGGAGACCACGTAGCCGCGGCGAGCGACTCGCCGGAAGCGACGCTCATGCCGTGGGTGAGCGCCGCGCTGACGGGGAGCGCCCACGCCGTGCGGACGGTGCTCGAAAGCGACGTGTCGGCCCAGCGGATGAGGACGGTCCCGAGCGCGCCGCTGACCGCGCCGAGGAAGACGACGCCCTTCCAGAGTGCCTCGCCGCCGAGCAGGTTCGCGGGGTCGACGCCGACGACGAGGCCGACGCCGAGCAGGCCGATGAGCATCCCGAGCGCGCCCCGGGTGGAGAGGCGCTCATCCGCGAGAAGCGCCATGGCGAACACGGGCGTCAGAATCGGATTGAGGCTGAAGATAATCGACCCGACGCCGCTGGAGACGTGTTCCTGCCCCACGAACAGGAGGGCGTTAGCGAGGCCGATAACGAACACGCCGGTGGCGAGGATGCCGACCACGTCGCGGACCGACCGCGGGAGCAGTTCGGCGCGGGGGCGGGTGGCGACGACGTAGCCGACGAGCAGCACCGCCGCGATGTCGAACCGGAGCGCGACGAACAAAAGCGGCGGCAGGTAGTCGAGACCCGCCTTCGCGGCGACGAACGTCCCGCCGAAGAAGAACGCCGTCAACACGAACAGGACGAGCCGCCGGCGCGTCGCCGTCACCGTCCCACACCTCCGAGCGAGAGACCGAACGCAGAGTGAAGTGAACGCATCTTGGATACACGTACGACTCCCCCACGTATAGTTTGATTCAGAAATCAATTCACGGCAAGAAAGGTCCGCGGCGGTCGAGAATGATTCATGGTGTGAAATGATTTCGAGACGCGAAAAGCGTTTAATGGAGCGCGCACAACGTCGCCGCATGGAGTCGGCATTAGACGAAATCGAGTTCCTCGCGCTCTCGCAGAACCGCGTCGACGCGCTCAGATACCTCGCCGAGCGGCCGCACTCCAGACGCGAACTGGTCGAGCGAACCGGGGCGTCGCAGCCGACGATGGGGCGGATTCTCAGCGACTTCGAAGACCGGTCGTGGCTCGTCCGCGAGGACGGCGCGTACCGAGCGACGGTGACGGGCGAACTCGTCTCGCGGGGCTTCGACGACCTCGTCGACATCCTCGACACCGACGCCAAGCTCCGGCCGGTCGTCGAGTGGCTCCCGACCGACGCCATCACGTTCGACCTCGAACACCTCACCGAGGCGACGATTACCACGCCGAGTCAGGTCCGGCCGAACGCGCCGGTCAAGCGCGCCGTCTCCCTCCTGAGCGAGGCCGAGGACGTGCGAATCTTCTCGTACGCCTTCAACGAGCAGAACCTCGACATCGTCAGGGAGCGGACCGCCGCCGGCGACCAGCGCTTCGAGGGCGTGTTCTCGTCGGCCGCCATCGACGCGCTCGCCCACGACTCCCAGCTGCGCGAACAGCTCCGCGACCTTCTCAACGCCGACGCGGCCGCCGTCCGCATCACCGACGAGCCGATTCCGATGGCGGCGACCATCGCCGATACGACCGTCCACCTGTTCCTCCGCGACGACAACGGCATCCTGCAAGCGTCCATCGACGTGACGGAACCTGAGGTGCTCGCGTGGGCCGACGACCTGTTCGAACGCTACTGGGAGGCGGCGGAGCCGCTCGACCTCGACCGGCTCTGAAAGCGGGTATCACGACCGACCGCGTCGTCGCCCCGTCAACCGACTCACGAGACATATCGGCGGTCTGCGAGATGCCAGCAGACGCCCTCGTCCCACCCGTCAGTCGAGTTCGTCGAACGAGTCGACCCCGTCCCAGCAGGAACACGGCAGGTCGTCCAGAGAGGTGACCTCGTCCGGGAGGCTGGTAATGGGAATCCCGGACCCGGCCTCGTCGCAGTCCTGTTGATGAACGCTGAAGTCGTCGCTGGACATCGTGTACATGGTCAGCACGCCCTGTTCGCCGGCTTCATTGAAACAAGTTGTGAGTGTGGCAGACGAGCGCGGAGCGTCAGAGAACCCGGAAGACGCGAACCGTGTCGCGCTTGCCCGGCTCGCAGAGCAGTTGGGCGGGGCCGAGGTCCGAGAACTCGTCTTTCCAGTTGCGGTGATACAGCGGGAAGTCGTCGTTGACGTAGCTCACCTCGGAGCCGGCGCGCCCGCGGGTCGGGCCGTTGCCCTCGTTTTCGGCGGTGATGACGAGGTCCGAGGAGACGCGGGCGATTTCCTCGAACACCCAGGTGTCGTCGGGGTGGACGTGCTGGAGCGTCTCGACGGAGTAGATAACGTCGAACTTGTCGTCGGGGAAGTCGGGGAGCAGGTCCTCGATTGCGCCGGTGAGGAACGTGCCGGTATCGACGAGTTCGGGGAAGTACTCGGCCATCACCTCGAAGGAGTCGTCGTTGATGTCGATGCCGGTGATGTCCTCGTAGCCGCGGTCGTGGAGGTGCGCGAGGTGGCGACCGGAGCTACATCCGAGTTCGAGAATCGACGCGTCCTCCGCCGCGTAGTGCTCGAACACGGTCGCGAGCGTCTCGCTGACCTCGTTCGGGCCGATCTGGGCGTAGTACTCCGGCGAGAAGTCGCCGGAGCGCTCGGCCCATCCGCGGTGGTTGTCGTCTGCGTCCATACCCCGAGTAGCGAGCGGGCGGGTAAATGTTCCGCGGAGTGTGCGCCGTCGGTGCGACGCGCGAGGAGGGTCCGAGAACGCAGAGCGGTCGCCCGGGTCGAGTGCGCTGGAGGGCGCAAGGGAGCGCACAGGAGGGCGCGGTTGGGAGGGGTGCGTCAGGGGGGATTCGGGTCCCGCGAAGGGACTGGGAGCGAGTGTGTCGTGGAGGGCTGGAGGGGTGAGCGCCGCCGCGGGCACGAGCAGTCGGGTGTACCAGTCGAGCGTACCGTGCCTCGCTCGCGGCGCGTGCGCCAGCGGGTCGTCGACCGCGGTCGTTACGCCGAGTCGTCGGTCGTCGTCTCGTTCTCGGTCGTCGTCTCGTTCTCGGTCGTCGTCCCGTCTTCCGTCATCGTCCCGTCTTCCGTCATCGTCCCGTCTTCCGTCATCGTCCCGTCTTCCGTCATCTCGTCGTCGGTCGTTCCGTCGTCGGTTGTCGATTCGCCTTCCGTCGTTTCTTCCTCGGTTGTCTCTATCGTCGCCGTCTCGTCTTCTGTCGTCGCTATCGTCGTCTCGTCCTCGGTCGTCGTCCCGACACCACCGGTCTCGGCTGTCGTCTCGGTACCGCCGACCGCGGGTTCGCCGTCCGTGCCGTTCGTACCGTTCACGGGACCACCACCACCGCCCGTGTCCGTACAGCCGGCGAGTGCGACGGTCGTTACCGCGACGCCGACACCGAACTGCCGTCGAGTGAGCGTTTCGCGCATCGCAGTCAGCAGTCTCGCTCGGCGGATGATAATGGGGGAGAGTCGTCCCGACCGTTCCCCCCCGAACAACCGTTTCGAGTGACTGTTCCGACCGTTTCAGTCGGATTAACGGAACGTTCGCCGGCCAACCGAGGGCCGACGAGGGCGACACGGTACGGCGGTTGTCTCGTCTCTCCGGAGCGACCCGTCGAGAGGCGGCGGCCGAGCGGTCGCGGACGGCGACGAACGACATCGAGAAGCGATAGACCCGTCTGTGAACCCTGGTGGCGACTGTCGATACCGACGCCCCGGGGCAGCAGAAAATACAATATTTGAGAATATTCGTGCCAAATTGACTGTCAGAATAGTTGTAAAAATGTTCAATAAACAGATAAACAAAACATTATGCACTAGCAGAGTCGACAGATAAAGAACAAACACATGCCAGTCAAACGCGTCTCGGGGGTCGGATGGACGCTCGTCGCGGCGTTACTCGTCGTCGCGGTCGCCGTCTCACCGGTCGTCGTCGCCGCGGATGGCGTCGAGGTGCGTGCGGTCGACCACGGCGGCCCGGGCGTCGTCGCGACCGAGAACGGCCGGCCGTACGTCGCCTCGTGGCAACCCTCGACGGTTTCGGTGACCGTCGCGGGAGACGGCAACGACACCGAGGTCTGCTTGCAGACCGACCGCGACGACGGCTCGACGATGCTGTTGGGGTGCGAACCGCTCAGAAGCGAGGGGGCGAACGCGACCGGCGAACGGCGCGTCGGCTTCGAGTTCGCAGCGTGGCCGGCGAACGCGACCGGCGAGCGCACCGTAACAGCGGTCGTCAGACCCGGCGACGGCGGCGAGCCGGTCGCGCAGGCGAGTCACGGCGTCACGGTGCTCGCGCCGGCCGGCGACGCCGACGGCGACAACCTCGGCAACCGGGACGAACTCGACCGCGGCACGGACGTGCTCGTCGCTGACACCGACACCGACGGCGTACCCGACGGCGAGGAGGTCAACCGCTACGAGACCGACCCGACGAGCACGGACACCGACGGCGACGACCTCAGCGACGGCGTCGAAATCAACGAGCAGGGGAGCAACCCGACCGAGACCGACACCGACGGTGACGGACTCGACGACGGCGCGGAGGTGACGACCCACGGCACGGACCCGACGACCGCCGACACCGACGGCGACGGCCTCGACGACGGACCCGAGGTCAACCGCTACGAGACCGACCCGACGAGCACGGACACCGACGGCGACGGTCTCGACGACGGACCCGAGGTCAACGTCCACGAGACGAGCCCCACCGCCGCCGACACCGACGGCGACGGCCTCGAAGACGGCCCCGAAGTCAACCGATACGAGACGAATCCGACCGAGGCGGACACCGACGGCGACGGCCTCGACGACGGGCGCGAAGTCACCGTCATCGGGACCGACCCGAACCGCGGCGACACCGACGGCGACGGCCGCGGCGACGGTGCTGAGGTCGAAGCGGGGACTGACCCGAACGCCGCGCCGGGGGCGGTCGTCGGGTCGCTGGAACTCGGCGGCGAGGGCTGGCTGCTCGTCCTCGCGGTCGCGGCCATCGCGGTCGCCCTGCTCGTCGTCGGCGTGCGAGTCCGCGACAGCGACGCGCGAGCGAGGCTGTCCGACGTTCGCGCCCGCGCGGCGGACCACGTCGACGGCCGAGGAGACGGAGCGTCGGCGGACGGGTTCCAGACTGGCGGAAGCGACGGTGCGGCGCGTGCGCAGTCGGCCGCCAACAGTTCCCCCGCCGACGGTTCCCCCGGCGCCGAGGAACTCCTCGACGACGAGACACGCGTCCTCAGGCTCCTCGACGACAACGGCGGCCAACTCCGGCAGTCGAAAGTCGTCGAGGGCACGGAGTGGTCGAAATCGAAGGTGAGCCGCGTTCTCTCGCGGATGGCCGACGAGGGCACCGTCGCGAAGATAAATCTCGGCCGAGAGAACCTCATCGCCCGCCCGGAGAACGTCCCCGAACACGCCCGGTCGCCGTTCGACGAGTCCTGAGCGGGCGACGCGGCGGCCGGGACGACCCGGCCCGCGAGTTGGAATCCCGAACCGCGGACGGAGTTGGAACATACCAACCAAGAATATAGGCCTCGGGGAACTAGGGAAGACTCATGCGAGAATTCGTCTTCACCGTCGAGTACGAGCGGGGTGCCGACGAGGTGATGGACCTCTTCATCGAGAACCCGGACTTACACTCCAAGACCATGGCGATACACGCCACGAGCGAGTCGATGTGGCGGCTCGACCGCCTCACCGGGCCGACGGAGGCGCTCGAAGCGTTCGACGAGGTCATCGAGCAGGCCACCCGGTGCAACGGCGTCCTCGGGATGTGCGGCGCGCCGGTCGTCGAGTGGGAGTACGAGGTGCTGTCGGAGACGCCCAACGGGCGCATCGTCTACTCCTGCCGCGAGGAGGGCGACGGGATTCAGTCGATTCCCCACGTCGCCGCGAAGCACATCGGCGACGGTCTCCTGATGCAGGCCGAGCGCCGAGGGTCCCAAAACCAGTGGCGACTGCTCATCTCCGACGACGATACGGTGAGCGAGATTTACGAGGAGGTCAAAGACAGCCTCAGCGACGGCCTCTCGCTGAGCGTCCAGCGCATCAGCGAACCCGAGTGCTGGCTCGAAGAGGGCGTTTCCGCCGACGGCCTCCCGCCGGAACAGCAGGCCGCGCTCGAAGCCGCCGTCGAGTTCGGCTACTACGAGACGCCGCGCCAGCACACCGTCCAAGAAATCTCGGAGGAACTCGACATTCCGAACTCGACGCTCCAGTACCGCCTGACCCGCGCCGAGGCGTGGCTGGCCCGGCAGTTCGTCACCGGCACGCTCGGCACCGAAGTCGAGGACCGCGTCGACCCCGAACAGCTCGAAGCGAGCGCCTGACCGGCGACTCCCGGGCCGGACGCTCGACGAGGGGCGGCCGCAGAACGGTTGGAACATGCCAACCACACCCTGATACGCCGCGGACGCGTACGTCGATGCGTGGGAAAGGACACTTTCAGCGACATCACCGGCCTGCCGGACGACCTCGGAATCGGCGACGACCTCGCGCGGGCGGACCAGCGCGCGTCGATTCGCGTCGACACCCGACGGTACGGCAAGCCCGTGACGGTGGTCGACGGTCTCGACCTCCCGGCCGACGAACTGGACGCCCTCGCGTCGACGTTGAAGCGACGGCTCGCGGTCGGCGGGACCGTGACCGACGGGCGCATCGAACTGCAGGGCGAACACGGCGAGCGCCTCGAAGCCGCGCTCCGCGACGAGGGCTTCGGCGTCGAGCGCTGAGCGTGCTGTCGTGATTCGATAGCTCTCGCGGCCGAAAGGGGCGGATAACTGACGCGGCAACCGACGTGCGAGCGGCCGGTGTCTCCCGGTCGCGTATCCCGGGAACGAACGTATTTGGTATATTCCAAACGAGAGCCCATTACTCTGGGTCCGGAATACAGAGGTACTCAATGGACACGAAACACGTCGACTGGCGTTCGATGCGAGACGAGTCGGCACCGGCGGCGGGACACGAGGCCCGACAGTCCGGCGACGAGCGCGACGAGGGCGAGACCGAGACCGAATCGGCCGAGGCGGCGGTCGCGGAGCGGACCGACCTCGTCTACGACGAGCAGCACGGCGAGTGGGTCGACCCCGAGACGGGCGAAATTCTCCGCGAGGATGAAATCGACCGCGGCCCCGAATGGCGCGCGTTCGACGCCGCGGAGCGCGACCAGAAATCCCGCGTCGGGTCGCCGACGACGACGATGATGCACGACAAGGGGCTGTCGACTAACATCGGCTGGCAGAACAAAGACGCCTACGGCAACTCCCTGTCGACGGGCCAGCGCCAGAAGATGCAGCGCCTCCGGACGTGGAACGAGCGGTTCCGCACCCGCGACTCCAAAGAGCGGAACCTCAAGCAGGCGCTCGGCGAGGTCGAGCGGATGGGCTCGGCGCTCGGGCTTCCGGACACCGTCCGCGAGACCGCCTCGGTCATCTACCGCCGCGCGCTCGACGACGACCTGCTGCCGGGTCGTTCCATCGAGGGCGTCGCCACCGCCGCAATCTACGCCGCCGCTCGGCAGGCCGGCGTCCCGCGCTCCCTCGACGAGGTGCGGCGCGTCTCCCGCGTCGACAAGATGGAACTCACCCGGACGTACCGCTACGTCTCCCGCGAACTGGGACTCGACATGAAGCCGGCCGACCCGGCGCAGTACCTCCCGCGGTTCGTCTCCGAACTCGACGTGAGCGACGACGTGGAGCGCCGCGCCCGGTCGCTCCTCGACAACGCGAAGCGGCAGGGCATCCACAGCGGCAAGAGCCCCGTCGGACTCGCGGCGGCGGCCATCTACGCCGGCGCGCTCCTCGCCGACGAGGAACTGACGCAGTCCGAGGTGAGCGACGTGACCGACATCAGCGAAGTGACCATCAGAAACCGCTACCGCGAACTCCTCGAGGCGACCCAGAAATCGGGCGAAAGGGCCGTCGGGTCGACCGCCTAAGCGGACGTTTCGAGCGCGAGAAGACGCTTCTTTCTTCGATTCGCGTCGTTTTCAGACGACTCGTTCGGACTGTTCGACCCGTTCGACCCATTCAGACTGTGCGGGTTCGACCGCGGGCGACGCGCGCCGTTCTCACGCCGTCAGCGGTTGCACGAACACGACGACGACGCGCGAGCCGAACTGCCGCGACCCGGCAGCGCGTCGCGGACGCGGTTAGCGAGTGCGCCCGCGGTTTCGCGGACTCCCCCCTCGGCGCTCGATTCGGCGCGTCGTTCCCGGTAGTCGAAGTAGAGCGCCGTCGGGAGGAGAAGCGAGGCGTACGCGCCGCTGACGGCGACGGCGATCTGCATCGGATGGTCTGCGGGGATGACCGCCCAGCCGACCGCGATGAGCCCCCACAGCGCGATTCCCTGCCGAATGGTCGGACACCATCGATTCGTGCGCGCCGACTGCGACTGCACGTCGGCGGCGGCGTCCATACCGGCGTCATCGCTCGATTCGGACGCCGGGCGGTCCGTTCGATGGGACTCGGCTCGCGCATCGTCGGATAGCGCGGAGGCGTGACGGAACGTTCGTTCGGACATAGAATGGTATCGGCGGCTACGGTTCCGAACCTAATGTGGTCTCGTTTGGAATATACCAACCACGAGGGCAGAGCCGGCGTTCGGACCCGCGGGTCAGACGCTCGCGCCGTCCACCGGTTCCGCGAACGCGACGGTCTGTTTCACGTCGGTGACTTCGACCTCGACGCGGTCGCCGGGTTCCGTGCCGGGGACGATGATGACGAAGCCGCGTTCGACCTTCGCGATGCCGTCGCCTTGGTCACCGAGCGTGTCGATGATGACGGACCGAACGTCGCCCTCCGCGACGGGCGGTTGTCGCGGCTGGGAGTGCGCTCCGCGGGGTCCAGACGCGGTGTCGGCGGCGGATTCCCGAGCGGGGTCCGAATCGATGTCACGGTCGTCAGCGGTCGTCGTCGCCGTCGCCGCCGTCGTCGCCGCCGTCGATTCGACAGCGGCCTCGGTCGCCGACGCGGCGTGCGGACTCGAAAGCAGCGCGACGCGGTACAGTTCCTCCGTCGAAATCGACCCGTTTTCGACGAGTTCGGTCGGAATCGACACCACGTAACGGTCGCCGTCTCGCTCGACCGACGTCTCGAAAAGGAGCCGAAGAGAATCTGAGATATCAGTCACTACCGCTACTTCGACTCAAACAAAATAAAAGGTGGTGAAAGTGACTACCGTTTCGGTCGCCGAGACACGATAGAATCCCCCGGAAATCCGATTCGACCCGACCGGAATCGTTCCCGAAGACACATGTCAAACCAATGTGAACTATCGGGCATGGCACGCGACACACTCGTTTCGTGGCAGACGTTCGCGCTGTTCGTCCTGTTTCCGCCGGCGGCGCTCGTCGCCCTCGTGTTCTTTCCCCTGACGCTGCTCGTCTTCGGGTGGCTGTACTACCGCGGCAAGTACGAGTCGATACAGGAATCCGACGGCGAGCAGACGGCCGTGGAGCCGAGCGACGCCGCTCGGTGAGTACGCATCCGCGGGCGCGAACGTGGCCGGGCGGCCGCCCGAGGGGTCGGCCGTCCCACACACGGCCGAGCACTTCTCGCCGGGAAGACGAATGTCGACGAGACAACGGATTTTTGAGTTCGTCAACAAAGTATCGGTGTATGGTTTACGAGACTGGGAACCCGACTGTCGACGACGCGGTGCGGCGGGTGCTCGACGGCGACGAACTCGACCGGACCGACGGGATAGCGCTCATCGCGCAGCCGGTCGAGGCGCTCGCGGCGGGGGCCGACTACGTCCGTTCCGTTCGCTCGGACGGGACCGTCGACGCCTGTTCCATCGTTAACGCCAAGGCCGGCGATTGCGCCGAGGACTGCGGTTTCTGCGCGCAGTCGGCGCACTTCGACACCGGCATCGAGACGCACGGCTTTCTCGGGCCGGAGGCGGTGTTAGACGCCGCGCGGCGCGCCGAACGCGACGGCGCACAGCGGTTCGGCATCGTCGTCGCCGAGAAGGGCGTCTCGAAGGAGCGCCGCCCCGACGAGTGGGCGGAGGTGCTGGCGGCGATTCGCCTCGTTCGCGACGAGACGAGCGTCGAAATCGACGCCTCGCTCGGCCTGCTCACCGAGGAGGAGGCGCGAATCCTCTCTGCGGAGGGTGTGAACCACTACAACCACAACATCGAAACCTCACCGCGATACTTCGACGAGGTAGTCGGAACCCACGACTTCGAGGACCGACTCGTGACGCTCCGGCGGGCGAAAGACGCCGGGATGGACCTCTGTGCCGGCGTCATCCTCGGAATGGGCGAGACGCCGGCGGACCGGGTCGACGCCGCTCTCGAACTCCAGAAAGTCGGCGTCGAGTCGCTCCCGGTGAACGTGCTCAACCCCGTCCCCGGCACGCCGCTCGGCGACGCCGACCACGCCGACATCACGACGACGGAACTCGTCAAGACCGTCGCAGTCTACCGACTGCTCCACCCCGACGCGCGCGTCCGTTTGACCGGCGGGCGGGAAGTGAATCTCGCGCCCGACGAGCAACACCTGCCGTTCGAGGCCGGCGCGGACGGCGTCCTCACCGGCGATTACCTGACGACCGACGGCCAGTCGCCCGCGGCCGATATCGAGGTCGTCGAGCGGGCGGGGCTCGAACCGAACCGCGCGGTCAACGACTTCGACGTGGACGCGGTCAAGCGCCGGGAGTCCAGAGACGACTGAGCGGTGTGGCCGAATCGGACCATCACCGGAGGACGCGCCGCTCACCCGAGGAGGCTGTGCCGAGACAGGAGCGAGATGTCCTGCCGGTGGAGCGCTCGGTTTGACGCGACGACGTCCGTATTTTATACATCAATCAGAGCAGTATTGGGCACACCATAGAACAACATATGTCTAATTATCTTGCTTATAATAGTAAAATTTAAACTATATGTTCGGATATGTCCCGGTACATGCCTGAAAATGGCCCTGGCGGCGAGCGAGCCGAAACGACGAACCGAGCTATCGGACGCACAACCAGTCGGCGCGGATTCCTCGCAACGGCGGGGGCCGTCGGCGTCGCGGGACTCGCGGGCTGTTCCGGCGGTGGGGGCGACTCACCGACCGGGACCGAGGGCGGAAGCGGGAGCACCGAACAGTCGGGAACGACGGCCGGGACATCCGGCGCGCAGGACGTGACCGTCTCGTTTTGGCACATCTTCGGCGGCGAACTCGGCCAGACGCTGGGAGACATGGCCGCCGAGTTCTCACGGCAGAACGACGGAATCACCATCGAGGCGGTCAACAACGGCGGCTACCGGCAGAACCTCAACCAGTCGTTGCAGGCGTCGCGGGCCGGCGACCCGCCGGGTATCGTCCAGATATTCGAGGTCGGGACGCGACTCGCGCTCGACAGCGGCTCGTTCACGCCGGTCGAGGAGATTCTGCCGGAAGACGAAATCGACTTCGACGACTTCCTGCCGTCAGTCTTGAACTACTACCGCATGGATGGGACGCTGAACTCGATGCCGTTCAACTCCTCGAACACCATCATGCTCTACAACAAGACCGCGTTCGAGGCGGCCGGACTCGACCCCGAAAGCCCACCGCGGAGCCTCGCGGAGGTCCGGCAGGCCGCACAGACCATCGTCGACCAGACCGACATGGAGAGCGGAATCAGCTGGCCGAACCACACCTGGATGCAGGTCGAACAGCAGTTCGCCAAACAGGACCAAGTGCTCGTGAACCAAGAGAACGGCCGCAACGGACGACCCGACCAGACGTTCTTCAACTCCGAGGCGGGGCGCAGCGTCTACTCCTGGTGGAAGGGGATGGCCCAAGACGGCCTCTATCTCAACCCCGGCATCGAGGCGTGGGGCGAAGCGCGGCAGGCGTTCCTCACCGGGAAGGTGCCGATGCTGTGGGACTCCACGTCCAACATCGTCTCGATGCAGTCCGGCGCGAAGGAGAACGGTTTCGAACTCGGCTCCGGCTACCTGCCGACGCCCGACGGCGCGAACACCGGCGTCGTCATCGGCGGGGGGTCGCTGTGGGTGCCCGACGCCCTCTCCGACGAGAAAAAGCGGGCCGCGGGAGAGTTCATCGGCTACGTCACCCAGACCGAACAGCAGGCGCGCTGGCACCGCAACAGCGGCTACTTCCCGGTCCGACAGAGCTCCATCGACCGGCTCACGGACGACGGCTGGTTCGAGAACAACCCCAACTTCAGCACGGCGTTCGACCAGCTACAAGACACCGAAGACACGCCCGCGACTCGCGGCGCGGTGATGGGCGTGTTCCCCAAGACTCGGTCGATTAACGAGGAGATATCGGTCAGCATCATCAACGACCAACTCGGCGTCGAGGAGGGACTGTCGCGGATGGACACGCAGGTCAGCGAGGCGCTCGCCGGGTACAACGGCAACTACGACGGGAGCCAGTAGGCTCCCCCGACACGTCAGTCACATGTCTACTGCCACAAAACCGTACGATTCGACGCTGCAGGCGGCGCTGTTGTTGCTCCCGACAGCGGCGGTACTCGTCGCGTTCCTGTACTACCCCGCGCTCGAAACGTTCCGCCTCAGCCTCTACGAGACGCTGTTTCTCGGACAGCGACAGACGTGGACCGGGCTCGGGAACTTCGTCACCCTGCTCACCTCGGGCACCTACCAGTACAGCTTCTTCATCACGGTCGCGTTCGCGGCGGTCGTCGTCTTCGGGACGCTCGGCGTCTCGCTGCTGATCGGCTACCTGATATTCTCCGTCGACGTTCGGTCGTCCGTCTATCTCGTCGCCGCGATTTGGCCGTACGCGCTCCCGCCGGCGGTCGCCGCGATTCTCCTGAACTTCATTCTCCACCCGAACCTCGGCATCTTCACCCACTACCTCGAACTCCTGACGCCGCTCACCTTGGACTGGTTCAACGACGGCCCGCAGGCGTTCGCCATCCTCGCGGTCGTCGCCGTCTGGAAACAGCTCGGCTACAACATCATCTTCATCGTCGCCGCGCTGAACAACATCCCAGAGATACTGACCGAAAACGCCCGCCTCGACGGCGTCGGTCGGGTCAGGATGCTGTACAAGGTGTACGTGCCGATGATTGCGCCGACGATGACGTTCCTCGTCGTCATGAACACGATATACGCGTTCTTCTCGACGTTCCCGCTCGTCGACCTGATGACGAGCGGCGGGCCGAGCGACGCCACGAACTTCCTGATATTCAAGCTCTACCGCGACGCCTTCCAGTTCAACAGCCTCGGGCTGGCGTCCGCGCAGTCCGTGATTCTGTTCGTCGTCGTCTCGGTGCTGATGTACGTCCAGCTTCGGTTCGCGTCGGGCTACGGGCGGTACGGAGGATAACGAGATGGCCACAGAAACAGACACAACGACGTTCGACGCGGGAAGACTCGCGCACCGACTGCCGGACGACGCGCTGCTGCACGGCGGCATCGTCTTCTCGATTCTCCTGATGGCGTCGCCGCTGTTGCTCGCGATTATCATGAGCACGCAGTCGACATCGGAGGTGTATCAGGTGACGAACCTCGGCCTCGGGTCGAAGGGGCTGTCGAACTACTCGGACGCGCTCGTGAACTACGACTTCAGCACGTACATGCTGAACTCGTTGGTGATGAGCGTCGTCGTCGTCGTCGGGAAAGTCACGCTCTCGCTTTTCGCGGCGCTCGCGCTCGTCTACTACCGCTTCCCGTACGAGCGGGCGGTGTTCATGTTCATCCTGCTGACGCTGTTGTTGCCGGTGCCGGTTCGAATCGTCCCGCTGTTCCAGTTGATGGCCGACCTCGGGTGGACGAACTCCCTGTTGGCGTTGACCGGGCCGTACATCGCGAGCGCGACGGCCGTGTTCCTCTTTCGCCAGCAGTTCATGGGAATCCCGGCCTCGCTCGTCGAGGTCGCGCGCCTCGACGGCGTCGGCCCGCTCACCTTCCTGTTCAGGGTGCTCGTCCCGATGTCGAGAGGGATGATCGCCGGGGTGTGCGTTATCACGTTCATCTACACGTGGAACCAGTTCCTCTGGCCGCTGGTCGTCGTGACCGACAAGAGCAGTCAGGTCGTCCAAGTGGGGATTCGGTACCTCCAGGGCTCCGCGCAGGCGGGGCTGACGCAGTGGGGGCTCATCATGGCCGGCGCGGTCCTCGCGTTGCTCCCGCCGCTCGCGGTGCTCGTCGTGCTGCACCGACCGCTCCTGCGAACGCTCACCATCCAACAGAAATAGCGAACTCACCATGTCAGACATCACGATTCAGAACCTACGGAAGACGTACGACGACGTGCGCGCCGTGAAGGGCATCGACCTCGACATCGACGACGGGGAGTTCCTCGTCGTCGTCGGCCCCTCGGGGTGCGGGAAATCCACGACGCTCCGGATGCTCGCCGGCCTCGAATCGGTGACGGACGGCTCCATCGCCATCGGCGACCGCGTCGTCAACGAGGTGCCGCCGAAGGACCGGAGCATCGCGATGGTGTTTCAGAACTACGCGCTGTACCCCCACATGACGGCGGCCGAGAACATGAAGTTCGGCATGAAATCGGCCAGCGACTTCTCCGCCGACGAAATCGAACGGCGCGTCGAAGACGCCACCGAGACGCTCGGTATCGCGCACCTCCGCGACCGGAAACCGAAGGAGCTCTCCGGCGGGGAGCGACAGCGGGTCGCCATCGGCCGGGCGCTCGTCCGCGAGCCGGACGTGTTCCTGATGGACGAGCCGCTTTCGAACCTCGACGCGAAGCTCCGGGTGCAGATGCGCGCCGAGCTGCTCAAACTCCACCGCGACCTCGATACGACGACCGTCTACGTCACCCACGACCAGACGGAGGCGATGACGCTCGGCGACAGAGTCGCCGTGCTCGAAGACGGGAAACTCCAGCAGGTCGCGCCGCCGCAGGAACTGTACGACTACCCGACGAACCGGTTCGTCGCCGGTTTCGTCGGCGAGCCCGCGATGAACTTCGTTCCCGTGGCGGTCCGGCGGCAGAGGGGCGAACACGTCGCCGAAGCGCCGGGACTCTCGCTCACGCTCCCCGCCGGTTCCGGACTGGACGACGTGGACGACGACGGTCTCACGCTCGGCGTCAGACCCGAAGACGTGTCTCTCGTCTCGAACACCGCCGGGGCGTCGGAGTCGTTCACCGCCGAGGTGACGGTCACCGAACCGCTCGGCGAACTCCTGCTTCTGCACTGTCGCCTCGGCGACGAGGAGATTCGGGTCAAAGTCGAGCCGCGAAGCCGAATCGCGGCCGGAGACACCGTCGAACTCGCCGTCGATACGAACCGCCTGCACCTGTTCGACGCGGACGGCGACGCCGTCTACCACTCGTCGGTTCCCGAGCGGGCGACCGAGAGCGTCGTAGCCGACTGACGAGGCGAGCGGCGAGCGGCGAGCGGCGAAGCGAGCGCGGGGCGCGTCGCTACCGCCCGTCGAACGCCTCGGGCGACAGGTCGAATCCCGCCCGCTCCTCGTCGGTGAGTTCTTCGAGGACGCTCGTGCCGGACCCCGGCTTCGAGTCCCACGACCAGTCCTCGTGGAGGCGGAGGCGGCCGTCTTCCAGTCGCTCGATGCGGTCCGTCGAGTGCCCGGTCGCGGTCGTCCCGTCGTCGGTGACGTGGGAGTATCGGAAGTCGAGCGTGTCGCCGCGGTGGAGGCCGACGAGGTGGCCCAGCCTGACGGTTCCGCCGCGGTACGTCGCGTGAAGCAGGTCGTCGGACTGGTCGAACCAGAAGTAGGTGTCGCCGCCGACGTCGCCGCCCTCGGCGTTGGCGACCGATTTGAAGACGCGCCCGTCGAGCGACGGCGCGTGAGATTCGGACATAGTCCGTGTGCGAGGCGGACCGTTATGAGTGGTCCGCCGAGAACTGCGAGCGGCCGACTTCCCCCCGGTCGACCGCCCGTCGCGGTCCCTGCACCACCACTACCACCAGCGGTCAGTAGCTACTCCGACCTCCCGAACCGGAGTCAGAGCCGTTTTGGACCGCGTCAGTCGCCTTTTCGATGCTTTTCTTGGCTCGCTCCTCGCTCACCTTCGTCCGCTTGCCGACCTGTTTGGCGACTTCGTCTTCGTGGCCCTCTACGAGTCCGAGCAGCCGTCGAAGCTTGCTCATCACGCCCATGGCGTCGGCAGTAGCGACTCCTCGGACGAAAAGGTAGTGGCCCCGAACCGCGGAATCGACACCCGAGAGAGACGGCGGCCGGCTTCGGGTAGACGGTGAATCAACAGTCGAAAGAACGGTTTATCTATAAATCTAGTATATAATAGAGTACTGAGAGGTGTACGAGCAGGCAATCGTCTTTCTCTACGGTAGGATAGGAGTGAACGGGTCGGTCGATACGGCCCGTCCGAAGGAACCAACAGACGAAAAAAGGACTAGACGCAGTTCTCAGGCCCTCGAGGGCCGATCTTTCGATACGTGCCGGTTCGGAGCGACTCTCGCGTCGTCAGCACGAACGACGGCCTCGCGTGATGTTCGAGTCGGTAGCGCCAGTGCGGTCGATTTCGTCGGGTACAGTGATTGTGCGTCGGTTGTACTCTGGTAGCGAGGTCTCGAAACCGGCGAGTATCCGACGGCGGGCTCCGAGACGAGTGGGTCCATCGTCCGTCCTCAAAATAGGTACTAAATATAGTATTTTTTCGATATTCCCGAATTACTGTTAGTTCGTTCTGGCGTTCCTGTCGGGGCGGCGGGCCATGGTCCCAATCGGCGTCTCAGCTTCCCCGGTACGTCGTGTAGCTCCCCGGCGACAGCAACAGAGGAACGTGGTAGTGCTCGCTGGCATCGTCGATGACGAAGCGGACCGGAACCGTCTCCAAGAACGACGATTCCGTGGGGCCGTCGCGGTAGTACGGGCCGACTTCGAACAGGAGTTGGTAGGTTCCGGTCTCCATCGCGTCGCCCGACAAAAGCGGTTCATCGACCCGCCCGTCATCATTGGTCGTGCCGCGGCCGACCGTCTCCGCCTCGCCGGACGAATCCAGTTTTTGAAGCGTGACATCGACGCCGGCCGCCGGTCCCTCGCTGCTGGTGTCGAGGACGTGCGTGGTTACTCCCGCGCTCATCTTACTGCTCGTCGAGGTCGCCGCGGTCCATCGAGAACTGCTGGAAGCCGGTCGGCGCGGGCGGCTCCCGCAGGACGCTGGCGTCGCCGTCGAGGTCGTCGCGGACGCTGAGCCAGGTGCGGTTGTTCGCCTCGAACTGAACGGACGCGAGCTGCGGATAGCGCTCGAGGACGCGCAGGCCGAGTTGGTAGATGAGGTCCTGAATCGAATTCGAGTCGACCTCGTCGAAGACGACGTGAGCGATGTCGCGGACCTGCTCGGACGGCACGTACTGTTCGGGGTCCTCGCCGAGCGCGTCTTCGGGGCCGTCGTAGGTCCAGAAGATATCGAGCGAGATGTAGAGCGTTCGGTCCTCGCGCTCCGGGAGCGTCGTGTACTCGTCTTGGACGTAGCCGGTGAACGAACTCCCCTTGACCTTGACCAGTTCGAGGCCGGTGACGCCGCTCGTCTGGTCGGTGATGACCGGCTCATCGTCCTCGCGCGAAAGCGAGACGGAGCCGAAGCCGGATTCGTTGTCGGAGACGCGGAAGACGAGGTCGCTCGCCTCGAACCCGTCGCCGTCGTCGTCGGGGACGGGGAGTTCGTCGAAGCGAATCTCGTCGGCCGATACCTCGACGGCGTTCATCTGCGAGTAGGTGTCCAAGAACTCCGACCCGACGAACTCCAGGAAGCCTTCGAGCGTCGCACCGTCGTACTCGCCGGCGTGGTGGAGGATGAAGTTCTTCATCGAGTCCGTCGCCACGACCTTCGCGTTGTCGCCCTCGCTGAACGACGGCAGGAACTCCTCGCCTTCGACCTGCACGCGAACGTCGAGGCCGAACAGCACGTTGTCCCGCCCGTCGAACGACGACTCCGGAATCGTGCGAACGCCCTCCAGCGGGGTCGCGTACGTCCGGTAGACGGCGACGTTCTCCTTTCCGTAGTTCATGGTTCGCTGTTCGCCGCTGTCCGGGGCGTCACCGTCCACCGGTGACTGTTGCGCTGTCATAATTCGTCTATGAAAGGTGCATCGTTAAACAAAAATCTTTGCGTTCGCGTGACATACGCGACGCGTTTCGGCTTTGATTCAGACAGACAGTCGATTCCTATTCTGACGAGAACCGCTCCGCCAACCGGAGTTCCGCAATCGTGTGGACCTCGTCCAGCGCGGTCCGAAACTCCGCCGACTCCGAGTGGTCGATTCGCCGTTCCATCGCCGCGGCAATCGCGTCGGGAGTCTCGTCTTTCACCGCCATGACGAACGGGAAGCCGAACCGCTCGCGGTACGTCTCGTTCAACCGCTGGAACGTCTCGTACTGGCTCCGCGAGAGCGAGTCCAGCCCGGCCGACGCCTGTTCCGCCTCCGAGGCGTCGGTCATCTCGGTCCGCTCTCCGAGGTCGGGGTGCGCCCGGAGCAACTGAAGTTGCTTCTCGCGTGAGGCGTCCTCGACGGCGCGCTTCATGGCCGACCGAAGTTCGTCCACGGACGAAAACGGTCGCGACGACCGCGCCCGCTCGGCGACCCACGGCGAGTGTTCGTATATCTCCCCGAGCGCGTCCACGAACGAGTCGTCGTCGAGGCGGTTTACCTGCTGGAGCGTGAGTTCGTGCATCGTTGTTTGGCGTGCGTGACCTCGACACTTCAACCTACGCGTGAACCCGGCGCTCGATGGGTCCCGGCGGGGGCGCCCGACTCACGCGCTCCAATCGGGGCGCTCGCGCTCCACGAACCGGCCGTGGCCGGGGTCGCCGACGACCTCACCGTCGGCCGCGACGACCTCGCCGCGGACGAGCGTCTTCGTCACCCGGCCCGTGACCTCCCGACCCTCGTAAATCGAGTAGTCCGCCTTCGAGGCGTTCGCGTCGGCGGAAATCGTGTACGTCTCGTCGGGGTCGAACAGGACGATATCGGCGTCGGTTCCGGGTTCGAGCGTGCCCTTGTTCGGGAGGCCGAACGTCTCGGCCGGGTTCGAACACATCACGCGGACGAGAAACGGGTACGAGAGCCCGCGCTCGTTGACCGCCTCGTCGTGGAACACCGGGAGGCTGACCTGCACGCCGTTCGCGCCGAACGGTCCCTCCCACCACGGCCGGTCGGCCTTGTCGGCGCGCTTCGAGGCGACGTGGTCCGTCGAGACGACGCTCAGCACGCCGCGGCGGAGGTATTCGAACATCGCCTCCACGTCGTCTTCCTTGCGGATGGGCGGCGCGATTTTCGGCAGGTTCCCCAGTTCCGCGTAGACGGAGTCGTCGAGCGTCGTGTAGTGCGTGCAGGTCTCCGCTCTGACCTGCGACCCGTCCTCGCGGTGGCGGGCGAGCGCGTCGGCGGCCGCCCGGCACGTCGTGTGGATGCCGTAGTATTTCGCCCCGGCCTCGGTCGCGAGCGTGACCGCGTCGGACGCGGCCATCGCCTCGGCGTAGTCGGGGCGAGACTGCGGGTACGTCTCGGGGGCGTCCTCGCCAGCGGCCCGGAGTGCCGCGGTGAGCGCCCGGCAGACCGAGTCGTCTTCGCTGTGGACCACGCCGACCGCGTCGTGTTCGGCGAGGCGGTCGAACATCCGCTTGAGAAAGCCGTTCGAGACGCCGAACTCGTAGGCGGTGTACATCTTGAACGAGGTCACGCCGTCGTCGATGAGCGCCGGAATCTCCTCGAAGACCGCGTCGTCCTCCCGGAGAATCCCGCCGTGTAATCCGAAGTCGACGAGCGCCCGTTCCTGTTGGGCGCGTTTGCGTTCGAGGCCCTCCGAGAGGGTCGCCGGCTCGTCCCACGGACTGTCCGCGCCCTCGTAGGCCTGCCACGCGAAGTCGATGAACGTGGTGACCCCGCCGAGCGCCGCCGCGCCGGTCGCGGTCCGGTAGGTGTCGATGGAGACGTGGTCGTCGACGTGGACGTGCGGGTCGACGACGCCGGGCATGACGAGCAGTCCGGTCGCGTCGATTCGGTTCGTTCCCGCGGGAAGCGCGTCCTCGTCGCCGACGCCGACGATTCGACCCTCGTCGACCGCGACCGCGGCGTCGAACGTCCGCGACGCGGTGACGACGGTCCCGCCGCCGAGTATCGTGTCAACAGTCATCACGACACACTCCTCGGTGGAGCGAATTATACGTACCGGTAGACCGCGGGGCGAACTGGGGGGAGAAAGCAGCAGACGGGGCGAACTCAGTCGTCGACCGGAGCGGAGGGCGACGACTCAGAACTCGACAGTTCGGTCAGGTCTTCCGGGTCGAGGCCGTCGGTGTGCTCGGTCGGGCCGAGACCGACGCCGCCGCCGGGGAGCACGACGTTGAGCGCGAGCGCGGTGAAGCCGCCGGTGACGAGCGCGGAGCCGAACAGCGTCTGCACCTCGGCGGGGAAGTTCTGGAGCACCTCCGGGCGGAACGCCACGCCGAGGCCGAACGCCATCGACAGCGCGAGAATCGTCGAGTTCCGGTGGTCGAGCGTGACGTTCTGCGTGATGATTCGCGCTCCCGAGGAGAAAATCATCGCGAAGAGGATGAGCGCACCCCCGCCGAGGACGGCGTCGGGCATCACGGAGACGACCGCGCCGACCTTCGGGACGAAGCCGAGCACGACGAGGACGACCCCGCCGATGCCGACGACGTATCGGCTCGCGACGCCGGTGAAGCTCACGAGACCGACGTTCTGGGAGAACGACGTGTTGGGAAGCGCGTTGAACAGCGCGGCGAACGCGCTCATCACGGCGTCGGCGACGAGGCCGCCGCGGAACTCCTTGCGGGTCGGGTTCCGGCCGGTCGCCGACACCGTGCCGGAGATGTCGCCGATGGTTTCGAGGCCGGTGATGACGTAGAGGAACGCGACCGTGAGCACGGCGCTGGGCGGGAATTCGAGGCCGAACCTGAGCGGCGTCGGCACGGTTATCCACCCCGCGGTCGCGACGGCGGTGAAGTCGACCATCCCGAGCGCGATGGCGGCGACGTAGCCGACGACGATGCCGACGAAGACGCTGATGACGCGGAGGAAGCCGGCGAAGAACTGGTTGAGAACGACCGTGACGACCAAGACGAGCCCCGCGAGGCCGAGGTTCGCAAACGAGCCGTAGCCGGCGGCCGAGGGGCCGGCGGACGCGCCCGCGGCGTAGTTCATCCCCGTCGGGATGAGCGTCAGCCCGATGAGCATCACGACGATGCCCGTGACGAGCGGGGGGAAGTACTTCTGGAAGCGGTCGAGCGTGACGCCCATCACCAACTCGACGGGCGCGGCGAGGAGCGACGCGCCGAACACCGCCGCGATGCCGAACTGTTGGCCGATGCCGATGAGCGGGCCGAGGAACGCGAAACTCGTGCCCATGACGATTGGTAATCGAGCGCCGACGGGACCGACCGGGAAGGCCTGCACGAGCGTCGCCGCGCCGGCGACGATGAGCGCCATCTGCACGAGAAACGTCGTCTGGCCCGACACCGAACCGACCGCGCCCGCGAGGATGAGCGGCGGCGCGACGTTGCCGAGGAACATCGCGAGGACGTGTTGGATTCCCAGCGGGACCGCCTCGCTCAGCGGCGGTCTGTCTTCGATATCGTACAGTACAACCGAGTCGGTCTCCGCATCGGTGGCGGGGGTGCTAGTCATCAGCTCACACGACACGAGACTGACTTTTGAAACTACCCCTTATTCACCTAATATGTCTATGAATGATGTTTTCCTTCGAGTGAGAACACACGTACAGATAGCGCTCGCTCGTCGAGCGAGACAGTCGTGGAAATCGTCGAGAGAACGTATTCAATCGCGCCGCTCATCGAGGGCACGCGCTACCGGTGCGACCGCCCGCGGCGTCCCCGCCTACGGACGGAGCGATACCGACGGTCGGAAGCGCGTTGAACGGCCGCTCGTCGACGAGGCCGCGCGTCGTCTCGGTGAGGGGCACGCGAGTACGAGGTAGTCGCTCCGCGCGGCGGCCGAAAGCACGTCGTGGAGGACCGCGATGTCGGTCACTCCGATACCTCCCGGATGACGACGTCTTGGACGCCCTCCCGGAGCGTCAGTTCCTCGATCGCCTTCAGCTCCTCCGCCGTCGCGTCGATGGTCGCGAAGTGGTTCCCGGCGATTTCACCGGCGGGGCTCTTGAAGCACGTCGGGCCGCAGGGGACGAGAATCTCCTGTTCGTTCCGGTAGCCGGGGTAGAGAAGCAGGTCGCCCCGCGACGGGTAGACGGTGTGGTTCTCCCGCGGAATCTCGGGGAGGTCGATTTCGTCGATGTTTATCCACGTCGCGATGCCGCTCCAGCGGACGTGCATGAGTTCCGACTCCAGCGGGAGGAACTCTCGAACCGCCTCGACGGAGGCGGGCGCGCGGTCTCCGTGCAGTTCTGCGGTGAACGTCCGGTCTCCGATTTCTAGCTGTAACATGGGTGTAGTGGTTCGTGTGATGGTGGTTAGTTTCGTTCGGTGTCGCCCGTCTCGGTGTCGCCCGCCGTCGCCAGTCTGGCGAGCGTCCCCGCGAGCACTTCGGTCGCGGCGGTGCAGTCGGCCCAGCCGGCCCGCTCTCTCGGTGAGTGCGAGTGGCCGTTCTCGGAGGCGACGAACACGAGCGCGGCGTCGGTCACGTCAGCGACCCGCATCGTGTCGTGGCCCGCGCCCGAGTGGAGCGACAGCGTCTCGATGTCGTACGCGCGGGCCGCCTCGGTCGCGACCCGCCGACAGCGCTCCGACAGCGGCGTCGGCGGAACGTCGTACGTGCAGTCGAACGAAGTCGTCACGCCGCGGTGGGTCTCGACCGCGTCGAGCGCCCGTTCGACCGCGTCCAACTGGAGGCGTATCTCCTCGCGCTCGACCGACCGGAGGTCGAGGCGGAGCGAGGCCGCGCCGGGGACGACGTTGACGACGTTCGGCTCCACGTCGAGTTGGCCGACGGTGCCGACGGCGGTGCCGCTGCCGGTCGTCGCGATGTCCGCGGCGCGCCGCTCGACCTCCAAGACGAGTTCGCTCGCGGCCGCGAGCGCGTCGTGGCGCGCCGTCATCTCGGTCGTCCCCGAGTGGTCGGCCTGCCCCTCGATACCGACGTGGCACCGCGCGGTCCCGGTGATGTCGGTGACGATACCGAGAGGGACGCCGGCGTCTCCGAGGCGCGTGTTCTGTTCGATGTGGAGTTCGACCCACGCGTCCCACGCGCTCGCGTCGAGGCGGCCCGAACCGCGGTAGCCGACGCGGTCGAGGGCGTCTTCGAGCGTCTCGTCACCGTCCGTCAGCGCGAGCGTCTCGTCGACGCCGCGTTTCCCGGCGGCGACCGTCGACCCGAGGACGCCGTCGGCGAAGCGGGTCCCCTCTTCGCCGGTGAAGCAGACGACTTCGAGCGGGCGAGCGGGCGTCAGGTCGCTCTCGCGGATGCTTCGGACGGCCTCCACCGCGGCGTAGACCCCGAGCGGTCCGTCGAAGATGCCGCCGTTCGGAACCGAATCGAGGTGGCTCCCGGCGGCGACCGGGGCCGCGTCCGGATCGACGCCGTTCGGGGTCCACCGCCCGGCGATGTTGCCGACGGCGTCGATACGGACGTCGAGACCGACCGCTTTGAGGCGGCTCACGAGGTAATCGCGGGCCCGCCCGTTCGCCGCGTCGGCGGGGAGTGCGGTTCGACCGCGCCCGTGTTCGGTGTCTACCGAGCCGAATACCGCCGTTCGCTCGATGTCTTCGCGGAGAGAGTCGCCGTCGATGTCGAACGAAACGCGACCCGCACTGCCGCGAGTCGGGGCCGTCACGGTCCCCCGTCACGGCGACCGCTGCGCCGTCGATTCCGCCGCCGGGTGGCACCGTGTCGCGGCGAGGCAGGAACGTCCGCGACCGAACCGCCGCCCGTCCCCGTCGTCCGGAGCCGGCGGTCGGCGGCTGTCGGCTTCGGTCTGAAAGGTATCATTGCGTACTTACCCCGAGAGTAACACCACTTGTTGATAAACGTTTCGCGAGATGGCGATTTGGTGGTCAGAATACTCGATGTTTTTCGAATTTAGTGAATATATACACAGGTCCAATCGGAGCCCCGGATCAGAATGTTCGACTATTTCAAACGCCGACGAGACAAGTGCGCCCGACAACGGCCCGCACGACCAGCCCGAACCCGATTACTCATCCCGTCCGAGCGAGACATCGAGCGCACTCGACGAAAGTGGGGTGATACCGCTCCGTTAGCCGCCGCCGAGCGACGGTGGTTATCTCGGCACGTCCAAGATGCTCGAACGCGCGACGGGGTACAACGGCACCACGGCGTGTGCTCCCGTCCTTGGATGAACTCCTCGCGATAGATTACAAATTTACGGTTGTAATTTTCTATTGCAGACGCACGACCCTTCGTGCTGACAAACAGTATCGTGTCTCGCGCGGGCCGCGAGCGGTCGCCCCAGCGCGCTCGAACCTCCCGCGGAACTCGTTCGACTATTTCAAACGGTATCGTCAAATCGGGACTCAGGCGGGGTCGGTGCGAGACGGGGTGAGGCTGGGGGGACGACGAACGAAACGACCACACCGGCGACATCGAGACCGCTCCCGAAGACCGCGCTCGTGAACCGGACAATCGAGCGAATGCTGGCACAATTATGCCCCCTACCAGAATATTTAATTGCGTATGGAAGCCGATATATTCAAGAATGATTCAAGATAGTACGTCAACTACCGTAATCCGAGCGAGCGTGAACGGTGAAGACGAACAGTTCGCCGTCTCGTCCGGCGAGACGCTCATGGAGACGCTCCGCGGAGCGGGGTACTACGGCGTCAAAAACGGCTGTGACGAGGGCGTTTGCGGGGCATGCAACGTCATCCTCGACGGCGAGGGAGTCACCCGGTCGTGTCTCGTTCCGGCGGCGAGCTGCGACGGGGCGGACGTGATGACCGTCGAGGGTCTGGCCGACGACGACGGCGACCTCCATCCCCTCCAGTCGGAGTTCCTCGAACACGGGGCCGCCCAATGCGGCTACTGCATCCCCGGCGTACTGCTCGCCTCGTACGACCTCCTCCAGCGGAACGACGAGCCGACCGAGAGCGAGGTCGCAGACGCGCTGAGCGGCAACATCTGTCGCTGTACGGGTTACGTCCAGCAGATAGAGGCGGTGCAAGCGGCGGCCGACCGCCTCTCCGGGTCGGACGCGTCGTCCGAGGGCACCGAGTAAGATGCCTCGGTCCGACACCGGCGACCCCGAGACGGCGGCGAAGTCGACCAGCGAGGCGCGCGGAGACGACGCCCCCGTCGGGGAGAGCGTCGAGAAAGTCGACGGCTGGGGGCTCGTCACCGGCAAGGCACGCTACACCGACGACGTGCCGACCGACGGCGCCCTCGCCGCGAAGGTGCTTCGAAGCCCGCACGCGCACGCTCGCGTTCGGTCCATCGACACCGAGGCCGCGGAAGCGATAGCCGGCGTGAAGGCGGTGCTCACCCACGAGGACGTTCCCGAGGACCGCTTCACGCGAACCGGTTTCCCCTACCCGGCCCCGGCGCCGTTCGACGAGCGCGTCCTGAACGAGACGGTCCGGTTCGTCGGCGAGCCGGTGGCCGCCATCGCCGCGCGAACCGCCGAGGCCGCAGATGCCGCCGTCGAGGCCATCGAAGTCGACTACGAACTGTACGACCACGTCCTCGACGCCCACGAGGCGATGGAGCCGGACGCGCCGACGCTCCACCCGGAGCCGTACGAGAACCCACAGGAGAACGCGGCCCCCGAGCGGAACGTCGTCTGCGAAACCCGCCACGAGGAGGGAAGCGTCGAACACGGGTTCGAGGCGGCCGACGAGGTCGTCGAAGAGGAATACGAGACGCAGGCCGTCCACCACCTCCCGATGGAGACGAACACGACCATCGCGTGGGTGGACGACCGAAAGCGACTCGTCCTGCGGACGACGACGCAGGTCTCGCATATCTGCCGCGACAAAATCGCCCGCGTGTTCGGCCTGAACCGCACCGACGTTCGAGTCGTCAAGCCCCGCGTCGGCGGCGGCTTCGGCGTCAGACAGGACACGCTCCCGAACCAGTTCATCGGCGCGGCGCTCGCGCTCGAAACCGGCGAGAAGGTCCGGCTCAAAAACGACCGGAAGGAGGACCTCCACGCGGCGCAGACGCGCCACGCCCAGACCGTCCGCGTCAAGACCGGCGTCCGGGAGGACGGGACGCTCACGGCGATACACGTCGACGTGACCTCGAACACGGGCGCGTACGGCTGTCACGCCTCCGCGGTGCTGATGAACGCAGCCCACGAACCGCTGTCGGTCTACCCCTTCGAGAACCGGCTTTTCACCGGGCGGGCGGTCTACACCAACGTCACGCCCGGCGGCGCGATGCGCGGGTACGGGGCGGTACAGGGGACGTTCGGCATCGAGAGCCACCTCGACGAGGTCGCCGCGGCCATCGGGATGGACCCGGTCGAGTTGCGGCGGCGAAACGCGGTCGAGGAGGGCGACGAGAGCTTCGAACCGGAGTACAGCGAGAGCAAGCGAACCCTCGAATCCGTCGGCGTCAAGGAGTGTCTCGAACGCGCCTGCGAGACGCTCGGCTGGGCTGACGGCCCCGAGGAACCGGCCGACGACCGCTACCAACGCGGGTACGGCGTCGCGTTGGCAATGGCGAAATCCGGCGTCCCGAGCAGCGAGTTCTCCCGGTGTAACATCACGCTGGAAGATGACGGGACGCTCACCGTCCGGGTCGGCGTCGGAGACACCGGACAGGGCTCTGAGACGGTGATGGGCCAGATTGCGGCGAGCGTGTTCGGACTCGGCATCGAGTCGGTCCACGTGAAGGCCGACGACACCGACGCGACACCGTGGGACAACGGGGCGTACGCGAGCAGTACGACCTACATCAGCGGGAACGCGACCGAGAAGGCCGCGCGCGACCTCGCGGCGAAGGTGCGCGACCTCGCGGCCGAGTGGCGCGGAGTCGCCCCGGACGACGTGGAACTGGCCGACGGCGAGGTCCGGTTCCCCGGCGGAGAGTCGATAGCCCTCAAGCGGTTCGCGTCGGAGGCGTTCCAGGGGGTTCACGGGCCGAAGCGGCGACTCACCGGGACCGGGAAGCACTACACTGCGCTCTCGCCCAAGCCGTTCGCGGCGCAGCTCGCGGCGGTCGAAGTGGACACCGAGACCGGCGAGTTCGAAGTGCGCCGACTCGTGAACGCCGTCGACTGCGGACAGGCGATTAACCCCGCGGGCGCTCGCGGCCAAGTCATCGGCGGCGCGGTCATGGGACTCGGACAGACGGTCTCCGAGGACCTCCCGCTGGACGACCGGGGCGCGCCGGAGTTCCGCGGGCTCCGCGACTACGAGGTGATGCACGCGCCGGAACTCCCCGACATCGACACGGAGTTGGTCGAAACCTACGAGCCGACGGGGCCGTTCGGCGCGAAAAGCGTCGGCGAGGTCTCGATACTCGGGCCGCCCGCCGCGATTGCGAACGCGATACACGACGCCGTCGGCGTCCGGGCGACCGAACTCCCGATTACGCCCGAGACGGTGTGGACCGCGCTGCGGGAGGACCGGGACCGATGACGGCGTTCGAGTCGGTCGAGTACGTCGAACCCGAGACCGTGTCGGAGGCGGTCGAGCGACTCGCAGACGCCGCCGAGACGCGCGTCATCGCCGGCGGGTACAGTCTCGTACCCCTGCTGAAAGACGGCATCGAGACCCCCGACCGGCTGATAGACGTGAGCGGCCTCAACGAACTGCGCGGAATCACGGAGCGGGGCGACGGCGTCGCTATCGGCGCGCTCGTGACCCACGACGAGATTGCAACCGACGCGACCGTCGCGGAGCGCGCGCGGGCGCTGGCCGACGCGACCGATTCGGTCGGCGACTTTCAGGCGAGAAACCGCGGGACGATTGCGGGCAACCTCGTGTTTGCCGACCCGAAATACGACGCGCCGGCGGCGTTTCTCGCACTCGGCGGGAGAGTCGTCACTCGCGGGCCGGCCGGCCGGCGGGCGATAGCGGCGGACGACTGGTTCCGCGGTCCCGGAACGACCGCGCTCGACGCGGACGAACTCGTCACCGGAATCGAGGTGCCGAGCGTCGAACGGAGCGGCTACGTCCGAACCTCGGAGTACTCGGGGTACGCCGTCGTCGGTGCCGCGGCCGCGTTCGAGACGGAAGACGGGGTCGTGCGCTCGGCGCGGGTCGCGGTGAACGGGGCCAAGCCGTATCCGATTCGGCTCCCGAACGTCGAACGCGCGCTCGTCGACGAGGCCGTCGGCAGGGTCGTCGACGGCGACGTTGCGACCGAGGCCGCGACCGCCGCACTCGACGATGTCGAGACGGCGTCGCTACTGGCGAACGACGCGGCGACCGAGGAGTACCGGCGACGGCTCGTCCGGACGTACTGCCGACAGGCAATCGAGCGGGCCGCTTCGGAGCCGTGAACCGCCGGCCGAGCGGGGCGTGTGGGCGTGTTCGTCCGACCGCCCCGTGCGGCGGGGCCACCGAACCGACCGATAAATCAATGGTGCTGACGGGAGTACGGGAGGGCGACTGAACGATGCGAACGACAGACGACCCGTGGAGCGCGACCACAGACAGCGTTCGGCAGTCGATGCGCGAGCAGCGAGGCTCGGGGTCGGACGCGGTCGTCGCGACCGTCGTGAACGTCGAGGAGTCGGGCTACCGCCGACCGGGGGCGCGGATGGTCGTCGTGCCCGACGGCGAGCGACTCGGCGCGGTCACCGCCGGCTGTATAACCGAGTCGGTGACAGAGACCGCGCGGCGGGTGAGCGCGAGCGGGACGCCGCGACTGGAGACGTTCGACCTCCGGGGAGGCGACGCCGACGCGTGGGGGCTCGGACTCGGCTGCAACGGCGTCATCGACGTGCTCGTCGAGCCGGTCGACGCGAGCTTCGACCCCGCGTTGAGCGAACTCCGCGAGAAACGCGCGGCGACGGTGCTCACCGCCGTCGAGACCGACGACCCGGCAACCGGCGTCGGCGACCGGACGGTGATAACGCGGGGACGGGGCGAACGGCTCTCGAAGGGCCGTCCCGACCTCCCCGAGGCGGTCGTCGCCGAGGCCGAATCGCGGCTCGACGGGGCGGCGTCCGGCGCGGCGGCGACGCTCGACGTGCGGACGAGCGACGGCGACGTGCGGGTGTTCGCAAACGACCTCGCGCCGACGCCGGAGCTGCTCGTCTTCGGCGGCCACGGAGACGTCAACCCCGTCGCGTCGCTCGGCGCGCAGGCCGGCTTCCGCGTCCGCGTCGCGGCCGCGAGAGGGGCGCACGCCGACGAGAGTCGGTTCCCGGCGGCCAGCGAAGTGACCGCGGTACACCCCGCCGAACTCGCGGCCCTCGTCGACGCGCCCGACCACACCTACGTCGTGCTCATGTCGCACAACTTCGTCGACGACCGACTCGCGCTGGAGTCGATACTCGGAACCGAGGTTCCGTACGTCGGCGTGATGGGCCCGCGGCGGCGGTTCGACCAGCTCCGCGAGGCGATGGTCCGGAAGCTTGACGCGACCGACCGCGAGCGAATCGCGGCCCCGTGCGGGCTCGACATCGGCGGCGACGAGCCGTCGACCGTCGGGCTGAGCATCGTCAGCGAACTGCTCGCGGTTCACAACGGCCGCGGCGGGGCACGGCTGACCGACCGCGCGGGCCCGATTCACGGGCGGCCCGAGCTCGGATGACCCGGGTGGGCATCCTGCTCGCCGCGGGGGCGGGAACCCGGTTCGAACGGGGGAACAAGCTCTGCCAGCCGCTCGACGGCGAACCGGTTGTCCGCCGCGCGGCCCGGCGGCTGGTCGAGTCGCCGGTCGATGAAACCGTGGTCGTCCTCGGACACGACGCCGAACGAGTCAAACGGGCGTTAGAACCGCTCGGAGAGCGACTGACGACCGTCCGCAACGAGCGATACGACGCGGGGCAGAGCACGTCGGTTCGGCTCGGGGCGGACGAGGTACTGTCGCGCGGCGGGTCGGTCGGCGTGTTCGCGCTCGGCGATATGCCGGCCGTCGAGAGTTCGACTTACGACGCCCTCGTCGCGGCGATGGACGACGGCGACCGTCACGTCGTCGTCCCGATGTACGACGGGCGGCGCGGAAACCCCGTCGTGTTCGACGCGGCGGCGCTCGGCCGGTTCGGGAGGCTCGCCGGAGACGCGGGTGCGCGCGCCCTGTTCGAAGACGTTCGAGTCCACCGGCTCGCCGTGGACGACCCCGGTATCCACGCGGACATCGACACGGTAGCCGACCTCGAAGCACACCGCTGACGGCGGTCGTCGGAGCGCCCGACCTCGCGGAGACCGGAACGCACGTCACGCACTGTCCGTCGTCGAACATGACACTCGCGTCGGGCATCGCACCGATTGCGGACTACCTCGACCGCGGCATCAACGTCGCGCTCGGCAACGACGGCCCGCCGTGCAGCAACACGCTTGACGCGTTCACCGAGATGCGACAGGCCAGTCTCCTCCAGAAAGTCGATGCGCTCGACCCGACGAGCACGCCCGCCGCGACGGTCTTCGAGATGGCGACTCGCAACGGCGCGAAAGCCGCCGGCTTCGACCGCGTCGGCGAACTCCGCGAGGGGTGGAAGGCCGACATCGTCGGTATCGACGCCGACCGCACCGCGCGACGCCGATACACGACGTGCTGTCTCATCTCGTCTTCGCCGCCCACGGCGACGACGTGGTGTTCACCATGGTCGACGGCGACGTGCGCTACGACGACGGCTCCCGCACGTCGATGCGTCGGAGATTCGGCGGCGAGCGAACGCCGTCGAGTTCGACTTCGTGGACGCCTGACCGGAAAAACAGGACCGCCGGAGATACGCCGGAGACGCTCAGCTCGCGAACAGCCGCCGGTCAGCGCGCTCGTGTTCGGCGGCGAGAACGTCTATCAGCGGCGCGAACGGCACCATCTCGTCCAGCGTCCGGTCGGCGCTGTCGTCGACTGCCGCGGTCAGCGCCGGCTTGAGGTCGGTGAGGACGCGCTGGGCGCTCGTGTGTCCGAACGAGAGTAGCCGCTGGGCGGCACCGAGGAGGCCGGTGACGAAGCCGTGGACGCAGATGAGACATGCCTGCCGCAGTTCGATGCCCGCCAAGCCGGTCACGACGCCGAGGACGACGGCGTAGTTCCCCGGCGCGCCGTCGGCCACACGGTCGGCGTATCGGTCGAGGAAGTCGGAATCGTCGGCGGTAGAGAGGTCCGACTGGAGCGACAGCAGCCGGTCGCCCGACTGCTCCGAACTGTCTCTGAACTCGGCGGACAGCGTTACCGCGGTGAGCCGTCGGTCGGCGGTACAGACGCGCTCGAGGTCGTCCGCGCGGGCGGCCTCGTGCGCGGCGCGAAGCGCGACAAGTTCGCTCGGCCCGAGTTGGCGGCGGAGGTACACCGACAGCAGGTCGTGGAGGTCGTCGGCGTCGGTAACGCGGTCGTCGGCCACGAACTGTTCGAGCGCGTACGAAAGCGAGTACGTCCCGACCGGGAGGAACGAGTCGGCCAGCCGAAGGGATTCGAGGGCGGCGTCGTCGCTCATCGGCCCTCACGCTCCTCGTTGTCGGTCGTCCCGTTCGCGGGGGTACCCTTGGCACCGTCGGCGTCGCGGTCGGCGTTGGCGTCAGCGTCGGTGTCGGTGTCGGTGTCCGAGTGCGGGCGGCCGAATGGGCGGGGGCGGCTTTCGTGCGAGTGGGAGTGCCCGTCGCCGTCGTGCGAATGTGAAGGCGTGTGCTCGTCGCTCCCGTGCGAATGAGCGTGGTCGTGCGGCGCAGCCCCCCCGTCGTCGAACGTCGTCGGCGATACCGTCTCGTACCGCAGGGACGCGTCCGTGAGGTGGTCGTCGATAATCTCCTCGAGTCGGTCGCGTGAGTCCGTGACCGCGACGAGGATTTCGTCGCCCCGCACGGCGAGGTTGAGGTGGCGGTTGCCGAGCGCGTGGCCGAGCGCCAGCGCCGCGGTTCGGGCGACGTCGTCGCCGAGCGTCAGCACCAGCGCAGCTGTGCCCGCGAGTTCGACCATGACGGGGGTCCCAGCGTCGGTTTCGAGCACGTCGCCGTCCGAGAGGTCGCGGCCGACGACGATGCCGAGGTCGGTCCCGTCGGTCGTCCGCGTCCGAACCCGAGAACGCCGCCGCTCCGTGTCCGAGAGGACGACGCGGTAGACGGATGGCCCGTCGGCGTCGGCTTCGTTCTCGGCCGACGCGGCCAGTCTGTCGGCGAGCGACGGGTCGTCACGGTGGCCGAGGTAGGTTTCGGCGAGGAGCATCAGTACTTCCTCCCCTCGGGTGCGGGCGCGCCGACGAGTTCTCGTCGTGCCCGGTCCCACGCGGCTTGCAGGGCGGCTTTGACGGTCTCGGCGCGCTCGCCGAGGGAGCGGACGGTCACCCCCGCTCCGTTCGGGAGTTCCGTCGCCCCGCTCCGCGCCTCGAGCGTCTCGTCGGCGACGACCGCGTGTAACTCGTCGCTCAGCGCCGCGGCGTCGCGATCGGGAGCGATGACGAACAGCGTCCCGTACACGGTGAACTCGCCCAGCACGCCGGGGGTGGTCGGGTCTTCCTCCCCGGGGGTTAGATGGGTCGCGTCGGCGAAGAGGAGGCCGTCCGATCCGTGGACGCGAATCTGCGAGAGGTAGCGCTCGAAGGCGAAGCGCTCGCCGCGGGCCAATCGCCCGGGAACGACGATATCGCCGACGACGGCCGTCGCGCCCGCGTCGAGCGTGACGCGGAACTGCTGGAGGTAGCGGGACCCCTCGTGGAGGATGGTCGGCTCCGGGACGTAGTCGAGGTGAGCGCCCCCGGCGACCGACAGCGACACGTCCGCGGCGGCGTAGTTGCGCGTCATCGACTGGACCTTGGTCGAACTCTGCGTCGACACGTGCGCAACGGTCCCCGGTCGCGCCTCGATATCGATGTCGTGGCGGTCGCCCTGCGCGACGCCGCCGGTTGGTGACTGGACGAAGACCGTCTCGGCGTCGGGGTGCGGGTCGTGTGCGAGCGTTCCGGAGACGTGGAACGGAACCGTCGCGTAGTCGTACACGAGTTTCGTCCCCCCGGCCTCGGAATCGAAGGTCAGCGCGAGCACGCCGTCTTTGCCCGGCGAGCCGACGGCCGCTTGGGGGACCGTCTCGGCCGCGTAGCCCTCGAACGCCGGGTGCGGGGCGTCGGCGGCCATCAGGCGAACAACACCCCTTCGCGGACGCGGTCGAGGACCTCGTCGATGCCGGTTCCCGCCTTGCAGTCGGTGAAGACGAACGGGCCGTCGCGCACGGCGCGGGCGTCCCGTTCCATCACGTCGAGGTCAGCGCCGACATGCGGCGCGAGGTCGGTCTTGTTGACGACGAGCAGGTCGCAGTCGACGACGCCGGGACCCCGTTTCCGGGGGATGTCGTCGCCCTCCGCGACGCTGATGACGTACAGCGAGTAGTCCGCGAGTTCGGGATTGAACGTGGCCGCGAGGTTGTCGCCGCCGCTCTCTATCAGGACGAGGTCCAACTCCGGGTGGTCGGCGAGAAACGCGTCTATCTGCTGGAGATTCATCGACGGGTCCTCGCGAATCCCCGTGTGGGGGCACGCACCCGTCTCGACGCCGGCGACGAGGTCCTCGGGGACGACGCCGGCAAAGCGCTCTCGAAGCCGGTCCGCGTCCGCTTGGGTGAGGATGTCGTTGGCGATGACGCCCACGTCGAGTCCGGCGTCGCACAGTCGCGGGACGATTTCGGTCAGAAGCGACGTCTTGCCGGACCCGACCGGGCCGCCGACGCCGACGGTCGCCACGTCGCGGTGGGTCAGGCTCATGCGCTCGCCCCGCCGTCCGTACGCTCGTCGCTGTCCTCGTCGCCGCTCGTGACGCCGCCGACGCTGTCCGACCGAATCGGGTCGTGGACGGTGACAAGTTTCGTCCCGTCGGGGAACATCGGTTCGACCTGTATCATATCGACCATGGCGGGGACGCCGTCCATCACGTCGTCACGGCCGAGTAGCCGAGAGGCCTCGGCGCGTATCTCGGCGACCGACCGCCCCTCGCGGGCGCGCTCGATACACCAGTCGCTGATGTACGCGACCGTTTCGGGGTGGTTCAACAGGACGCCGCGTTCCTTGCGACGTCGCGCGACCTCTGCGGCGGTGAATATCGTGAGCCGTTCCTGTTCTTTTGGCGTGAGTTTCATAGCATGTAGCGTTGGGTGAGCGGGAGTTCGGAGGCCGGTTCGCAGGTGACGTGTTCGCCGCCGATGGTGACCTCGAACGTCTCGGGGTCGATTTCGATGTCGTCGGGGCAGTAATCGTTGTGGACCATGTCGTCCTTGCCGGGGGTGCGCGCCCCAGAGACGGGAACGACCCGCGTATCGAGGCCGTACGCGTCTCCGACGCCTGCCTCGGCGGCCGCGGGCGAGACGAACGAAAGCGACAGCCCGTGTTTCGCCTTGCCGACCCCGCCGGCGCGGTTGCGCTGGACAATCGGTTCGCAGGTCATGAGCGACCCGTTCGCCTCGCCCATCTCGGAGTGGACGGGGAACCCGCCTTTGAACGTCATCGCGGGTTTGACGCCGAAGAACGCGGGGTCCCACAGGACGATGTCGGCGAGTTTGCCGGGTTCGAGCGTGCCGACGTAGTCGTCGATGCCGGCCGCGATTGCGGGGTTGACGGTGTACTTGGCGATGTAGCGTTTGATGCGGAAGTTGTCCGCGCCAGACCCCTCGTCTTCGGGGAGCGGGCCGCGCTGAGTTTTCATCTTCGATGCGGTCTGCCACGTCCGCGGGACGAGTTCTGCCATGCGCCCCATCGCCTGCGAATCGGTCGTCATCATGGAGATGGCACCCTCGTCGTGGAGCACGTCTTCGGCGGCGATGGTCTCCGGGCGGACACGGGACTCGGCGAACGCCACGTCCTCGGGAACGTCGGAGTTGAGGTGGTGACACACCATCACCATGTCGAGGTGCTCGTCGAACGTGTTGTCGGTGTACGGCATCGAGGGGTTCGTCGAGGAGGGGAGCATGTTCGGTTCGCCCACCATCCGCATGATGTCGGGGGCGTGGCCGCCGCCAGCGCCCTCGATGTGGAAGAGGTGCATCGTCCGACCGTCGACGGCCCCGAACGTGTTCTCGACGAACCCGGCCTCGTTCAGCGTGTCCGTGTGCATGCACACCTGCACGTCCTCTGCCTCGGCCACATTGAGACAGGTGTCGATGGCGTCCGGCATCGACCCCCAGTCCTCGTGGAGTTTGAGCGCGCACGCGCCCGCTCGAACCTGTTCGCGGAGCGGCGCGGGGTCCGAGGCGTTGCCCTTGCCGTAGAAGCCGACGTTGACCGGCCACGCCTCGGCCGCCTGGAGGAATCGCTTGATGTTCTCCGGGCCCGTCGTGCAGGTCGTCGCACCGCCGCCGTAGCCGCCGCCGAGCATCGTCGTAATCCCCGACGCCAGCGCGTGTTCGTGGAGTTGGGCGGAGTTCCAGTGGACGTGGATGTCGAGCGCGCCCGCCGTCGCAATCTTCCCCTCGGCGGGGTACACGTCCGTCGAAGGGCCGACGACCATGTCCACGCCGTCCATCGTGTCAGGGTTGCCGGCCTTGCCGACGCCGACGATGTCGCCGTCTCGGATGCCGATGTCGCCCGTGACGATGCCGACCACCGGGTCGATGACGGTCGCGTTCGTGATGACCCAATCCAGCGCGCCCTCCGCTTGGGTGACACCGGGGGCCATTCCGAGGCCGTCGCGGAGCGTCTTTCCGCCCCCGAAGACCGCCTCGTCGCCGTGGGTTCGGTAGTCCGCTTCGACCGCGGCGAACAGGTCGGTGTCGCCGAGGCGGACCTTGTCGCCCACGGTGGGGCCGTAGAGATCGGCGTAGGCCCCGCGGTCTATCTCTCGCGTCATTCGTCCCCCCCGAGGCCCGTGTCTCCGAAGCCCGCCTCGCGGGCGCGCTCCAGCGCCGCGCCGGGATCGCCGTCGACGCTCCCGTTCACCAGTCCGTTCATCCCGTGCGCACGTCGCTTCCCGCCGAGCGCGACGAGTTCGACGGTCTGCTCGTCGCCGGGTTCGAACCGGACGGCCGTCCCGGCGGGGATGTTCAATCGCATCCCGAAGGCCCGTTCGCGGTCGAACGACAGCGCCGCGTTGGCCTCGAAGAAGTGGAAGTGCGAGCCGACCTGAACCGGGCGGTCGCCCGCGTTGCCGACGGGTACTTCGGCCGTCTCGCGGCCTTCGTTCAGCGTCACGGTCCCGTCGCCGGGAATCACTTCCCCCGGAACGAAGTCACCCGTCATCTCCACGGGTCACCTCGACGACGCGACGTTCGAAGTTGTTCGGGTACACAATCAACCATCGTGAGATTGAATTCCAAGACAAATATATTAATAGCAGTCATATAAGACAATATTGCGCAATTACCAAGCAGTTTAGCGTGTGTTCTTCGACTACGTGACTGATGGTAGAACGCACTCGACACGGGACGGTCTCGAACAGCGACGGCGTGGACTCGAGCGGCGATGGAGCGAACCGATGAGCACGGTCGTTCTCGCGACCGCCGGAGTCCTCGGCGTGAGCCACGCGGTCGAACCCGACCACGTCGCCGGAATCTCGTCGCTGACCAGCGAATACGGCGACTCGCGGCTGTCGACGCGATGTTGGGCGGGTTGGGCCTCGTCCTAGCCGTCGCCGGGTTCCGCCGCGCACTCCGGATGGACGACAACGACCACGACGCGGTTGCGTACCTCAAGACCGGGGTCGTCGGTGCCCTGTTCACGCTATCGCCGCCGGTGTCGATGCTCGTGTTCTCCTCGACGGTGCTCCCGGACCACGGCGTCGGCGTCGTCCTCGACGAGATGGGACGCTTGTAGCTCCGCCGGGCGGGTCGAACGAGTTCGCTCCGTCCACCCAGTACCCACCGCGAGAGCGCGATCGCGGAAGCGTCGAGACGCGCCTGAGCGACGCGAGCGCGGCGCGTTCGGGATCGGTATGCGATAGGCAATTATATTCATTATACCTGTGCGGTGTGTGATAGGAGATGTAAAGAACATTACGACGATACTACTGTCACGGATCGCAGCCGCGGCCCGGGGAGACTAATCGACTGCACGGGAAAACGCGATAAACAGGGGCACACGAGAACCGTCGTCGCGGGCCGCGACCCACACCGTGTCGCGGGCGCGACGCGGCACGGATCACCGCGGGCGTTCGGGTCAGTCCATCTCGCGGTTGTACGACTGCAACAGCGCGGAGGGGACCGCGAGGCGGACGCTCTTGGTCCGGATGACCGCGTACGTGAGGACGGCAATCGTCGTCAGGTAGGGGTACGTGGACATGATCTGCGGATTGCTGAGCGTGTTCACGACCGGGTTGATGACGCCGGCCAACGGGGTGCTCGGGTCGAGTGCAAGGGAGAGCGACTGCGAACGGAGTTGGAGCGCGTCGAGGAGGCCGAAGAGGTACGCGCCGACCAGCATCCTGCTGGGACGCCACTGGGCGAAGATGACGAGCGCGACCGCAATCCAGCCGCGGCCCACGGTCATGCCGGGGACCCACAGTTGGGAGAACGCCAGCGAGAGGTGCGCGCCGGCGGCCCCGGCGAAGCCGCCGCCGACGATAACCGCGAGATAGCGGAGCCTGAACACCGGAACGCCCATGGTGTCCGCCATCTCGGGGTCTTCGCCGACGGCGATGATTTCGAGACCGAGGTTCGACCGATACAGGAAAAACCAGACGACCGGCACCGCGAGGAGCGCGAGGTAGTCGGTCGCGGTGCTACGGAAGAACGCCTCGCCGACGACCGGGAGGTGGACGAGGTAGCGCCCGACGAGCGGGAGCGTCATCTGCGGGAACCCGGTGATGGACTCTTGGACCCAGCCCGACCCGAAGAACGTCGTCAGGCCGGTCCCCAACAGCGTGAGCATGACGCCGCTTATCACCTGATTCGACTTCAGGGAGATACAGAGGAACGCGTGGACGGACGCGAGCAGCATCCCGAAGACGATGCCGGCACCGAAGCCGAGCCAGTAGTTCCCCGTGATCGCGGTGACGACGAACCCGCCGAGCGCGCCGACGAGCATCATCCCCTCCACGCCGAGGTTGAGGACGCCCGCGCGCTCGCTGATGAGCTCTCCGAGCCCGGCCAACAACAGCACCGTCGCGGCCTGCACCGTCGCGTTCAGGAGCCCTGCGACGAAGCTCACCACTGGGCATCACCGCCTTGGTCGTCGGCCGGTACGCCGCTCGCCGGGCGGTCGAACGCGATGCCGACTCGGTAGCGCTTGAAGAACTCCGAGGTGATGAGAAAGAGGATGACGAGCGCCTGAATGATTTCGACCAACGCCGCGGGGACGCCGAAGGCGACCTCGACGCTCGACCCGCCGACGAACAGGACGGCGAAAAACAGCCCGGCGAGCATGACCTTGACCGCGCTGTTGCGGCCCAGGAGGGCGATGGGAATCGCGGTGAACCCGTAGCCGGGGGCGAAGGCGGCGCGGAACCGCCCCTGCGAGCCGGCAATTTCAGCGATGCCGCCGAGCGCCGCGAACGCGCCGCCGAGGAGGAAGACGAACAGGAACACCGTGTACCGGCTCATCCCCGCCTGCCGGGCGGCCTCGTCGTTCGAGCCGACGAACGTAACCTCGAAGCCGAGGCGCGTCTTGGTCATGACGACGTACGTGGCGACGACCGCGGCGGCGACGACGACGACGCCGGCGTGAACGTCCGCGAAGAGCGGTATCGACCCGCCGCCGGGCACGAGTCCGGCGAGCGGCGGGAGCGTCGCGGCGTCCGAAAAGCGAGCCGACTGCGGAAAGTTCCCGGTGCCGCCCTGCATGGGCCCGCGGAGCAGGTAGCTCTGGAGTTCCTGTGCGACGAACGTCAACAGAAGCGAGGTGATAATCTCGTTGACATCCCACTTCGCGCGGAGCCACGCGGGGATGCCCGCCCAGAACGCGCCGGCGACGCAGGCGGCGAGAAACATCAGCGGGAGCAACACCACGGCGGGAAGCGAGACGTTTACGGCGACCCACGTACCGGCGAGCGCGCCGAGGAGGAGTTGCCCCTCGGCACCGATGTTGAACAGCCCCGCCTTCAGCGGGAGATACACCGCGAGGCCCGCCAGAATCAGGGGGACCGCCCTGACGAGGACCTCCGTGAGGCCGAACTGGCTGGTGAGCGTCTCGACGAACATCACGCCGTAGGCGTCCACCGGGTCAACGTTCAGCGCGACGAGCGCGACGCCGCCGACGGCTAAGGCCGCGAGGACCGTAAGTACCGGCGTCCCGTAGGCTAGCCACGCGGGGACGGTTCGACGGGGATTGAGTTGCAGTTCGACGTTCATTAGCTCTCACCGAGTCCTCGGAGTTGAGCGCCCGGGGTCGCGGTGGCGTCCCCGCCGCCGGTCATTTCGAGCCCGATTCGCTCGCGGTCGGCGTCCTCGGGCGTCGTCTCGTAGACGACCTCGCCCTCGTAGACGACGAGGATGCGGTCGCTCAGGTCGATAATCTCGTCGAGGTCCTCCGAGAGCAGCACCACGCCGGTCCCCTCGGTCCGCTGGTCGAGAATCGCCTCGCGGATGGACTCTATCGCGCCGACGTCGACGCCGCGGGTGGGCTGGTTCGCGACGAGGAGATCGGGGTCTCGAGAGATTTCTCGGGCGAGGATGAGCTTCTGTAAGTTACCGCCCGAGAGGTCGCCGGCCGTCGCGTCGGTCACGTCGTGGACGCCGCGAACGTCGAACGCCTCGACGAGCGCCTCGGCGTGCGCCCGGAGTTCACCGTAGTCCAGCGTCACCCCGCTCCCGAAGCGGTCCTCGCGGAAATCCTTCATCGCCGCGTTGTGCATCACAGAAAGGTCCCCCGCGGAGCCGTAGCGGTTTCTATCTTCGGGGACGAACGAGACGCCGTTGTCGATAAACGTCCGGGGCGAGGCGTTCGTGAGGTCCGTCCCGTCGACAGTCAGTTCGCCCGCGGAGACATTGCGGAGTCCGGCGATGACTTCCGCGAGTTCCGTCTGCCCGTTGCCGCTGACGCCGGCGATGCCGACGACCTCACCGCGGCGAACCGTGAGGTCGACATCCGACAGCGCCTCGATGCCGCGGTCGTCCGTGGCGGAGACGTTCCGCGCCCGGAGGACCGGCTCGCCGGGTTCGACGCGCTCCCTATCGACTTGGAACAGCACTTCGCGGCCGACCATCATCTCCGCGAGGTCGGCCCGGGAGACGCCTGACGTGGAGACGGTGCCGACGTTCTCGCCGTCGCGGAGGACGGTCACGCGGTCGACGATCGCTTCGACCTCCTTGAGCTTGTGCGTGATGAAGATAATCGACACGCCCTCGTCGGTGAGGCGTTCGAGCGAGTCAAAAAGGCGGTCGGCCTCGGTCGGCGTCAACACGGCCGTCGGCTCGTCGAGGATGAGCAGGTCGACATCGCGGTACAGCGCCTTGAGAATCTCGACGCGCTGTTGCTGGCCGACGTCCAGCTCCCAGACTCTCGCGCTCACGTCGATGTCGAAGCCGTACCGGTCGGCCAGCTCTTGGATGCGCCGCTCCGGAACGTCGAGGCCGAGCGAAAACCGCCCGGCGAGCGACTGGACGAGCGAATTGGAGCGGACGGCGTCCGGGAGCCATCCGCCCGCGTCCGGGCGAAACGGCGTCGCCGGCTCGCGCTCGCCGAGGACGACGTTCTCCGCGACGGTGAGACGGGGAATCAACATGAAGTGCTGGTGGACCATCCCGATTCCCGCGTCGATGGCGTCCTGCGGGGAGTCCAGCCGAAGCCGCGTCCCAGAGAGGGAGATTTCGCCGCTGTCCTGCGAGTAGAGACCGTACAGAATCTTCATGAGCGTGCTCTTTCCTGCCCCGTTCTCGCCGAGGAGTCCGTGGATTTCACCGCGCTCGACGGAGAGGTCAATGTGGTCGTTGGCCACGACGCCCGGAAACGCTTTCACGATGTTCTCCATCCGGAGAAATGGTTCCCTTGTCATGTGGTATATTCACAGGAGTGTATTGAATCCACCAAGATAACTGTTCTCATGACAGGAATATTTGTGCTGACGTGCCCATCTGTTCGGAGGCGTTCGGATGACGTGGGGAAATTCATAAATCCCGCCTCCGACAAGAGCGCCTATCGATGTGGACACCGACCGCCACTCGGATAGCCGAATCGAACGGAGCGCAACGATGAGCGACGAACCGGTTGACCTCCTCGTCAGCGGGAACCTCGTCAACGTCAACACGGGGACCGTCTCGGAGTCGTTCGTCGCCGTGGACGACGGGCGAATCGTCGCGCTCGAAGAGCGACCGGCGGCCCGCGAACTCGACGCGGAGTACGTCGCGCCCGGTCTCATCGACGCGCACATGCACGTCGAGTCGTCGATGGTGACGCTCCCGCAGTACGCCGACGCGGTGGTTCCGAGGGGCGTCACGAGCGTGATTCACGACCCGCACGAGATTGCGAACGTGAGCGGCGTCGCCGGCGTCGAGGCGATGATGGCCGACGCGACACGGACGCCGCTGAAAGTCCGCTTTACCGTTCCGTCGTCGGTCCCGGCGACGACGTTACAGGACGCGGGCGCGACGCTCGATGCCGAGGCCGTCGACGCCCTGCTCGGGGAAGACGAGGTCGTCGCGCTGGGCGAAGTGATGAACATTCCCGGCGTCGTCGCCGGCGAGGAGTCCGTCCGCGAGAAGATTCGGGCCGCGAGGGCCCGCGGGCTGACGGTCGACGGACACGCGCCCCGGGTACGCGGAAGCAACCTCCAGACGGTCGCCCGATACCTCGACAACGACCACGAGAGCATCACGCTCGCGGAGGCCCGAGAGAAGGTCGAGGCGGGACTCCGCGTCTACCTCAGGGAGGGTTCCGCGAGCAAGAACCTCGCGGACGTGGTCGGTCTCGTCGACGAGGTGGACAGTCGGCGGCTCTCGCTGTGTACCGACGACAGAGACGTCGTCGACCTCGTCGAGCGGGGCGGCGTCGACTTCGCGGTTCGAAAGGCTATCCGGTTGGGTGTCGAGCCGGTGGAGGCGGTGCAGATGGCGACCGTCAACACCGCCGAGAGCTACGGGCTCCCCTTCGGGCGGGTTCAGCCGGGGGCACCGGCTGACCTCGTCTTGCTCTCGGACCTGCGAACGTGGGAGGTGGACCACGTCGTCGTCGACGGCGCGGTCGACCCGACGAAGGGTGGTGGCGCGCCGCCGGCGTCGGCCATAGCGACCGACACCGTGAGGTTCGAATCGGTGTCGGCGGCGGACCTCGCGGTGCGACACGGGGGGGACGGCCCCGTGCGAGTCAGAGTCATCGACGCGGTCGGCGGACTCCAAACGGGACGGACGGAAGCAGACGTTCCCGTCGCGTCGGTCAACGAGGAACGGGTCCTCACCGCGAACGCGGACGACGACGTGCTTCCACTCGCCGTCATCGAACGGCACGGGGAAGCGGGCGGCGTCGGCCGCGGATTCGTCCGCGGGCTCGGACTGGAGCGGGGCGCTGTGGGGTCGACGGTGGCACACGACGCGCACAACTGCATCGTCGCCGGCGTCGACCACGGCTCGATGGCGACCGTGGCGAACCACCTCCGGGATGTCGGCGGCGGCGTCGCGGCGTACGACCCGGAGGACGACGCCCTGTCGTCGCTGGCGCTTCCGATGGGGGGGTTGATGTCGGACGAGTCGCTGGGGACCGTAAAGGAGACGTTCGAATCAGTCGAGGCGACCGCCGACGACCTCGGGCTCGACTGCGACGGTGGCCTGATGGCGCTGTCGTTTCTCGCCCTCGAAGTGATTCCGACGTACCGACTCACCAACAACGGACTCGTCGACGTGGAGTCGTTCGAGTACGTGCCGACGGTCGTGGACTGAACTCTGGGCGACCGAAGGGACAGATTCGTCATTCGTCCACCTCAAATACGGGTTTGACGACATCCGGTTTCGAACAGTTCAAAAACGTCCCCAGACGACATAGTTATCTAGACTATTATGAAAATATTTAAGTATAAATTACAATGACAAGTAAGCGGTTACGCGATGTTAGACGAGGAATCTTCGATTCAGCGGAGAGACGTACTGAGTGCGCTCGGTGCCGCCGGCGTCACCACGCTCGCGGGTTGTACCGGTGGAGACACCGGCGACACGGAAGTGAGCGAAACGACGGCCAGCGAGGGAACGACCAGTGGAACGACGACCGGCGACGTTGAGACCACCGACGGCGGGGGGGCAAGCGAGGGAGAGACGGTCAACGCCGCGTGGGTGTACATCTCCGAGATCGGTGACCTCGGGTGGTCGTGGGCGCACGACCAAGCCCGGCAGGCCGTCGACGAGCAGTACGACTGGTTGGAGACGGAGTACACGGAGGCCGTCGCGCCCTCGGACTCCGAGCGCGTCTTCGAGCAGTACGCCCAAGGGGACGTGGACGTGATATTCGGAACCACGTTCGGCTACCAAGACCCGATGTACGCGGTGGCGGAGGACTACCCCGACACCGTGTTCGAACACGCGACGGGCTACCGGACGCGGGAGAACATGGGTCGCTACATGGGTCGTATCTACGAGCCGCGGTATCTGGCCGGACAGGCCACCGGAATGGTCACCGAGAACAACACCATCGGTTACGTGGCCGCGTTCCCGATTCCGGAGGTCGTTCGGTCCATCAACGCGATGGCGCTGGGCGCGCGCTCCGTCAACCCCGAGGCGACGTTCAAGGTTCGCTGGGTCAACGCCTGGTTCGACCCGCCGACGGCCAGAGAGGCCGCGAACGCGCTCATCGACGAGGGCTGTGACGTCATCGCCCAAGAGCAGGACTCGCCGGCGGCGGTCAGGGCCGCCAGCGACGCCGGCGTCTGGACATCAGGGTACAACGCTCCGATGGGGCAGTTCGGCGGTGAGAACTACCTCATCTCACCGATTTGGGACTGGACCGAGTTCTACGGTCCGACCCTCGAATCGCTCCACGAGGGGTCGTGGGAAGCCGATGCGTTCTGGGGCGGGATGGAGACGGGCGTTCCGATGCTCGACGAGTGGGGACCGAACGTCTCACAGGAGGTCAAAGACCAGGTCGCCGCGACGGAAGAGCAAATCCTGAACGACGAACTCGACGTGTGGGCAGGCAGCACGTTCGAGGGGGAAAGCGACGAGTTCCTCTTCCAAGAGATGAGCAGTTTCGTCGAGGGCGTCGAAGGCGAAGTACCGAGCTAATCCGCGTCTGCCGGGGATGCGCGGCGGAGCACGACGACGACGACCGACCGACGGAGGAGTATGCCAACCCGCAGCGCACTTTTTGCGGCCGCGAACTACCGCAGACAACGAGGGCCACGCCCCCGCCGCCGGCGACCCGGAGTCACTGCGTTCGGCTATGGTAAACGAATTTCGCGGAGTCCGAGAACGGACAGACCACCCTTAGACCGAAATATGAGGATAAGGCCAAATATAGTGCATTTACCGTACATACATATTCATGTAGCATCGTATAGTTAACATAGGCGAACGTTAATACAGGAGGAGTGACACAACCAGACTATGAAACAGACGGGGCAAAAAGGGGGGCCACGGACGCTGAAGACGGTCACGACGGCGTCACGGGTTCTCGACGCCGTCAAAGACTGCGATGGAATCGGTGTTTCGGAGCTCTCCGACTATTTGGACATCTCGAAGAGCACGGCGTACATCCATCTCAGGACGCTGGAGGAAAACGGCTTGCTCGTCCAGCGCGGGAACCGCTACCGATTCGCGTTCAAATTCACCGTCCTCGGAGAGTACGCGCGGAATCAGAGCCCGCTGTACCGATACGGTAAGCCGGAGGTCGAAAAACTCGCGGCGGAGACCGACCAGTACACGCACATCGTCACCGAGGAGAACGGCTACGGGGTCAACCTCTACCAGGTGAAGGGGGACACGAGCGTCGATGGAGAGTACCAGACCGAGAAGGTACAGAGCCAAGACCACCTCCACTACACCGCCTCCGGAAAGGCGATTTTGGCCGCCCTTCCCGACGAGCGAGTCGAAGAAATCATCGAGCAACGCGGACTCCCTGCGCAGACGAAAGCCACTATCACCGACCGCGAGGCGCTGTTCGACGAACTCGAACAGATTCGCGAGCGCGGCTACGCGTACAACGACGAAGAGGAAATCAGAGGGTTTCGCGCCATCGGTGCGCCAATCGAAGACCCGAGCGGGCGGGTGCTCGGTTCGGTGAGCGTGTCGGGCCCGACCAGTCTCCTGCAAGGCGAGCAGTTCCAAGAGCACGTCCCGAAACTCGTCACGCAGTCCGCGAACGTCATCGAGGTCAACATCAACATGAACACGAAGTCGTAGTCGATGGGACGGGGCGTTCGTAATGCTCGAACGCGCTTCCAAACGGGAGTCGTGTAGAGATTCCGCGATATTTATCTTGCATTGCCTTGGAGAATATCCAATACCACCGACATCAGCACGCTCTGTTGGGGTTGATTCATCACACCCGCACGAATGTGTTATTACCGTACAATACACCGTACGCGATGGCACGGATGCGGGAACGGCAGATGATTTTACACAGCTACGACCGTAATCCGCTGCGACGAAGTGTTGAAATTATGTCATTAAATAGTCCTGATTCGAGAGTACATAAAGTTCGGCAGAAACGAACGTAACGGTCGGTCGAGCCAGGAGAGCGGGCGAAGACCGCGGGTTCGGCTCGCTCGAACCCGAGTCACGCGAGCGCGAGTTCCAGTTCGAACTCGCTGACGATGTCTTTGACCGTGTGTGCGAGTTCGGCCTTCCGGTCCTCGCCGGTCACCGAGTGGGCCGGGCCCGTGACGCTGAACCCGCCGATAACGTCGCCCGAACGGCGCGTCGCGGCGACGCCGATGGCGTAGAGTTCGTTGAAGTTCTCGGCGCGGTTGACGGCGTAGCCCTGCTCGCGGACGCGCTCCAGTTCCTCGAACAGCGCCTCGCGGTCGGTGGTGGTGTTTTCCGTCTCCTGCGGCAGGCCCCACCGGTCGAGTATCTGTTCGATGCGCGGCTCGGGGAGTTCCGCGAGAATCGCCTTCCCGACGGCGGTGTTGTGCAGGAACAACCGATTGCCGAGTTGCTCGTGGGACCACCCCATCTTGCTCCCCGAGGCGGTGTGCAGGAAGACGGCCTTCCCACCCATCTCGACGGTGAAAATCGACCGGAGGCGGGTCTCTTCGAACAGTCGCTCGGTGAACTGCCGCGCGAGGACGAACGCCGGTTCCCGCGTCCGGACTTGGTTCCCCAACCGAAGTAGTTCCGGGCCGATGAAGTAGAAATCGCCCTCCTTGATGACGAACTGCTCCTGCTTGAGCGTCGCGAGGTGACCGTGAATCGTGCTCTTGGGCTTGTCCATCCGCTCGGCGATTTCGGAGACTCGCGCGCCGTCTATCGCTTCGAGTTGCTTCAGAATCGCTATCGAGGTGGCGGTCGTCCGGAGCGTCTTTGGTGAGTTATCCGTTGGCATACCCCAATATTTTCGGCTACATAGTTAAAGTTCAGGATAGTCGAACGGCTAAGCGGACGCGGTCTCAGCGAGACGGTGTTGGGCGGCGTCTGGGCGGCGTCGACCGACGTCACCCCTCGACTTCGACCCACCCGCCGCGCTCGCCGGACTCGTACGCCGCGTCGAGGACGCGCAGCAGTTGCACGGCGTCGTCGACCGTCGCGGGCACGTCGCCGGTCTCGTAGCCCGCGAAGTAGTCCTCGAAGTAGTCCTGCACGAAGTCGCCCCACGCCGGGAAGCGGTCGTACGTGAACTCGAACTCGACGGTCCGCTTCGGCGCGGCGGTCCAGTCGGGGTGCTCCGAGGTGATATCGAGCGGGACCGTGGGTTCGTGCTGGAGCGAGTCGTGGTGCAGCGGCGTCAGCGCCTGTCCCTCGGTGCCGTAGAGCCCGAGGTGCGTGTCCTTGCCGCGGTCGCTCAGGTAGTAGCCGGTGTGGTACGTGCCGAGCGTCCCGCTTTCGGTCTCGAACTGGAGGACGGCACCGGCTTCCACGTCCGCCTCGACGGCGTCGTGGAACCGGGCGTTCACCCGCGCGATGGGGTCGTCGAGAACCCACGGCATCACGTCGACCCAGTGCGGTCCAATCCACTGGAGCGCACCGCCGCGGCTCGTCTCGCGGTCGTAGAGGTAGTGGTCGGTGTCCCGGTAGGAGAGTTGGCTGGCGTTGAAGCGGCCGTCGAGCGTCCACACGTCACCGAAGAAGCCCTCCGAAACCCGGTCGCGGAGCGTCATCGCGACGGGGTTGCGCCGGTAGTACATCGTCGGCGAGACGGTCACGCCGAGCTCGTTGGCGCGGTCAGCGATATCTTCGAGGTCGGCGGCGGTCCGTGCGATGGGTTTCTCGCTGACGACGTGAACGCCGTTCTCGACGGCGCTCTCGATGATTGCCGGCGTCTCGTCGCTCCGGTAGGTTATCCACACCACGTCGATGTCGGCGTCGGAGACGAGTTCGTGAGGGTCCTCGTACACCGCCGCGCCGCCGACGAGGTCCGCCATGTCCTGTCCCTCGGTCGTGATTTCGTCGGGCCGGTCGTCCATCGCCGCGATGTTCCCCACGTCGACCCGTCGTCCGGGTTCGCAGACCGCGGTAATCGTCGCGTCCAACTCGCTCGCGACGGCGAAGTAGGGGTCCCGGTGGTGGTGGTCGATACCGATGTATCCGATGTTCGCACTCATACACGTAGTTCACCGAAAATGATGTAAAAAGATGCGGGTACAAGCAATATAGCCGGTCGCGGGCGGCGCGTCGGCTCCGCGCAGTCAGCCGTCGGGCGATTCGACCCGCCGAGACCACGACCGAAGCCACGGTCGAGTCCCGCCGTTCGGGACGTTCAGTTCGTGGCTGTTGACCGGGAGGTCCGGGTAGCCGCCGACCTGCTTTTGGCTGTCGACGAGATAGCTCGCGCCGAGTTCGACGTGTTCGAGGATGCGCTCGTCGGTCGCCGTCCGGTCGGCCGGGCGCGCGCCGACGTGTTCGAGGTTGTGTTCGAACGTCCGGTCCGACGGCATCGCCGCGAGTCCGTCGGGCCACAGCGGTCGCTCGTCGACGACGGTCACGTTCTCGTCGACCATCGGCACGTCGTCGTCGGTGACGTTGTCTTCGAGGTACGCGGTGGCCGTGTCCACACCGTCCTCGGTGAAGACGTTCGCCTTGTCCGAGTTGGGCTTGCGGTAGGCGTTGCCGACGATGCTCGCCTCGGTGTCGGGGTCCAGCCACGTTCCGTCCTCGAAGTCGTACATCACGTTGTTGACGACGACGCTCTCGGTTCCCTCCTTGAGTCTGGGGTGGCGGTCGGTGTTGAACGCCCAGACGTTCCCCAGCATGGCGACGTTCGTCGCGTCGTTGCCGATGAGCGACCCGTAGCCGTGTTCGCCTTTCGGGTGGACCGAGTCGTCGAGCGCCTCGGCGACGAGGCAGTTCGAGACGGTCGTGTCCGCGGTCTCGTAGCCGACCGAGAGACACTCGTCGACGCTCCACGAGGCGGAGACGTGGTCGATGACGTTGTTCTCCGTCTCGTCGGCCGTGTTGACCGTGTCGAGCGCCCAGTCCTCGGTCGGCTCCTCGATTCCCGCGTCACCGAGTCGGACCCGGACGTGCTGGAGGACGCAGTCGCTCGCCGCGACGTTCACGCGGCCCCTGACCAACGTGACGCCCGGCGAGGGAGCGGTCTGCCCGGCGATGTAGCACTTGTCGTACGGAATCGGCAGGTCGCGCACGCCGAGGTCGACCGTGCCGCTGGTCTCGAAGACGACCAGTCGCTCGTCGTCGACGGTGACCGCCTTTTCGAGTTGGCGGCGGGTCGGTTCGGTTATCACGATGACCGGCGTGTCGTCGTCGAGCCACGGTGCGGCCTCGGCGAACCCGTCGCTCGGTCCGAACTGCGACGCGCTGTCCGGGCCGGCACGGTCCGAGCCGGCGCTGTCCGGGGCCTTGCTGTTCGACGGATTCGGCGTGCTGAACGTGGAGACTGCGCCTCTCGCGGTGTCTCCGTCGGCCGTGTCGGCCACCGCGCGAACCTCGTAGTAGCGGCGTGCCGTCAGGTCGTCGGCCTCGACGCTGAACGCGCCCGGCGAGGAGCGTTCCGTCGATGCCGTGGTGTTCCACGACTCGGTCGGGACCTCCCGGTACTCGAAATAACACGCCGCGGAACCGGCACCGCCGAGGTCGCTCAGTTCGCCGGTGAGGGTCGCGGCGTCGGAGGCGATGGCGGTCACGCCGCCGGTCGAGACGAGCGGGACGCCCGCCGTACTCTCCACGCTCCCCGCAACATCGACATCGCCGATGTCTCGGTTCCGGTCGGGGTCGACCCCCGAGAGGTTCTGGAACGTCGCCGTCGCGAGCGTCCCCGAGAGGTGGCTCGTGACGGCCAGACCGACGTAGACGCTGTCGCCCAGCGAGATATCGTCGGCTCCGAGCGTGTTAATCGGGGTCCACGTCTCTCCGTCCGTGGAGCGGGCGGTCTCTATCGTATCGCCGCTTCGCTTGAGTCGGAGCCAGTCGGCCGGCGTGCCGCCGACGCTCTCCGTCTCAGCGCCGTCTTCGGGTCGGTACTGCATCGACGCCTCGCCGTTGGGTCGCCGGCGGACCATGACGTTCTTCGAGTCGGGGGCGAGCGACTCGCGGACCATCGGACCCGCCTTCGTCCAGCTTTCGACGTTGTCGATGCCGGCGTTCTGGACGGCGACATCGAAGTCGCCGCTCAGTTCCGTGTAGTGGTAGTGGAACGCGTCGGCCGTGCCCCAGATGTCGTCGCCGCCGCCCCGCATTGAAATCACGGTCGCGGCCGCAGCGCCGCCACCGAAGAGGCCAGCAGTCGTCGCACCGATACTCCCGGCTCCGAGCACGCGGAGGAACGTTCTCCTGTCAGGGTTCATGAGCGTATCACTCGACCAGACAACATATTCAACGATTGTTATAATTTATGGTAGCCCCGAACTGGGGCGACGGCAGTAGATAAAGTTCGAGAGTGGCGAACGAATGAAACGGTGTCTGTGACGAAATGACGAGGTGAACCCCGAAATATTACAAGCGTATGTTTGTAACACATAGAGTGGTATATATAACGTTCGGCATACTCGAATCGGAGTCGCCCGAGTCACGCACGTCGTCGGCTCCGCGCTCACATTCGGCGTCGAATCGGCTGTTCACGGTGCTGGCGACGGTCAGACGCGCGAATCGTTCACGGCGGAACCCGGAACCATGCAAAAGGTTATTACACTCCGACAAGCAGGTTGGTGCAACGAGTTAGCCCATGCAAGAGCTAGGTATCATCATGAACGGCGTGACCGGCCGGATGGGAACGAATCAGCATCTCATCCGCTCTATCGTCGCGCTACGCGAGGAGGGCGGCGTGGAACTCTCCAGCGGGGAACGAGTCATGCCGGACCCGCTTCTCGTCGGCCGCAACGAGCGCAAACTCCGCGAACTGAGCGAGGAACACGGCATCGACCGCTGGACCGTCGACCCCGACCTCGAAACGTGTCTCGACGGCGACGACGAGGTGTACTTCGACTCGCAGATAACCCCCCGCCGCCCTGACAGCGTGATGAAGGCTATCGATGCCGGAAAGCACGTCTACTGCGAGAAACCACTGGCGAGCGACCTCAGCGCCGCGCTCGACGTGGCCGGGATGGCCGAGGAGAGCGACGTGAAGCACGGCATCGTCCAAGACAAACTCTGGCTGCCGGGGCTGTTGAAGCTCCAGCGGCTCATCGAACAGGACTTCTTCGGCGACATCCTCTCGGTGCGCGTCGAGTTCGGCTACTGGGTGTTCACCGGGCACGGACAGGAGGCACAGCGCCCTTCGTGGAACTACCGCGCCGAGGACGGCGGCGGCATCGTCGACGACATGTTCTCTCATTGGAGCTACGTGCTGGAGAACCTGTTCGGTGAGGTGGAGTCCGTCCGCTGTCTCCAGAAGACCCACATCGACGAGCGAATCGACGAGGACGGCGAGCCGTACGAGGCGACCGCCGACGACGCCGCCTACGCCATCATGGAGTTGGAAGACGACATCGTCGCCCAACTCAACTCCTCGTGGACCGTCCGCGTCAACCGCGACGACCTCCTCGAGATTCAGGTCGACGGGACTGAGGGAAGCGCGGTCGCCGGCCTGCGCGACTGCAAGACGCAGGGCCACGCGAACACGCCGAAACCGGAGTGGAACCCCGACACGCCGAAGGAACACGACTTCTACGAGGACTGGACGGGCGTCCCGAACAACCGGGTGTTCGAGAACGCGTTCAAGCTCCAGTGGGAGAAGTTCGTCCGCCACGTCGTCGCCGACGAGCCGTTCCCGTGGGACTTCACCGCCGGGGCGCGCGGCGTCCAACTCACCGAGGCGAGCTATCGGTCCTCCGAGGAGGGGCGCCGTGTCGTCCTCGACGACCTCAGCGTGTAGGAACGCCACCGACGAACAGTTTTATGTCGAACTCGGCCGTCGAGTTTCGCATGCACACAGATGACGGCGAGAACCCCGTAGACTGGCTCTCAGTCCCGGAAGACGTTATCCTCGAAGCGTGCGGCAACCCCCCGCTCCCCGAGTTAGGTATCGTCGAACAGGTCTGGGAGACGAATCCGATTCCGACAGACGAGGTGGCGGAGGCGGCCGCGACGGCCGTCGGCGCGCTGTCGTTCGCGGACGTTCCCGACGGCGGCGAAGTCGCACTCGGCGTCGGAAGCCGCGGTATCGCGAACCTACCAGACATCGTCGCGGGCGTCGTCGACGCCGTCTCCGAGGCGGGCTACGAGCCGTTCGTCTTCCCCGCGATGGGGAGCCACGGCGGCGCGACCGGCGAAGGACAGCGGGAGATGCTGAACGAACTCGGCGTCACCGAGGCGCGAATCGGCTGCGAGATTCGGTCCAGCATGGAGGTCGTGGAGGTCGGGCGCACGCCGGACCGCGACGTGCCCGTGGTCGCCGACGCCAACGCCGCGGCCGCGGACGCCATCGTCCCCGTCAACCGCGTCAAGCCCCACACCGACTTCGACGGCGAGGTCGAAAGCGGGCTGTCGAAGATGCTCGTCATCGGGATGGGCAAACAGCGCGGCGCGCAGATCGCCCACAAGTGGGCCGTAGACTGGTCGTTCCGGCGGATGATTCCCGAGATAACCGAGCAGCTCTTGGACTCGCTTCCCATCGTGGGCGGCGTCGCCGTCGTGGAAGACCAGCACGACGACACCACGCTGGTCGAGGGCGTCCCGCCGTCGGGCTTCCTCGACCGCGAGCGCGAACTGCTCGAAACCGCGTACGAACTGATGCCGAAGCTCCCGTTCGAGGAACTGGATTTGGTCGTGTTCGACCGGCAAGGCAAGGAAATCAGCGGGCAGGGGATGGATACGAACGTCATCGGCCGCCGGCCGTTCTCCATCAACGAGCCCGCCCCCGAGAAGCCGAACATCAAGCGCATCTACACCCACGGACTGACCGAGAAGACCCACGGCAACGCGATGGGCGTCGGGTCGGCGGACGTGGTCCACGAGGACATCGCCGCCGAGTTGGACGCGGGGACGACGCTCATCAACGCGCTCACCGCGAGCACCATCCGCGGCGTGAAGCTCCCGCCCGTGGTCGAGACCGACCGCGCGGGCGTCGTCGCCGCGCTCTCGACTATCGGCGTCGTCGACCTCGACACGGTTCGGGTCGTCCGCGCCGCCGACACCATGCACCTCCACCGGCTGTACGCCTCGCCGGCGCTCGTCGAGGAGGCCCGCGACCGCGACGACCTGCGCGTGGTCGAAGAACCCTCGCCGATTGCGTTCGACGACGGCCAGTTCGCCGCGCCGTCGCTCCGGGACTGAAGCGCGCAGGAGCGTTTTTCGCAAAAACGAGTTCGTCGGGCGTCGCCTACCGCTCGACCGTTTCCGGCTGCACCGAGACGACGGCCTCGGCCATGTCGCCGTAGTTGCCGGCGAGGAGCACCGAGGACTCCCCGTCATTCGCGCCAGCCGCGCCGTCGCGGACGTGCGCGAACGGTTCGCCGTCCTCGGGGGCGACGCAGCCGCCGATTCGGAGGTGTTCGACGCCATCCGCCTCGACCGCCGGCCCCTCGTCGGACTGGGCTTCGAAGCCGTCGAGGACGACCGTCGAACTCACTTCCGCGGTCAGCGGCGTCCCGCTCCCGTCGGGGACCGTCACGCGAACGTCTCGGAACGAGACGCTGCCGAGCGACTTACAGAAGACGCCGTGGCGCTGGTCGTAGCCCTTCGCCATCGCCGGCGAGAGGTCCGACGCGTCGAACGGGCGGGTCGCGTCGATGTCCACGTCGGTAAAGGAGATGCCCTCGAACCGCTGTTCGGGGAGGCCGGCGAGGAACGCCGCCGACTCGACTTCTTCGGCGGTGATGTGGTGGAAGTCGACGTTGCGGACGTTCGGCGTCGCCTCGGTAACTGGCTCGGGGTCGCTGTCGATGTCCGTCTGGTAGTAGCCGTTGATGACGAACGGGCAGGCGACGCGGCGCATGACGATGGTGTCGAACCGGAGGTCCTCGACCGTCCCGCCGCGGCCGCGCTTGGATTTGATGCGGATGCCGCGGTCGGTGTCGGTGAACGTGCAGTTCGTGACGGTGACGTGCCGCACGTCGCCGGCCGTCTCGCTCCCGATGACGACGCCGCCGTGGCCGTGTTCGACCGTGCAGTTGGTCACGACGACGTTCTCCGTCGGGCGACCGACCTCGCGGCCCTCCTCGTCCTTGCCGGACTTCAGGCAGATGGCGTCGTCGCCGGCGTCGATGTGGGTGTCGCTGACCCTGACGAAGCGCGAGGAGTCGATGTCGATGCCGTCGCCGTTCGGGGCGTCCGGCGGGTTCCGAATCGACACGTCGTGAATCGTCACGTCGTCGGAGTAGACCACGTGCGTGTTCCAAAACGGGGAGTTCCGGAGCGTCACGCCGGAGACGGTCACGTTCTCGCAGCCGTCGATTTGGAGCAGCGGCGGTCGCACCGTGAACGTGCTCACCGCGTCCTGTTTGTTGCCGCTCCGAATCGCTTCGAGTCGCTCGGTGAGTTCGGAGGGGTACTGCTCGGGCGGTACCGACACGAACTCCCACCAGTAGGAGCCGCCGCCGTCGATGACGCCCTCGCCGGTGATGGTGACGTTCGCGGCGTCGGCCACATGGAGACACGGGTGGAAGCCGTCCTGATTCCACCCCTCCCAGCGGCTCTCGACCGTCGGGAACTCAGTGAAGTCCTGGACGAACCGGAGTTCCGCGCCGTTGGCCAGCCTGAACGTCGTGTCGTCGCCGACGCGGAGCGGGGCGCTCCGGTACGTCCCCGGCGGGAGATACACCTCGCCGCCCGTTCCGGCGCAGTCGTCGAGCGCCGCCTGAATCGCCGCCGTGTCGAGCGAACCGTCGTCGTCGATACCGTAGTCGCGCACGTTCCGCTGTTCGAGGGTCACGCCTCAAGCATCCGCGAGCGAATTGATAAACGTTGTGCCGGTGTACCACGGCGCAGTACGGCCGGTCGCCCGATGGGAGGAAGACGGCAGGTCGCCTCAGAGCCGGTCGCGCAGGAAGGGCCACGCGCCGGCCTCGAAAAAGCGGTGGCCGCCGTCGCCGACGTAGAGACTGCACTCGCCGTCGGCGTCCGCGGCGCAGTACCGCTCGCGGATGCGGTCGAACGCGCGTCTCGTTCCGGCAATCGGGAAAATTGGGTCGGCGTCGCCAGCGACGACGCGGAGCGGCCGCGGAGCGACGAGGCCGGCGATGTCCCACACCTCGCCGAGGCGTCGGAGGCCGGGGACGTAGTTGCACGGGCAGTGGTCGATGGGGACGATGGAGTCCTCGAACGGACAGACCGACGCGCAGGCGACGACGCACCCGAGTCGCTCGTCGAGCGCGCCCGCGAGGAGCGCGACGGTTCCGCCGCCGGAGTGGCCGCAGACGGCCAATCGCTCCGCGTCGAGGGGCGGGTGGTCCGCGACGAAGTCGACCAGCCGGCACACGTCCCAGACGCGCTCGCCGACGAGCGACCGGCCGACGAGTTGGGCGCGCTTCTGCCAGTACGTACACGCGCTGACGGCGTCGGACGCGTTCGATTCGTCGGCCGCGTCGGGGGCTAGCTCACCGAAGGCGCGCATGTCGGGGGCGACGACGGCGAAGCCACGGCGAACCGCCTGCCGCGCGATGTCCCGGCGGTCGTCGGTGATGTGACGGCGGGCCGCCTCGCCATCTGCGACACCGGCGGCGAGGTCCTTGCCGTATTCGGTGTGGCCGTGAAGCGCGACGACGACGGGATACGGCGGGTCCACCGAGTCGGGGACGAGCAGATAGAACGGGACTCGGAACCCCCGTTCCGTGCGGACGCTCCACGTCTGTCGCTCGTAACGCCGGTGTTGAACCGTCGCTCCCGAGCGCTCCCGTCGCCTCGGGTCGATGCCCTCGACGGCGCGGTCACGCATCGCCGGGAATCCGAGTACATCGCGCAGTTCGCCGCGGAACGACGCCTGCCACGCCGCGAACGCCCGGCCGGGGGCGCCCGCGGACGCGACCGAACCGTCGCTCCCGTCGCTCGCTCGGAGGACGCCGTCGAACCAGTCGTCGTAGTCGAAGCCGGTCATTCGGTGTCGTTCCGACGAACGCGACGGGCTCACAAGTGCGTGTCGACGCCGTAAACGGGGCGAATCGTTCCCCGTAGGCGAACAGAGCAGAGAGAAGCGATAGCTCGTATCTGAGGCCGTCTACGACCCGTATTCGGTCATATCTGGCGGGTAACGGAACGAGCAGAACGCGGGGAAACGAGCATTACGGTTGTAGCGGCGTCACGGCAAGCGACAGACGCCCACCGAACGTAGTTCTGCCGATAAGAGTCCTGAGAGCGGGGATTCTCGGACACGGGGCGCTGACAGAGCGTCGGTTCGGGGAGGACGCCCGCTCGGACGACGGGTCTGAGTTCCCCGTACGCGAACAAAAACGGCCGTCTCGGAGGTGAACTCGACGCCGAGATCAACAGACAGCGGAGGGATAGCGACAGAAATGTCAGTGTGGTATGGAGAACAGGGCATTGTAGTCTGAAGAACGGTGGCGACGCGAGTCGAGAGCGAGGGCGAGAAAGAAACCGAGACCGGCCGGGACGGACCGAAACGGAACGGGCCAGACCGGACGAGACCGGGCCGAGAGTCAGTCGGTCAGTCGAGTGCGTCGCTCAGGTAGCCGCACCGCCAGAAGACGACGCCGACGGTCACGAGAAGCACGCCGGCGAGGGCGAAGTCCATCATGAGGACGACGTACGAGGCGGTCCCGCGCTCGATGCCCGTCATCGCGAGGAGTCCGAGCACGACGATGAGGAGCGTGAACGAGAGCACGCTGGTCCACAGCATCTTCTTTCGGCAGATCCAACACTTGAAGTACGACCGTTCTGAGGTTCCCATTACCGGCGATTTCGCAAAACGGGATAATAGTCCTTTGGGGCCACCATCTCGCGGTTCGGCCGTCCAGAGTCGCAAGCGCGTCCGCGCAGTCAAACTTAATGTCATTAAATAATCAGCATTATCGATGGGTATATATAGAATAGTCGTAATGAGTACTGTGTGATGGATTCGCAAAGCAGCGCTGAGTCCGACAAGTGGATCAGCGACGATGAATGGGAAGACGCGTCGTCACAGACGCGCCGCCGTCTGCTTCGAAACGCCTTCGGTGCCACGGCCGGGGCCGCCGCGCTGGCCGGGTGTAGTCAGGGCGGGAACGAAGACACGCCGACGCCCCTCGAAAACGAGGGCGGTGGCGGTGGAAGCACGACGACCGACGGCGAGTCGAGCGGCCAGTCGTCGGGGCGGACGCTCAACCACATCATCTCGCTCGCACCGACGAACGCCCGGTTCAACCCGTACGGCAACGCCGCGAACTTCTCGTTCCGGTGGTACTGGGCGATGTTCGACCAGTTGGCCGTCCACGACAAGGTGTCGAACAAGACGAAAGGGATGGTCGTCAAGGACTGGGAGTACGCCGACAACGGGCAGGTCACGTGGAACATCCGCGACACCTACACGTGGCACAACGGCGACGACCTGACGGCGGAGGACGTGACGACACAGCTCAAAATCGGTCAGCTGATGCAGACCGTCCACAAGGGCTACGGCGCACAGCCCCTGTACGAGAACGTAGAGCAGACCGGGAAGTACGAACTCACCTTCGACCTCGTCGAGCCCGGTATCAGCCGGGAGATATTCGAGTTCGGTCACATGAAGCGCCGGGCGTGGCTCTGGGCGCACCGGGACATCTGGGGGCAGTACGCCGAGATGTTCGACGACGCCACCACCGAATCGGAGCGAACCTCCGCCCAACAGGAGATGATGCAGGCGATTCAGCAGGACGTTTGGGACAACGCGAACGTGCCGGGGAACTCCGTCTGGGAGTTCGTCAGCGGGGAGGAGAACGTCGCGCACTTCGAACCCTACGACGACTACGTCAGCCCCTTCAGCGACGCCGAGTGGTCGAGCGGCGAAATCACGGGCGACATGATAGACTACAACCTCGACTGGCACCGCTACCCGAACCAACAACAGCGGACCAAGGCGATGCAGGAGGGCGTCATCGACGTGAGCTACCCGCCGGAGTCGCAGTCCGCTCGGGACCGACTCAAGGAAAACGGCTGGGGGCCGGCCGACAGCCTCTCCGAGGACCAGATTACGCCGCAGATGCGCAGCGGGGCGATGGGCGTCCTGCTCAACTGTCAGAGCGACATCACCGGCGACCCGCGCGTCCGGAAGGCTATTCACCACATCGTCCCCCGGAAGCCGCTCGTCGAGTGGGTCCCTGACTACGGCACCTACTGGGTCGAAGACCGCATTCCGTCCGGCATCGGGCAGGACAAGGAAGTGCCCTGGTTCGGCGGGAACTCGAACTGGCCGAGCGGGGACCTCGCGGAGCTCGAACGGTACGCACACACGGAGAGCGACGTGGACGAACAGCGGGCGACCGAACTCCTCGAAGCCGCCGGCTTCACGAAGCCGGGCAACCGCTGGAAGGACTCCAGCGGCGAGAACGTCACCCTGCGGTTCTACACCGCGACCTCCGACGAGGAGCCGATGGCCCTGCGGTTCGCCCAAATCGCGAAGACCTACCTCGACGACTTCGGACTCCAGACCGAAGTGACCGCACAGGAGGCGACCATCCGCGCCGGCAAGACGATGGAGTCCGGTGACTGGGAGCTGCTGTTCGACAACTGGGGCGGCGCGAAGTCCGGTCCGCCGTTCCTCGGCTTCTCGAACTCGTTCAGGGTACAGGAGTCGCTGTCCGGACAGCCGCTGCCGACCAACGACAACTGGGCGATGGACCGCGTGGTCGAGGTGCCGTACCCCATCGGTGACCCGAGCGGCGACCTCCAAGAGGTCGACGTCATCGACAAACTCAACGAGCTTCGGACGCAGATGTCGGACGACGAGCGCAGACAGAAAGTCGCCGAAGTCTCGTGGATATTCAACCAGTCGTTGCCGATGATGCTCATCAACGAGGAGGGCGGCACCGGTGGCTACTGGCTGAACCACGACAACTGGGCGACGAAGCCGCCGAACGACAATCTGAACCCGGCGTACCGCTACGAAATCGTCGAAATCGGCCAGTACTCCTACTGCCAGTACATGGCCAAGATGGGAACCGAGTACTTCCACCCGGCGGGAGGGCAGTGACCGCGCCGAGCGCCGCCACCTGAACCAGAACCCGTCGTCTCACCGAAACAGTCACTCGTATCAGCCATGCGGTGAACTCCCCGTCCGGCGGCCGAGATATTCGCCTCCGGGCGCGACGACGGCGAGGTCGGTTCGGTCGAGTGCGGTCGAAAGTAGCCCCGTTCATAATGATTAAGTACACACATGAGAGCTAACAACTAGCAAGGATGGTCGAGAAAAATTACTACGTGCGCCGGATAGCGCAGGCCCTGGTAACGGTCTGGGCGGCGATCACGTTCTCGTTCGCGACGGTTCGGCTCATACCGGGCGGGCCGATGGACTACATCGCCGCGCAGATTAGACAGCGGTCCGGAGGGGCGGTTTCGTCGACTCGTCTCAACCAGATGGTCGAGATGTACTCGAACGTCAACCCGGACAAGCCGATGCTGCAAGCGTACGTCGAATACATCGTATCGGTCGCACAGTTTGACTTCGGACGGTCTATCTTCTACGCGCAACCGGTCTGGGACGTGCTCGGGCCGGCAATCCCGTGGACGATGTTCGTCTCGCTTTTCGCCCTCGTCATCGGCACTATCATGGTGTTTCTCATCGGCGGCTTCCTCGCCGTCCACGAGGGAGACGCCTGGGACATCGTGGGGAGCTACTTCGTCATCTTCTCCGACGCCGTCCCGTACTACATCGTCGGCCTCGTGCTGCTGTTCATGCTCGGGTTCGGCACCGAGTTCTTCCCCAACGGCGGCCGGTACGATAACGCGCTCACGCCCGGCTTCAACGTCGAGTTCATGGCCAGCGTGCTGCGACACGCGGCGCTCCCCATCATGTCGTTCGCGCTGACCTCGTGGGGCGGCCTCGAATTCCGGGCGCACTGTACCCGCATCATCGGCGAGGACTACGTCGACGTGGCGGAACTCAGGGGACTGCCCGACAGCAGGATTCAACTGCGCTACATCGGCTGGAACTCGATGCTACCGATGTACACGGGCCTCATGGCCGGCCTCGCCAGCCTGTTCGGCGGGTCGGTCATCATGGAGCAGATATTCCGCTACCGCGGCATGGGCTTTTACTTCTACGAGGCCACGATGGCGCGGGACTACACGACGGTCATGGCAGCGGTCATCCTCTTTACCATCGTCACCGTCGTCGGCCTGCTCATCGCCGACTTCACCTACGGCTTCATCGACCCGCGCGCCGGCCACACCCAGCGCGAGTCCTTCTCGCGGTCGTACCGCGAGCGCCTCCAGCGCTTCCTCAACCGCCTGCGGGGCGGCGGCGCGGACGAGACCGAGACCGAGACCGAGACCATCGACGACCGCATCGAAGGAAACCGCATCTCGGCGAGCGGCGCGATGAGCTTCGACGTCGATAGCTCCGACTTCTCGCGCGGCGAGTACATCAGAGAGCGAATCGACCAGAGCCTCCTGACCCCGTTCCGCATCATCTGGACCTCGCCGCGGGCGCGGGTCGGCGCGATAATCCTCGGCGTCTTCGGGTTCCTCGGGCTGTTCGGGCCGTACATCGTCCCCGAGGTCAGGCCGATGCAGGGGCCGATTCTCCTGCAACCGCTGGAGAACATGCGCTACCCGCTCGGCACCGACGACATCGGCCGCGACCTCCTCGCACAGCAGGTGCTCGCGACCCGCCCGATGCTCATCATGATGCTGTCGGGAGCCATGTTCACGCTGGGGCTCGCCATCTTCTTCGGCGTCACGTCCGGCTACCTCGGCGGCGTCATCGACAAGGTGCTCATGACGGTGACGGACGTGATGATGAACATCCCCGGACTGGCGCTCGTCATCGTCCTCGCGGTGATTCTCGAACCGAAGAGTCCGGTGTTCGTCGGGTTCGTGCTGGCAATCGACAACTGGCCGCGGTTGGCCCGACAGCTCCGGTCGCAGGTGCTCACCATCCGCGGTGAGTCCCACGTCGAGGCCTCGCGGGTGCTCGGACTGCCCACGTCGAGCATCCTCTCGAAGAACGTCATGTCCCGGCTCATGCCGATGCTGACGATGGGAACGGTCGGGTCGATGCGGAACATCCTGATGGAGTCCGTCGGCCTGTACTTCATCGGCGTGCTGCCGTTCACGACGAGCAACTGGGGCGTCATTCTCAACATCGCCCGCAACGGCGGCGCGCTGTCCGGCATGGACCGCTTCCACTGGCTGCTCGCGCCGATACTGTTCATCGTCACGATGACGTACGGCCTCCAACTGTTCGCGCAGGGGACGGACCGACTGTTCAACCCCCGTCTACGCGCCCGCCACGCGGCCACCGTCTCGACCGACGACATGGAAGGCGGTCGCGGCGGCTCGGAAGGCGGCGACGGTGCCGCGTCCGCTGCGGACTGACGAGCACGCCCCAGTCGGTCGGTTTCGCGTCGCTGTTTTTTCGGTCGTTTCGCGCCGAGCGCACCCGTGCCACCCGATAGCAGGGAAAAGGTTAACACACGCGCTATCGACCTATCAAACGGGTTTCAACCATGAAAGTGGAGAAAGAAGGAAATACGACGCGGTACCTGCTCGGCCTCGTGATACTCGTACTCCTGCTCGTCGGGGTGTACTACGGGTTCACCATGATGTGATCAGAGCAGCCGGTACACCCAGATAAGGACCCGGAACGCGACGGCCACGAACACCAGCAATCCGCCGATTATTCCGAACATCCCCGCCCAGACGCCGGTCTGAAGGGCGGCACCCAAGAGAATCAGCAGCGCGCCGAAGAGAACCACCGCCGAGGTGATACCGCCGAATTTGGAGCGAACTGTCCACAGGACGTTCTGTCGCGTCTGCGCTTGCGCCATGTCAGCACGGACATCGCGGACGAACTTATAGTTTGCCGGTATCGCCGGTCGAACTGCCCGAAGACCGCGGAATCGGCACGCGACGACTGCGCCGGCGGAAAGTGTTAAGTAGGATTGAACGTGATAGATTCCCACGACGGTCATATGTTGACGATAGGCACGCGTAACGGGCGGGGTCGCTCGCCCGCCGTACGAACCGACGAGAGGGACTGACCATGGCGACACAACACACCAAACGGAAGACGCGGGACGAGCCGTCGGCCGAGCACAACGTCTTAGAGATAACGAACGCGAGCGTCGCGTTCGCGATGGAGCGCGGGGACGCGCGGGTCCTCGACGACGTGTCGATAAACGTCCGCCGCGGCGAGGTGCTCGGCGTCGTCGGCGAGTCCGGCTCCGGCAAGTCGATGCTGGCGGACTCCATGCTCGACGCCATCGACTCGCCGGGGACGCTCACCGGCGACGTGGTGTTCAACCCGCCGGAGGGCGGCGAGCCAATCAAGGTCAACGAGCTGAGCAAAGAGGAGCTTCGTCGGTTCCGCTGGGAACGGGTCTCGATGGTCGTACAGGGAGCGCTCGATTCGTTTAACCCGACGCTCAGCATCGGCGACCACTTCGTCGAGACGCTCCGAGCGCACGACTACGACATTCAGGAGGGGATGGAGCGCGCCCGACAGCTCATCTCCGACGTACACCTCGAACCCGACCGCGTCCTCGACGCCTACCCCCACGAGCTTTCGGGCGGGATGAAACAGCGCGCGCTCATCGCGCTGAGCCTCATCCTCGACCCCGACGTGCTCGTGATGGACGAGCCGACCGCCGCGCTCGACCTGCTGATGCAGCAGTCGATTCTGAAGCTCCTCTCGGAGCTGAAAGCCGAGTACGACCTCACCATCGTCATCGTGACGCACGACCTGAGCCACGTCGCGCGCATCTCCGACCGCCTCGCGGTGATGTACGCCTTCGAACTGCTGGAACTCGGCCCGGTGCAGGATATCGTCATGGACCCCGCCCATCCCTACACGCGGGAGCTACTCAACTCGATACCCGACATCGACGCCGACCTCGACGAGATGGCGTCCATCGAGGGGACGAGTCCGGACCCGTTGAACGTCCCGAAGGGCTGTTCGTACCACACCCGATGCCCGCTCGCCGACGAGCAGTGCCGGGCGACGAACCCGGGCCTCATGGAAGTGTCCGACGACCACGGGGCCGCGTGCTTCTACACGGACGAGGCCCGCGAGACGATTCCCCTTAAGAAGGAGGTCTCGAAATGAGCGCCGACCCCCTGCTCCGTGTCGACGACCTGAGTGTCCACTTCGGCGGCAACGAGGGCATCCTCGACCGCTTCCTCGGTGACGACAAGGGCGTCGTCCGCGCCGTCGACAACGTCTCGCTCGACATCGGCGAGAACGACGTGGTCGCGCTCGTCGGCGAGTCCGGCTGCGGCAAGACGACGCTCGGAAAGGCCATGATCGGCCTCCAACGGCCCACCTCGGGAACGGTCCGCTTCCGCGGACAGGACATCTGGAAGTCCGACCTCGAACCCGGCGACATCCCGTACAAGGAGATTCGGAAGTCGCTCCAGATGGTCCACCAGGACGCCGGCAACTCGCTGGACCCCAACCGGACGATATTCAAGAACCTCAACCCGGCGCTGAAGAAGTGGCGGCCGGAACTCAACCTCGTCGAACGGCGGGAACTCGTCCACCAGATGCTCGATACGGTCGGGCTCACCCCCGCGGACGACTACGCGTCTCGGTATCCCCACCAACTGAGCGGCGGGGAGGCCCAGCGGACCGTCATCGTCCGGTCGATGCTGCTCGAACCGGACCTCATCCTCGCCGACGAGGCCGTGAGCGCCCTCGACGTGAGCCTCCGGGTGAACCTGATGGACCTGCTTCTCGAACTCCAGGAGATGTTCAGCACCTCGTTCGTCTTCATCTCGCACAACATGGCGAACGCCCGGTACCTCGCCGGCCGCGCCGACGGCCGCATCGCCGTCATGTACCTCGGCCGCATCGTCGAAATCGGCCCGGCGGACGAGATTATCAAGAACCCCCAGCATCCGTACACCAAGAGCCTCCTGTGGGCGACCTCCGGCCTCTCGGAGATAAACGACCCCATCGAGACGCCGCCGGTCAGGAAAATCGACATCCCGGACCCGGAGAACCCGCCGAGCGGCTGTCGGTTCCACACCCGCTGTCCCGAGGCGCGGGAGTACTGCACGTCGAACACGCCCGACCTCGCCGGCATGAGCGGCCCGTCGGACCGCCACGAGGCGGCCTGCTTCGACGCCCACGACAGCATCGACTACCGGAACAGCGAACCGCTCACCGACGACCTCGACATCGACGTCGCAGACGACGCGGAACAGCCGGCCGACTGAGCAAAAACCCCGATTGGAACCGCCGTTCGGACGACGGCACCAACGACGACACCGCCGCCGGCATCGACATCTGTTTTCGCTCCCGTACTGCCGTTTTCGCTCCCGCACCGATGCCTGCGCTCACTCCCGAGTTCACTCCGCGTCGCCCGCCGGACCGACATCAGTCGGGAAGCCGTCGGGGACCGACGGCGGACGCTCGCACTGCGCCGAGAGTTCGACGTACGCGCCCTCCTCGGCGGACTCGCGGATGCCATCCATCGCTTCGAGGACGTGAAACCCGAGGTCGCCGCTGGTCCGGTGGGCCCAGTCGGAGCGAAGCGAGTACGCGAGGTCGACGAGGCCGAGACCGCGCTGTTGGCCGGGGTGGTCGCGCTCGACGGGAACCTCGCGCCACTCGCCGTCGGCGTCGTCGCTGAGGTGGACGCGGGGGGTCCCGTCGAACCGGTTGGGGTCGGTGACGCTCAGCGTCCCCTCGGTACCGTAAATCTCGAACCCCGGCAGTTCCGACTCCCACACGTCGAAACTCGTGAGGAGCGTCCCCGTCGCGCCGTTTTCGAAGGTCACGACGGCCGTCTCGTGGGTCGGCACCGACACCGGAATCCGCTCGCCGCGGCGCGGTTCGCTCGTTATCTCGCGCTCTTCGAACGGGGTGTTCGCGGTCCCGGCGACCGACCGAATCGGGCCGAGGAGCGTCACGAGCGACGCGAGGTAGTACGGCCCCATGTCGAAAAGCGGGCCGCCGCCGTCCTTGTAAAATCCGTCGGGGTCCGGGTGCCAGTGCTCGTGACCGTGGTTCGACCAGAGCGCCGTCGCGCCGACTGGGTCGCCGATGCGGCCCTCGTCGATGAGGTCGCGGCAGGTCTGGATGCCGGTTCCGAGGACGGTGTCGGGCGCGACGCCGACGGTCAGTCCGCGCTCGGCGGCGGTCTCCAGAATCGTCTCGCCTTCGGCCTTCGTCGCCGCGAGCGGTTTTTCCGTGTAGGCGTGCGTGCCCGCCTGAAGGGCCGCAGACACGAGGTCGCCGTGGGTTCCCGCCGGCGTGAGCACGACCGCCACGTCGATTTCGGGGTCGGTGAGCAGGTCCTCCGTCGGGAGGACGCGAGGCACGCCGTACTCTTCTGCTTTCGATTCCGCACGGTCCGCGTCGAGGTCGGCGCAGGCGATGACGTCGAGGGCGTCGAAGCGGTTCCCCGCCTCGAAGTAGACGTCGCTGATGGCTCCGCAACCGATGATACCGAGAGTCACGCGCTCCATACCGGGGCGACGCGGGAGAGGCTCAAATAGCTGTTGCCGGGCGCGGGCGCGAAGGGATCGTCGGTCAGGGCAGCGCGCTCAGTCGTCCGCGTCTTCGAGGTTGCCGAGGCCGCCGACAGACGACACCGACACCCACTCGCCGCGGCTGTCCGATGCCTCGGCGGCGAAGACGATGTCCAGTCCTTTTCTGGCCTCAGCGGGAGAGACCATCGGCGGTCGCCCCTCGGAGACGGCCGCGACGAAGTCGCGTATCTGGGCGACGTGCGGGCCGTCGGGGCGAGGTTCGGGGAGTTCAGCGGGCTGTTGCTCCCCGTTCACTTCGAACAGTTCGACGCCAGTCTCGGTGACGCGGAGCGTCCCCTCCGTCCCGTTGAATTCGAGGCTGATGGCCTGTTGGGGCCGCGTCGCCGTCGTCGCCGACACCTGCCCGAGCGCGCCGTCTTCGAACCGGAGCGAGAGCGCCGCCGTGTCGGGCGCGTCGATGTCGTGGTACAGGGCGTCGCCAGTGCCCGCGACCCGTGACACGTCGCCCGCAACCCACTGGAGCAGGTCGATGCCGTGGAGCGCCTGCGTGAACAAGACGCCGCCGTCGAGGTCCGCGCTCCCGTGCCACGAAGACTCGTCGTAGTACGACGGGTCGCGGTGCCACTTCACCCGCACGTCGGCGAATACGAGTCGGCCGAGCCGACCGTCGCGGACGACCTCGCGGGCGAACTGCATCGTGGGGAACAGCCGCCGCTGGAGGATACAGGCGAGGGTGACGCCCGCATCGCGGCAGGCGGCGACCATGTCGTCGACACGGTCGGGCGTGATTTCCAGCGGCTTCTCGCAGAGCACGTCGATGCCGTCTGCCGCGGCGTCGACGACGATGTCGCGGTGGGCACCGTTGGGCGTGCAGACGCAGACGGCGTCGAGGTCGGCGTCGGCTAACAGGGCGGCGTGGTCGGTGTACGACGGACAGCCGTATGTCTCACCGAACGAGCGAGCGGTCTCCGCGGTGTGGTCGGCGCAGCCGACGAGGTCCGCGCCGTCGACGGCGGCGAGCGCTTCGGCGTGGGACCGGCCCATGCTCGAACAGCCGACGATACCGACCCGAACCGGCGTCTCGGTCATCGGCGCTCACCGTCGGACGAGAGAGTGACTGAGACTGTGACTGTGACTGTGGGCGTCATCGATTCGAACGTCAGCGGGCGGCGTGATAAGCGTTTACGAGCGGGGGTCGGGGTCGCGCAGTCGTGCGGTCGCGCGGCCTCACTCGGGCGAGAAGCTCTCGGTGAGCGTCCGCCCGACGAGTCCGGCGGCGACGAACGCGAGGACGCTGGTGCAGACGAACGCCGTGGCGTAGTCGAACCGGGTGGCGAGCACGCCGACGACGAGCGGGCCGAGCACGCCGCCGAGGCCGCGAGCGGTCGAGCGAAGGCCCATCAGTTCGGACTCGCGGTCGACGGGGGCCACGTCGGCGACGAAGGCGATGGTGCCCACGGTGAGCATGGAGAACGTCACCGCGTGGACGAAGAAGGCGGTGCTGCTGATACCGATGCGGGCCAACTGTCCGTCGGGAACGAGCGCGAGCACCACGACGAGCGCCTGCACGCCGCTGCCGGCGAGACCGCCGACGATGAGCTTCTTCCGCCCGATACTGTCGCTCAGGCGGCCGAAGCCGTACATCGAGACCACTCGGACCGCGGGGCTGACCGCGAGGACGGCACCCATGACGACGTTCGAGAGGCCCACGTCGGCGACGAGGAACACCGGAACGACCGAGATGAACCCCTTCTCGGTCATGTTCCGGAGGACGATACCGACGTACAGCCAGCCGAGTCCGGTCCGCTCGAACAGTTCTCGCCGCGCGCCGCCGGGGAGGAGTCGGCCGCGGACCTCCCGCAGGAGTCGCCCCGCGGTCAGCGTCGCCTCCGACGGCGGCGTCGGGTCGCTGATGCGGAGCGTGAGGAGGGTCGCCACGAGTCCGAGGCCGACGACGACGAGATAGAGGTCTGTCGGGACGAGCACGCCGACGAGATAGCCGACGAACAGCCGACCGCTGATGGCTCCCGAGGAGCGGGCGCTGCTGTAGAAGCCGATGGAGCGGCCGCGGCCGGACTCGCCGCCCGACTCGCTCACGATGGTCAGAATCACCGACTGGAAGCCGGCGGTGAACACCGCGAACAGCCCGCGACAGGCGATTTGGAGCGGGACCGACGCGGTGACGGTCAACGGGGCGACCGCGAGCGTCGAGAGGAACGCGGTCCCGACGAGTATCGCCCGCCGGCGGCCCGTGATGTCGGCGATTGCGCCCCAGACAGGGGCGAACACGAACAGTCCGAAGGAGAACGCCGCGTACGCGAGGCTCACCGCGAACGGCGACCCCTGTCCGCCGATGTAGAGCGCCATCGCCGTGCCGAAAAGCGACCCGCACGCGACGCGCGAGACGCCGATGAGCGCGAGTGCGCTCCGCTGCCCTCGACTCGCTGGTCGAGCCTGCTGATTGACTCCCACTACGACCGGGTGTGACACTACCACCCAATAAAGATTGGCGAGGCGGAAGGCGGCGGGCGGAACGCTCTTGGGGCGGGTCGAGTGAGTGAGTCGTATGCGAACCTACGAGGTCAGCCGTATCGACGCGGACAGAGCGGTCCCGCTGACCGGCGCGGTCGACGGGACGGTGTGGGAGCGGGCGAGCGTCGCCCGACTGGACGAGTACGCGTGGGGCGACGAACCCGGTCCGGAGACGACGGTCAGGGCGCTGTTCGACCCGGCGGCGCTCTACCTCCAGTTCCACGTCGAGGACGGCGAGATAACCGCCGACGTGACGGAGTTGAACGGGCCGACGTTCGAGGACAGTTCGGTCGAACTGTTCGCCACGCCAGAACCGCCCGGCGACGGCTCGCCGGGGCGGTACGTCAACTTCGAGGCGAACTGCTGCGGCGCGTTCAAACTCGCGTGGCAGGAGCCGAGCTGGCGCGAGCGCGACATCGGCCGCGACCTCGTCGCACCGACCGACGCGGCGGCCGTCGAGGTCGAGACATCAGTTCCCCGCCCGACGAAGACCGCGGCCCCGGACGACGACTCGTGGTGGCTCGCGGCGCGGCTCCCGGTTTCGACGCTCCGGTCGCTGACCGGCCTCCCGCTCGAACTCGACTCGGGGGCGGTCTGGCGCGGGAACTTCTACCGGAGCGGCCTTCCCGACGCGCAGAAGGGGACGTGGAACCGCATCGAGCTGCCGGAGCCGACGTACCACTCCCCTGCGTTCTTCGGGCGCATCGAGTTCGAGTGAGCGATCGCCCCCGCAGGCGACGACAGACTGACCACGGGTGGACGCCACCGTCACCGAAACGGCTTTTCGCGCGGGTCGCGAACGGCAGCCTATGCGACAGCCGTCAGCGCTAGTCATCGGAGAGACGACCTTCTCGTTCCACGACTTCGAGGAGATGCGACCGCACATCGAGTCCGCCATCGGCGACGCCGCCGCGGTGACCGCGACGACCGACAAGGACGCCCTCGCCGCCCTCGGGGACTACGACCTCGTCGTGGACTACCTGACCGACGCGACCCTGACAGACGAGCAGTTGGACGGCCTCCTCGGGTTCGTCCGCGACGGCGGGGCGTATCTCGGTCTCCACTGCGCCGCCGACCTCATCAACGTCCACGACGGCGACGGCGGCCTCGACACGCGCGACGAGCCGTTTCCCGACCTCCGCGACCTCCTCGGCGGCCACTTCCTCACCCATCCCGAGCGCTCGACGTTCGGCGTCGAAATCGTCTCCGACCACGCCGTGACAGACGGCGTCGGCGGCTTCGAGGTGTTCGACGAACCGTATCAGGTCGACGTGGACGACGACGTGACCGTGCTCGCGCGTATGGCCCACCCCGACCTCACCGACTACCCGGTCGCGTGGGTCCGCGAGTACGGCGCGGGGCGAGTCTGTTACGCGTCGCTCGGCCACACCGCCGAGGCCTTCGAGAACGAGGACTACCGCCGACTGCTCCGCAACGCCGTCGGCTGGCTGGTCCGCGACTGAGCGGGTTGGCCGCGGCGTCGCCGGCGTCACCGTGTGAACGTTTATCCCGGTCGATTCCGAACGTCGGGGCATGAACCTTCGAGCCGCCGACCTGACCGTGTTCGTGTTCGTCCTCGGCGTCCTGCTCTCGGGAATGTGGCTGGCCCAGCAGTTCGGCATGGAGTGGTCGCCGACGCTGTTCGCCATCGTCGCCGTCGTAGCGGCCGTCTGGACGGCGTACTACCGGTTCGGCGTGGAGCCGCGAATCGAAGCGAGCAGAAGAGACGACGAGACCGACCGACAGGAGGCCGGTGTCGGCGACGGCACGGGGGAGTGACCGACTGGCCGAATCGCACCGCAGACCGCCAATTTCTCCGGCTCGCACCGCCCCGCGACCACTCACTGGAAGGTGACCGTAGTAGAGTTTTGCCGCGTTCGAGACCTCCGATTACGCCCGCAGGACCGACGCGTCGAAGTCGTAGGCGGTGAAGTACTCCCGTTCCAGTTCGACGAGTTTCGCGAACAACTCCTGTGCCTCGTCGCGCGAGACGGTGACGAGCGGTTCGTTGAGGAACGCCTGAAACGCGAGGTCGAGGTCGCCCTCGAAGCCCGCGCGGACGAGCGTCTCCTGATTCGTGACGTGGGTTTGGACCATGCTCTCGACCTCGTCGGGCAGGCCGCCCGCACAGAGGGGCGTCACGTCGTCGCCGGAGAGGAGCGCGTTCGTCTCCACGACCGCGCCCTCGGGGAGGCCGTCGACCTGCCCCTCGTTGGGGTAGTTGAGGTGCGTGACGAACGTCCCCTCGCCGGCGAGCGCCCGCATGATGTCGACCGCCTCCTCACCGGACTCGCGGAACTCGAACGCCGCGTCGCCTTCGAGGTAGCGCTCCATCTCGTCGGGGCCCTCGTCGTCGGAGACGCGGGCCGAACTCGGCGTGAGTCGGATGCCGTACCGCTGGATTTCCGCGGGGTCGTCGATGCTCAGATACCACGGAACGAACTCCACGAGGTGGCGGTCGCCGGCCGCGCCGAGGGCGCCGAAGCGGTCGTAGAGGTCGAAGGCGACCGCCTCGTGGTTCACCCAGTAGGACTCGCCGTCGAGGTCGCCCGGTTCGCGGTCGAAAAGCGGCTTCCGGCGGTCGAGTTCCTCGTCGAGATACTGGAACACGTCGCGGTCGCGCCACCGCGCCTCGTCGACCCACGTGAAGTGGTTGACGCCCTTGACGTTCACTCGAATCTCGTCGCGGGCGACGTCCTCGGCCTCGTCGATGTAGCGCTCCGCCATGTCGGCAAACAGCTCCTGCGTCTTGAACACCTCGTGGCAGAGTCCGATGGCGTTGATGTCGGGGAACTCCTCGTAGAGCGCCCGCGTGCAGACCGTCATCGGGTTGGTGTAGTTGATGACCCACGCCTCGGGACAGCGCTCGCGGACCGTCGCGGCGATGTCGCGGTACTGCGGAATCGCGCGCAGCGCCCGAATCGCCCCGCCGGGACCGACGGTGTCGGCGACCGTCTGATAGATGCCGTACTCCTGTGGCACGTCGATGTCGTGGACGAACGTCTCGCCCGGCGGGTCCTGAATCGAACAGATGACGAAGTCGGCCCCGTCGAGCGCCTTGTCCATGCTCCGGGTCGCCTCGAACGACCAGTCGCCGACCGCCTCCTCGCGGTCCATCACGCGGTTGCCGAGGAGAGCGTTCTTCGACGCCATCTCGTAGTTCACGTCGTACAGCGTGACGCTCCCCGCGAGGTCGGGACACTGCGCGAGGTCGTTGATGAGCGTGTGGGCCCACCCCTGACTCCCGCCGCCGATGTAGCCGATGTCGATGGTTCGGGACGAACCCGACGGTACAGGCTCCGCTTGCTCCGACAGCTGATACATGTGATAACATATGACGAGACAGGGTCGCAAATAGCTGTCGTTTCGGGGGGTCCGGATGCTCCGTCACTCGGTCAGGATGGTGACCGGCCCGTCGAAGTTGAGGACGACGCGCTGTGCGGTGTCCCCGAACAGCGCCTTTCCGGTCGGCGAGCGCTGTCGGCCGGCGACATAGACGTGGTCACAGCCGCGCTCGGCGGCGACGCGAATCACCTCGTCCGCGAACTCGCCTTCCTCGGCCACGACGGTGACGGCGTCGTACTCGACGGTTCCGTCCACCGACTCGAACGCCTCGTCCGCCGCCTGCGACGCGAATCGGGTGGCGACCTCCCGCGCGGAGTTCGACTCCAGCGGCGTGTTGGCGGCGTCGCTCATCGCCTGCAACGTCTCGGCGTTCTCGACGATTTCGTCCTCGGTGATCCGCGTGAGGAGTACGAGCGGCGTGTCCGTGCCGGCCGCGATTTGCCCCGCCTCGGCGAGGAGGCGTTCGTTGGAGTCCGTACTGTCGACTACCACTAGCGATGACTGCATACCGGTGCCACGGTGCTTTGACGCATAAAACTATCCCGCGAGTCGGAACAGCGCGGGGTCGGTTCGGCGGCGCGGTGAGGAAGGAGACGAGCGGGCGAACGGCCCGACTCAGTTGTCGGCGCGGTACCGCTCAAGCGCGTCTTCGTCGATGTCGACGCCCAGTCCGGGGCCCTGTGGCACGTCCACTTCGCCGCCGGTCGGGTCGAACGGCGACTTGAGAATCTCGTCGCGGAGCGGGTTCTCGCTCCGGTCGAACTCGACCATCATCGGGTCCGGGACGTGCCGCGTGTGCGGGTAGTCCGAGACCGAGGCCGCGAACTGGACCGCCGCGGCGAGGCCGACAGCGCTGTTCCAGACGTGCGGCCGGACCGCCACGTTCTCCGTGCTGGCGAGGTCGGCGATGCGACTCGCCTCCGAGAGCCCGCCGCATCGACCGAGATTGGGCTGGACCACGTCGACCGTCCGGTCGTCCACGAGGCGCTTGAACTCGAAGCGGCCGTAGTGCGCCTCGCCGGCCGCGAGGGGTACGTCGACGCCGCGTTTGACCTCGCGGTAGCCCGAGAGGTTCTCCGGCGGGACCGGCTCTTCCATCCACGTGATGTCGAACTCCTCGATGGCCTTCGCGGTGCGAATCGCCTGTCGCGGCCGGTAGTTTCCGTTGATGTCGACCATCAGCCGCGCGTCGTCGCCGAGGAGTTGGCGGGCGGTCCGCACCCGCTCCACGTCGGAGTCCGTGCCGGTGCCGATTTTTATCTTGGCCGCCGAGAAGCCCTCGTCGACGGCGTCTCGAATCGGCGCGGCGATATCGCGGTTCGCCTCGGTGAAGTACATCGTCGAGGCGTAGGCCGTGAGCGTCTCGCGGGGCGTCCCGCCGAGGAGGCGGTGGACGGGTTTGCCGGTCGCCTTGCCGACGAGGTCCCACAGCGCCACGTCGATGCCGCTGAGGGCGCTCTGGACGAAGACGCTCCCGCCGAAGTGGTACGGGTCCGTGTACGACTCCTCCGCGAGTCGTCGCACGTCGAAGGGGTCCATGCCGACCACGTCGTCGCGGAAGAACTCGTCGACGACGGGCACGACGACGCTCCCCGGCGCGAACGCCTCGCCCCAGCCGACCTCGCCGGTGTCGGTGTCGACGCGGATGAGCGTCGTCGCTCGGTCGTGGCCAAACCCGCGCGCGTCACCGAGACCCTGCCCGTCGGGCAGGCGGTGCGATATCGGGATGACTTCGATGTCGGTTACGTGCATGAAAAATGTACCACGGAGAGACGCATTATAGCTTGTGCAGACGGCGAACGCGGCGAGACGGACGGAACGAAGAGGGCGAGGCGTTCCGAACCGCCGACTCAGTCGTCGTCGTAGTGGAACTCGGTCCACGGCCCCTCCTCGAAGGGGTAGTCGTCGAGCGCGTCGAGGTTCGCCTCGACGCCCAGTCCCGGCTCGTCGGACAGCGAGAGGACGCCGTCCTCGATGGCGGGTTGGCCCTCGATGATGTCGAACGCGAGGTCGAAGGGGTACATCCCGGGGTCGGTCTCGGCGTCGAGGAGCGGGTCGTCCTCGAACACCGGATATTCGAGGAGCGACACCTCGGGCGCGGCCGCGACGAGGTGCGCGTTGGCGAGCAGGCCGACCCACGTCCCGAAGTTGTGCGGGACGAACTCCACGTCGCGGCCGACGCAGGACTCGACCGCGGGGCGACAACCGGTGTAGCCGCAGTGGTGGCGAACGTCGCCCTGGAGGAAGTCCACCGCACCCGTCTCACCGAGCGCGACGAGTCCGTCTGGCGTCGGTTCGCTCTCGCCGCCGGCCAGCGGCGCGCCCGTCGCAGCGAGGTCGACGTAGCCCGCGTGGTCGTCCGGCGAGACCGGCTCTTCGACCCAGTAGCAGTCCCGCTCGGCGGCGAAGGTGACGAGGTCCTCGACCGTCTCGCGGTCGTAGCCGTCGCGTATCTTCCACCACGTGTGCACGTCGAGCATCACTTCCATCTCGCCCGCGACATCGGAGAGCAGTTCGATGGTCCGGCGGTCCCCGTCGGGGCCGATGCCCGGTCGGTATTTGTAGCCGAAGAAGCCGAGGTCGCGGATGGTCGCCGCCTGTTCGGCGTAGCCCTCGGGTTCCATGTACATCCCGGCGCTGGCGTACAGGGGCATCTCCGTCGTCGGGTCGGTGCCGTAGTCGTCGGCGAGGAGTTCGTAGATGGGCGCGCCGACCTCCTTCCCGCGGATGTCGTACAGCGCCACGTCGAGCGCCGAGGTGGCCTCGTGGCGGAGTCGGTCGGGGAGGTCGGTGTCGCGGAGCATCGCGTGGGCGTCTTCGACTTCCTCGATTGACTCGCCTTCGAGCGCGTCTGCGACCGCGCCGTTCACCACGTCCGCGAAGGTCCCCTGCGAGTCGCCCTCGAAGTACTCCCGCATCGCGGAACTGCTCGCGCCCGCGGTGGCGATGCCGCGAGTGCCGTCGGCCGACTCGACGACGACGAGCACCACGTCGCGTTTGAGCAGGCGACGGGTGCCGCCGTGGAAGGGGCGGTCCTGCGGCGGTTCGATGGGTGACGAGAGAGCGTAGCCGCTGATAGTCGCGATTCGCATATCTCAACAGACTCGGCCATCACGATAAAACTCCGCCCCACAATCGAAAAGTCGAGGAGAGAAAGGAGACAACCGGGAGAGAAAGGCGGCGCGCTACTGGAAGACGTCGGCGGCGAACGGGTAGCGGTCGTCGAGGGCGACGCGCTCGTTGCGCCGGCCCGACTCGTAGGCCGCCATGGTGATGAGCACCGCCTTGAGGCCGTCGCGGGCGGTCGCGGGCGGCGTCTCGCCGGTCTCGATGGCGTCGAGGAACGCGGTGCCCTTGCTCAGCCACCGCTCGTAGCCGTCGTAGGGGTGGTGTTCGGTCCCCTCGTCGTCGATGACGTAGCCGGTGCGGTCGTCCCACTCGTGGCCTTCGAGATATATCGCGCCCTCGTCGTCCCAGATGTGGACGTGCTCGCGGGTCCGCGCGACGACGCCCGTGTCGGAGACGTTCGCCACCGCGCCCTCCGCGAACTCGATGATGATGGAGGACTGGCGATCGAACACCTGCTCGTCGTCGTGGAAATCGACGTAGGCGTTGACGTGCGTGGGCGTGAGGCCGGTCGTCCAGAGGATGGCGTCGATGACGTGCGTGCCGACGTTCAGGAGGTGGCCGCCGCCGCTCAACTCGGGGCTCATCCGCCAGTCGTCTTCCGTCTCGTAGTAGGACTGCCAGTCGTGGGTCACCTCGCCGGTGATAAAGCGCGGGACGCGGTCGCCGTCGGCCCACTCGTCGCGGGCGCGCTTGTAGGCCGGATTGAAGTGTCGCTGGTAGCCGACCATCACGGTTTGGTCGCTCGCCTCGGCGCGGGTCGTGAGTTCGTAGGCCTCCTCGGCGTCGGTCGCGAGCGGCTTCTCGCAGAGGACGTGCAGGCCGCGGTCCAACACGGCCGAGGTCTGTTCGTAGTGGAGGCCGTTGGGCGTCGCGACGGCGACGGCGTCCATCGGGGCCGAGTCGAGGAACGCCTCGAACGACCGGTAGCGGTGCGCCTCGAGAACGTCGAAGGAGTCACCGACCTCGGTGAGGCCGTCGGGGTCCACGTCGGAGATGGCGACGAGGTCCGACCGGGGGAGTTCGACGAACTGTTGGCAGAGCCGACGACCGAGGCTACCGAGGCCGACGACGCCGACGGCGATTGGAGACGGGTCTGTCTGACGCGGCATGGATGCGATTACAGAGATAGGGCAGATAACTGTTGTGACGGTCATCAGGCGCTCGACGCCGCGCGCGACCCCCCTGTCCGAAGATTTTATGCGCGAGTGCCCGGTGGTTCGGGTATGCCACTCGCAGAGAGCGGTGTGCGCGAGCACCTGCGCGGCGTCGCCGCCGGGCTCCTCACCCCGTTCGACGACGACCTCGACATCGAACACGACGAACTGGCAGCGAACGCGACGACGCTCTACGACGAGGGAATCCGCACGTTCCTCGCGTCGGCGAACATCAGCGAGTACCACTCGCTGACCCGGCAGGAACGCGTCGGTGTGACGGAGACGGCGGTCGATGCGCTCCCGTCAGACGTGTGCGTCCTCGCCGGCGTCGGCGGGAGCACGGCGAGCGCGCGCGAACTCATCGACGCCTACGACCGCATCGGCGTCGACGGGATGATGATAATGCCGCCGGACCACACCTACGTCCACGAGCGCGGCCTGCTTCGCTACTACGAGAAACTAGCCGAGGTCTCGACGGCCCCGCTGGTGCCGTACGTGAAGGGGTTCGACCCCTCTATCGGCTACCTCCGCGACCTCGCGGGACTCGACGGCGTGGTCGGCATCAAGTACGCCATCGAAGACGCCGTAAAACTCGGCGCGGCCGCCAGCACCACCGGCGACGACGTGGTCTGGGTGGACGGCCTCGCGGAGCCCTTCGCCGTCTCGTTTTGGAACGAGGGCATCGAGGGGTTCTCGGCGGGCGTGAGCAACTTCCGCCCGGAAGTCGGCCTCGCGCTGTTCGATGCGCTCACCGAGGAGAACTGGGGGCGCGCCCGCGAGCTTCGAAACATCTGTCTTCCCTACCAGAACTTCCGCGACCAGACCGGGCAGAACAACAGCCTCGACGGCGCTATCAGCGTCCCAGCGGTGAAGAAGGGGCTCGAACTGGCCGGCCTGCGCGGCGGGGAAGTCCGCGAGCCGATTCGGTCGCTGTCGGCCGACGACGAGCGCCGCGCCGAGGAACTGTACGACCAACTCGACGACGACATCGAACGTCTCATCGACTGAGTGGGGACGACAGAAGACGCCGACGACCGACAGCGGCGAGAGCGACGGCCACGGACGAGGTCGAGTCGCGTCGTGGTGTCGTCGCGGGGAGTGACGACTGAACCGACGGTTCAGCGACGAGACGGCCGGCCTGCGCACCGCGGGCCGGACCGGACAGCTACCAGTATCTCGCGCGACCCAAATATTCATCACCCGAGACGCGGGGTATGTTGGCATGCGCGAGTTCGAAGCGACCGCCGAGGCGACTCAGCCGCCGACGTGGGCGCACAAACAAAGAGCGCTGTTCGACCTGACGGCCGACGCGGTCGACCGCTTCGTCGACGACTACACCGGACCCGACGGGGAGCCGTTCTGGCCGCCGGCCGACCACGTGGGCGTCGACGGCTTCGACGACGTGGTCGAAGGGTTCTCCAACTGGCCGCTGTTGTACGCGATGGGCGGCGAGGAAAGCCTGCTCGACCACGCCCGCCGCGTGTACGAAGCCGCGCTCGAACGCGGCGCGGCGACGGAGACGCCGTTCGGCCATCCGATGGTCGTCGACGAGTTCGAACAGTGCCGCGACTGGTTCCACCTCGGGGAGGGCAATCTCTACACGTACAACATGGGCCTCGCCGCGCCCGACGACGAGGCGGTCGTCGACCGGGCGAAGAAGTTCGCGGAGCTCTACACCGCCGACTCGGAGACGGGAAACTACGACGCCGACGAGCGGGTGGTTCGCGGGCCGATGAACGGGAGCATGGGCCCGGAGTTCTGCGACTTCTCCGCCTACGAACACCACCCCTACGGCGCGGACTACCGCTGGGCCAGACACGGCCTCCCGTGGCGAGACTTGGAGTTCGACGAGGCCGCGGACCTCCTCGACCCGGCGAACGAAGAGCGCCTGTTCGAGGTGTTGAACGAGCGCTGCGCGAAGGGCGACATCCCGCTGAACCTCAACATCACGAGCCTGATGACGAACGCCTACCTCCACACCGGAGAGGAACGCTACCGCGAGTGGGTGACCGACTACCTCGGCGCGTGGCGGGAGCGGACGGCCGAGAACGGCGGCATCATCCCCGACAACGTCGGGCGCTCCGGCGAAATCGGTGAGTACACCGACGGCTCGTGGTACGGCGGCTACTACGGTTGGTCGTGGGGCGGGTGGCACTACGTCGGCATCGGGCCGACGGTCGCCGCCGAGAACGCGGTCCTGCTCGAAGGCGACCGGGAGTATCTCGACTTCCCGCGGTCGCAACTCGACGTTCTCGTGGAGAACGGCATCGAGGTGGCCGAAGACGACGTACACAGCACGCTCTACATCCCGCACAAGTACGGCGGCGAGGGCGACTACCACTACGACGCGTCGGGCGTCCTCACGGAGGACGACGGGGAGGTACTGTGGCGGGACGGCTGGTACGAGTTCCAGCCGCACACGGACGACCCCTACGCGGTCCACCTCTGGTATATGTCCATGCGCGACGAGGACCGAGACCGGATTCGTCGGCTCCGCGACTGGGGAAAGCAGGACTGGCGACGCGTCGACCCGCGGGCGAAGACGAAACACGGCGACGGCCACGAGTACGCGTGGCTCGCCTACCTGGACGGGGAGTTCCCGGACTACCCGGACCGAATCCTCGACGCGACGCGCGAGCACGTCGACGAGCGACTGCGGCTGTTCGACGCTGAGGGGAACGAACCGACGGCCGCGGACGAAGACTACCTCAGGGACCGGAACCCGGCGTTCCACAAGGGGCTCCTCCAACTCACGATGGGCGCGCCACAGCCCGTCTACTACGGCGGCCTCGTGATGGCGCAGGTGCGCCACTTCGACGCCCGCAGGGAGCGGCCGGGACTCCCGTCCGGCGTCGCCGCGCTCGTCGAGTCGGTGACGAGCGACGGACTCGAACTGACGCTCGTCAACACCGGCGCGAGGCGGGAGGAAGTCGTCGTTCAAGCCGGCGCGTACGGCGAGCACCGGTTCACCGCGGTCGAGACCGACGGCGCGGAGCGCGGTGTCGACGACGGCGCGGACGACTCCGGCAGCACGAGCGACGGGGAGGACAACAGCGCGGACGCGCTCCGAGCCCGACTCCCCGCCGGAAGCCGGATGTCGATTCGCGCCGGCCTCGACCGCTTCGTCGACGACCCGAGTTACGACCACCCGTGGTCGGAGACGGAGCCGTAAGCGACACGCCGACCGCGCCGAGCCGGGTTCGGGAGGTGCGTACGAGGACTCGAAAAGCGCCGATTCGTTCCCGTCACGGGAACGACAGTATTCGTCGCGTGGCATCTCAGTATTCGAGGGAGCGACGGAGAAGTCCCGAAACCGATTATTAGCTATCAGGTCGTTCTACGACGGAAACATCGAGAGGAACGGTGTTCCCGTGTTGGGAATTATTGATCGAAGTATATTCTACGAGTCCGGAGTGAGGGCCGTGGGAGGGGCTATCAGACATAGATTACACCCATATGTCTGTAACGAAAATGGGTCGGGAAATCGGGCCAGCATCTCGTAGTTCGTCGGCACCGAACGCAGAAGTGGCTGATTCGTCGCTGATAGCCGTTCTTCTTCGATGGTCCATATTGTTCCCTTCGGGGGAACGGATTTTTGCGCGTGAGCGAGGACCGCAGTCACGAGTGGTGAGAGAATTTATCACCGGGGGCGAACACTATGGCGCATGCTCACACGAGTCACCGTCTGGAACGAGAACGTCCACGAACGGGAGGAACCGGCCGTTGCGGAGCGGTATCCGACGGGAATCCACGGAACCATCGCGGCGCATCTGGAGGGACCGGACCGCGAGGTACGAACGGCGACGTTACAGGAACCCGAACACGGCTTAGACGAGGCGACGCTGGACGCGACGGACGTGTTGGTCTGGTGGTCCCACTGCGCCAACGACGAGGTGACAGACGCCGTCGCGGAGCGCGTCGTCGACCGCGTTCACGAGGGGATGGGCTTCATCCCGCTGCACTCGGGGAAGAACTCAAAGCCGTTCACGCGACTGATGGGGACGACCTGCAACATCAAATACCGCCACGGCGGCGAGCGCGAGCGGGTGTGGGTCGCGGACCCCGGCCACCCCATCGCCGACGGCCTCGACGAGCAGTTCGTCATCCCGGCGACGGAGACGTACGGCGAACCCTACGACATCCCTGAACCCGATAGAACCGTCTTCATCTCGTGGTTCGAAGGCGGCGACGTGTTCCGCTCGGGCGTCTGCTACCGCCGCGGCCGCGGGCGAATCTTCGCCTTCCGACCGGGCCACGAGGAGTACCCCATCTTCCACCAAGACGAAGTCAAACGCGTCATCGACAACGCCGTCGAGTGGGCGACACCGACCGAGGGCGCGTCGGCGCGGTGGGGGAAGACCGACCCGCTCGAGCACGTCGGGGAGTGAGCGGAGCGGCGCGCGTCGGCGCGGTGACTGTTCCCCACTGAAGAACGACGACCACAACTGCTGGAACGAATTCGCTCTTTCGTCACTGGGAGAACTGGGAGGATGTTCGACCTCGAATCGAGCAGCGGGGCGGCCACACATACCATATTTAGATATATATTTGTGAATTGGTAATTCAACGTAGAGCATCAACAGAGGGCTACGGCGTGCTCGCGGTGGGGTTCCACCGTGAGCCGACAGTCCGCATCAGCCATCCGCCGATTCGACCGCACCCCAGACCGAACATGGAGGCGAGACAGAGGACGGCTCCGCCGGCGAATACGAAGAACGCGACTCTGGACAGCGGCCACGCCACCGTCGTTCCCGTCGTCACCGCGAATATGACCAGTTCTAGAACGCCGCCAAGAAAACCGGCGTAGAGTCCGGCGGCGTCCGAATCCACCGAGCGGACCGCGGCGACGGCTCCCGCGATGACCGACCCGAATATCATCATCCCAGCACCGACGGTCGCCTCCGAGTTCGGGAACCAGTTCACCACGGCACTGATGGGGAGCGAGACTATCGCCCCGACGAGCGCGGCGTTCCATTCCGGAGAGAGGGCACTGAAGCGGGGAATCGAGACCATACGCACGTATGTAAGACGGCTAAGAAGTCATATAGTTGGCGGGGTTTGACCGCGGGGTTCGAACTGTACTCGGCGTCTGGGCCGTACGTGGTACTGTTCGCAGACTGTGGGGCCGGCGATGACGACAGTACCCCGGAGCAATAAATATCATAAGTAGTATATGAATAGAATCCACAAAGTATTTTGATATATTGTAATCGGGGGTTCGGTTCCGACGTAAGAGCTACTACGATGCCCGCAGAACGTGTTCCATGGCAGACAGTACAACAGTCGACGAACTGGTCGTCACGAAGCTTTCCGAGGCAACCTCGACAGCACTCGGAGCCGGTCGTACGGAGTCGGTCGAACTACGCAGCGTGTCGGTCACGCGAGCGACGCTGGAACCGGTGTGGGGAGCGGAAGCCGACCGCGACGGAACGGAACCCGACTACTGTCAGAACGCCCACGACATCTACGTCGTCTCCGGGACGCTCGGTCTCGAACTGGACGACGGGGCGCGGACGGAGATTGCCGCCGGCTGTGCCGCGACCATCCCGCCGGGGCATCGCGGCTGGACGGTCGGAGACGAGCGACTCGTCTATCTGGAGTTCGACCCGAGCGAGCAACCGTGAGTACCATACCGCCGGTCCGCGTAGCCTCCCGACGAGATGTCCCGATTCGTGGCGGCCGCGTGCCAGCTAGACTCGCGAGACGACAAGGCGGCGAACGTGGAGCGGGCGCTCGGCCTCCTTGACGAGGCCGCGGCCGACGGCGCTGACTTCGTGGCGTTCCCGGAGATGACGACCTTCATCGGCCCGGAAGAGCGGTTCGCAGAGGTCGCGGAGGCGCTGGATGGCCCGACGATACAACGGTTCTCGGAGAAGGCCCTCGAGCACGGCGTCTTCGTCCACACGGGCAGTTTCTTCGAGCGGATTCCGGACAGCGACCGGGTCTACAACACGTCGGCGCTCATCGGCCCGAGCGGCGAGGTGCTCGACACCTACCGGAAGGTCCACCTGTTCGACATCGAACTCGACGGCAGCGTCGAACACCGCGAGTCCGACTACGTCGCCCCCGGCGATAGACCGGTGACGGTCGATACCGACCTCGCGACGTTCGGCCTCTCTATCTGTTACGACCTCCGGTTCCCGGGGCTCTACCGGACGATGGCGCAGTCGGGCGCGAACGTCCTGCTCGTCCCGTCGGCGTTCACGATGCACACCGGAAAAGACCACTGGGAGCCGCTCCTTCGCGCCCGCGCCATCGAGAATCAGGCGTACGTCATCGCGCCCGGCCAAATCGGGGACAAGCCGTCGTGGGTCGAGACCTACGGCCGCACGCTCGTCGTCGACCCGTGGGGGAACGTGATTTCGAAGGCGCGGGACCGCGAGGAAGTCGTCACGGCGACCATCGACCTGTCGCATCTAGACGGGATTCGCCGCGACATGCAGACGCTCCAGCACGCGCGACCGGACGTGTACGAGCGCCGATGACGACAACGACGCCCGACTCGATTAGCTCCCGCCGAGGACGCGCTTGAACAGCGTGAACGTGAGCAGGGTGAAGAACAGCCCGTTCAACATCCCCTGACTCGCCGCGAGCACGCGCGCCGCCGGCCCGAGCGGGTTGATATCTCCGTAGCCGACCGTGCTGAAGCTGATGTAGCTGTAATAGACGTTGTCGAAAAGCACTTCTATCGTCGTTTTGTCGACGGCGGCGGGGTCGAAGACGCTCCCCGCCTGCGTCAGGAACGGCCCGCCGAGGGCGTAACACAGCCCGAACAGCGCCGGGAGGAGGAACGTGAACGCCGCGATTCGCGGGAGTCGGTTGCCGTAGCCGCAGGTGACCTGCATGAGCGTGTTCAGCCCCACGCTGGCGACCTTCTTGCCGCGGGCCCACGTGTTCAGCGAGTACTCGTTGAGGATGATGTCGAAGTTCTTCTGTCGGTTGTAGTAGTACCGCTTGAACTCGAACTCGCGGCTCGCGGGGGTGTCACCGACCGCGTTGGCGCTGTCCTGCGCTTTGCGGTACGTTTCTTCGATGATATCGGGCGTTAGCTCGACGGCGAACTGACCGGTCGCGCCGTTGCCGACGAAGTCGTGGATGGTCCAGTCGTTGCGTTCGAGATAGCCGTGGTGGTCGCTGAAGTCGAAGCGGTCGAACTCGGTGAGGCAAAAGCGGAAGTGGTCCAAAAGCTGGTGTTCGTTGCCGTCGCCCTCCAGCGTCAGGTCGCCGATGGTCGCGCGGGTGAGGTCGTACGGCGTCGGCTCGCCGGCGCCCTGCGAAATCGTGCCGCCGGAGAGCGTCGCGTCGGTGAAGTCGAGGTAGGTGTCGCGGTCGCCGACGAGCACGCGGAAGCGCGCCGTCTCGAAGTCCGACTGCCGGAAGTCCGCCCGGTCGTGGAACGTCGTCTCCCAGAACGACGCGCTCGTGAAGTTCGCGGCCTCGAACTCCGCGCCGGCCTCGAAGGTCGCCTCGTTGAACGAGGCGTTGGCTTCGAGATGTTGCAGTTCGCCCTGGAAGAACGCCCCGCGGAAGGACGCGAGGCCGTGGAACGTGGCGGCGTTGAATCTCACGTCCTCTTCGAATCGGGCCTCACCGAACCGGGCGTTCGATTGGAACTCGACCGCCTCGAACGAGGCATCGGAGCCGAACGTCGCCTCCTCGGCGACGACGGCGTCGCGGAACTCGCTGTCGTCGAAGTTCGCTTGCCCGCCGAACGACGCCAAAGAGAGGTCGAACGCGCCGTCGACGCGGAGGCGATAGCAGTCGGTGCGGGCGGTGAACGTCGCGCGGTCGAAGCTGACCGCGCCCTTGAACACGGCGTCTTTGAAGTCCGAATAGCGGAATCGAGCGAGTTTGTAGTCGGCTTCGCCCTCGAACGTCGCGCCCTCGAACGTCACGTCGTCGTGGGTCGTCCGGCTGCCGCCGTTGAACTCGACGCCGCGGAACTCGGCCAACTGCATGAATCGGGCGTTTGCGAAGCTCGCGTCGTCGTCGAACCGCGCCTCGTCGAAGTCGGCCATCTCGTCGAAGCGGACGCCGTCGAACCGAGCGTCGCCCTCGAACTCGACGTGTTCGAAGTCCGAGCCGGCGGTAAACCGCGCGCCCTCGAACGTCACGTAGTCGAAGATGGCCTGTCTGAAGCTCGCGTCGTCGCGGAACGTCGCGTCCGCGAAGGTGATGTGGTCCTCCAGAACGTGACTGCTCCCGCTGGTCTCGACGTTGCGGAAGCGCGCCGTGCCGTGGAACGTGGCGTCCGCGAAGCTCGTGTCGCCCTGAAACACCGTCTCGTCGCACCGGACCTCGCCGTGGAAGGTCGCCCCCGAGAAGCGAACGTCCTGTTCGAACGTCGCCTCGTCGGTCGTCACCGCGCCGGTCACGGTGACCTCGCGGGCGTCCACGTCGCCGGTGACGACCGCCTCGTCGAGTTTGAGGCGGTCGACCGTCGCCTCGCGGAGAATCAACCCCTGGTCGAGCCGGCCGTGGGTGAGGTCCAAGCCCTCGATATCGGCGTGTTGGAAGTTGAGGACGTGGTTCGTCGCGCCGTTGATGTCCTGATAGGTGAGCGAGAGATGCGGGAGGTCCGCGCCGACGTACTCGTTGACGCGGGTGTCGGGCGACTGGAGGTTCGCCCGGAGTTCGTCGACGATGTCGTCGCCGGTCACGTCGAGCGACGCGCGCTCGTCGCGGCTCATGTGGAACACGCAGAACTCGCTTTCGGGGTGGGCCTCGTGCGGACACTCCCACGTCGTCTGGAGGTGGGCGTCGGTCTGCACCGACGGGTCGAACGTGTACCGACACGACGAGGAGGACATCAGCGCCGGCGTGGACTCATTTCTCGACATGGCTGGGAAGGGGCGGATGGCTGGGGAGGGGCGGATGGCTGCGGTGGGCGCGCTGAGGACGGCGGGCGTGGCGAATGCCGCGAGTCCGGCGGCCGAACCGAGTGCGGCGAGCGCGCTCGGGCGTCGGGGCGACGCTCGACCGCGCGGACGGTCGTATGTGCAACATTGTCCGGCGTGTTGATATATATCTTCGGACCGCCGCCGGCGTCAGTCGAATATCTCGCGGCGCTCGGACGCCGAGAGTTCGGCGTGAATAGCGTTGGGCGAGCAGTGTTCGCACTCGCGGGCGGGATTAGTGCTCTGCTCGAAGGTCCAAAGCGGCCACCCGAAGAGGAAGAACGCCTCCATCTGGTGGCGCTCGATGATGGCCTCCGCGGGCTTGCCGCAGTTCGGACACCACTCGTCGCCGTCGGCCGGCTCTTGGAACGTCACCTTCCGGCGGCCGAACCCGGCGTTCGAGTACGCCTCGCTTCGGGACATCTCGACGAGGTCCTCGGCAGGATACGGATCGGAATCGACCGCGTTGTCGAAGCCGGTGTCGGTCTCGACGCTCGACGCGAGGTACGGGCCGACGCTGACGGTGTTGTCGTAGCCGACGAAGTGAATCGAAACCGCCGCGCCCCGGCCCTCGACTCGAACCTCGTGGCCGTGGCCGACGAGGTAGAGCTCCACGTCGGAGGTGACTTTCGTGAGGTCGATATCGTGGGCCATGCCGACCGCGTAGACGCCCGTGTCCGGGTCGGTCGCGCTCCCCGACTGCTTCCAGCCGAAGGTGGACACGTCGTAGTCGTCGGGGGCGGCCGCGGGCGTTGCCTCGCCCGCGTAGACGTTCTCCGCGCCGGGTGCCGAAACCGCTCCGTCGGCGGCGTCCGCGGCGATGAACACGTCTTCGGCGTCGCCGAGAAGCACGTCGCCGGCGACCGACTGGACGTAGCCGTCTTCGAGACTGCCGCGGATTTCGGTCTCGACGGCCGCGTCGCCGCCCGTCCCATCGCCGACGGCCGCGTCGTCGGTCACCGGCGCGTGGGTGAACACGTACTCGGCGTTCTGCACCGCGAGGTCGCCGGCGACGCTCGCGCCGCCGACGAACACGTCCGCGGGGTCGCGGAGTTCGACCGGGGGTCGTTCGGAGCCGTTGAGCGTCACGTCGCCGTCGTAGGTGGAAGCGTTTCGGGTCATCGGTGGGTGTTGGGCGTCATCGCTGAGTTGCTCGTTCGGACGTCATCGCTGAGTTTTGGGCCTCATCGTCGTCTCCGTGTGCAGCGCGAGGTCGTACTCCGGGTAGGTGTGGTACGTCTCGTAACCGCCGTCCGCGATGCGGATGGTGGTCCACGCCTCCGGGTCGAACCGGTAGGCGACCGTCGCGTCGTCCGGGCCGGGGAAGGCGTCGAGCGGCCGACCCTCCACGACCGTTCGGGCGTCGAGTCGGTCGCTCTCGAAGCTGAACTCGCGTTCCGCGCCGGCGGACAGCGGCGTCCGATGCGTCCGCTCGTGCGGTAGCGGCTTGCACGAACACAGTTCGTGGAAGTCGAGCGCCGGCAGGCCGACGTAGTGGGACTCGCCGATGACGGTGAGGACCGCCGGTTCGCCCGCGAGCGTCGCCGGGGCGACCGTCTTCACGTCCACGGTCGTCAGGTCGGGGACGTCGGCGCTGTAACCGAAGTACAGTTCCGTCGGTGTCTCGGCCGGCGGCGACGGGTCGGCGGGGGAAGGCGATTCGGTCGTGGAAGGTGGGTGGGAGGGCATGGGGAGTCAGGTGTCGACGAGGATGTCGTAGTTCGGGTGGAAGATGGAGTTCTCGCGGACGCCGCGGTAGTGCGGGACCGCGCGCCACTCGACTGCGCCGTAGTGCTCCTCGCGGGCGCGGACGTACCGCGTCGCGCCGTCGCCGGTGAGTCGGGGGCGGTCGCCGGGGGCGAGCACGTAGAACTGCTCGACGCGCTCGGTCTCGCCGTCGTCGTCGAGGTCCTCGCGCACCCAGTAGGAAAGCTCTTGGGAGAAGCCCGCGGCCCCGACGGTGTTGACGAACGCCTTGTGGTGTTCGGGGTAGGCGTCGGGCGAGTAGCCCCACGTCACCGCGACGCCGTCCTCGGAGAGGTGGGTTCGGACGGAGCGGTAGAACTCCGTCGAGTAGAGGGTGAGCAGGTCGTCGTCGGTCGCGCCGGGGATGTCGAGCAACACGAGGTCGTACGTCTCGTTCGTCTTTTGGAGATAGCGGTAGCCGTCTGAGACCGTCGTGTTCAGTCGGTCGTACTCGTAGGCGTCGTCGTGCCAGCGGGCGAAAAACGGGTCCGTCTTCGCGTCGCGCATGAACTCGCCGTCGAGGTCGACGTGGTCGACGGTGACGCCGTACTCCCGCAGGTGGTCAACGGCAATCCAGTCGCCGCCGCCGACGACGAGCACCTTGGTGTCGGGGCCGGGGTCGACCAGCGACATCGGCACGTCGACCAGCCCCTCGTGGTAGCTGTCGGCCCAACTCTCGCAGAGTTGGACGGCCGCGCCGAGGCGGAGGCACCGTTCTGTCCGCCCGTCGAAGTGCGGGTTCGGGCCGGTGCCGGTCCAGGTTCGGTCGTACCGGATGACGTGCTGGTAGGCGGTCGTCTCCTGTGAGGTGACCGTCGCGCGCATCGCGCCCGGCGGGTACTCGTTTTCTATCTGCTGTTCGAGGTAGAGCTGCGAGAGGCGCTCGTCGGCGGCGTCGTGTTTGGCGACGACGCCCGCGTAGGTCGCGGTCAAGAGGAGGCAGACGACGAGGAGCGTCTTCGAGACGCGGGCGGCCGAAAGCGAGCCGTCGGAGCCGTCCGTTCTGGCGCTGGCGGCCGCGTTCCCGCCGGTGCCGGCGCTGGCGGACGCCTCGTCGCCGCCGAGGGGCCACCACGACCACGCGCCGAAGTGGGCGACGAAGACGAGCGCGGCGACCCCGTTGAGGAGCGCCAGCACGAATATCGTCGGGATGAGGCCGAGACCCGGGTAGAGGACGCGGGCGTAGACGACGGCACCGGCGAGGCCGCCGACGTAGTCCATCGCGAGGATGACAGAGAGGCCGCTTCTTCGGCCCTCGGTCCGCTCGACGGTCCAGAGAGTGCCGACGGCGGCCACGACGAGGTCGTGGATTCGCGTGCCCGCAGTTCGGAGCCACGAGGGCGTCGCTGACCCGTCGTCGTCGAGGTCGTCGAACATGCGGGTCAAAAGCGGGAGTTCGAACCCGGAGAGGAACCCGACGACGACGACCGGCAGGCGGGCGACGGTCCAGACGAATTCCGCGGGCACCGCCTGCGGGATGCGGACGCTGTTGAGGCCGACGATGAGCAGGAAGCCCGCGGGTGCGGCCGCGGCCAAGAGCACCTCGGTGCGGAAGAAGTTCCCGCCGAGGGTCTCGCCGTCGAGGTCGTCCGAAAGCGCCGCGCCGATGCCGAGGCTGAAGAAGTACAGCCCGACCGTGATGACGTACTGAGTGACCGTTCCGCCGTACATCACCGTCAGCAGCTCCGAGTAGACGAACTCGTAGGCGAAGCTACAAAAGGACACCACGAAGGTGAGCGTCAGGAGCGTCGCCGTGTCGGTTCGTGTGTTAGACATCGATGGAAGGCGAGTCGGTCGCGGCGGACGCGACGATGTCGCCGCGGCGGTCGTCGTGGGTCGTCCCGCTCAGATGCGCGGAGATACTTTCCACTCTTCCTCGATGGAGTACCCCGCGTCACCGATGCCGTCGGTGACTTCGAGGTCGTAACACTCCCAGCGGAAGTCGTGGTTCACGTCGTCGCCAACGATGTTCGCGCCGACGCGGTACCAGCCGTCGCGACCCAGTTGGCTCCCGTCGGACATGTCGTACTCGGCGGTGCCGCTCGGGTCCTGTATCTCGCGGTCCCACGGCACCGGGCCGGCGTCGGGCGCGTCGTCGCGCATCGCCGCGGTCGACCCGAGGTAGGCGATGCCGAGCGCGGCGACGCCGACCGGGAACCGGCTCACTTTGCCGGCGTTGTTCTCGTACCAGTCGTCGGCGTAGTCGCCGCCGTGGTACCACGCGTGGCCGTGGACGGTCCGCGGAGCGGAGGCGTAGCCGCCCGTGCCGCGACCGGTCGCACCGCGGCCGCCACCGCCGCCACCCTTTCCTTTCGCGCTCGCGACCCCGACGGGGCTGAGCGCGGCGAGCGACTGCGGGTCGAACCCCGACAGCGACGACTGGTCGGCGGCTTCGTAGCGGGACATCACCCACGTCTGGTCGGCGAGGTCGACGACGAGCGAGCCGTCGGACACCTCGAAGTCGGAGACGACGCTGGACTTTCGCGGGGGAGGGGAGTTCGAGCCGAGACAGCCGGCGAGTCCGCCGGCGGCCCCGAGACCGGTCAGTTGGAGGAACGTGCGGCGCTTCATGGGGACTCTCGTCTCTGTCAATCAGAAAACTAGGATAACAGTCTTGTGGTTCGATACGTTCGGCGTGAGAAAATCGCGCCGGTCGCTGCGTGTCTCGGAACGGGGCCGCGGTGGGCCCGCGACCGCGCCGACCGCCTCGTGTCGCGGCGAACGCACACGAGCGGCTACGCGGCCAGCGGGATGATGATAACGAGGAGCTTCGCGTAGACGACCATGAACAGGAGCGCGAAGGGGTAGGTGTTACCGTAGCCCGCCGCGACCTCGTCGGCTCCGGTGGCGTCGACGGCGGCCGCGAGCCCCTTCGTGTCGGTGTGGCCGCCCGTGATACCGCCGGCGGCGCTAATCCAGTCCATGCCCCAGACGTAGCGAGTGAGCGCGAGCCCGGCGAGGATGGCGATAAAGCTCGTCAGCGCCGAGGCCGCCACGATTTGGAGGCCGTACTCGGAGATGGTGGCGAGGAAGCCGCCGCCGGCGCCGATGCCGACGACCGCGAGGAACATCGCGAGCGTGAACGCCCGAATCTCCGAGAGGATGCCGGTGTCCATCCGCGTCGGCACCGGCCCGACCCGGCCGAAGTAGCCGAAGACGAGCGCGGCGACGAGGACGCCGCCGGTCGTCCCGAGCGAGGGCGTGCCGAACGGTCCCATCGGAATCGGAATCGACCCGACGACCGCGCCGGCGACGATGACGAGCGCGTAGCCCATCACGCTGAACGTCACCTCGGTGACCGACGACCCCGAGTCCTCGTCGTCGGTGCCGCCGATAGCCTCGTCGAAGCCGCGCTTCTCCTCGTCGAGGTCGAGGCGGGCGATGACGGGGTACAACTGCTGGAACACGACGATGACGAGCACGCCGACGACGTAGCCGACCGAGTGGCCGATTTGGTAGTCCTGCCGGGCGGCCGCGGGGAGGGCCTCGATAGCCGACCCCAGACCCGGGCTGCTCGTCAGCGCGCCCGAGAACGACCCCATGATGAGGGGCGTCGACGCGTTGGGGAAGACGAATTGCGTCCAGACGTAGGTGAGCGCCAGCGCGACGGTCGGCATCAGCACCGCGACGGCGACGAAGTTGAGCCCGTACGCCTTGACGGTTCCTTCGATTTCGTGGGCCGCGATGAGGCCGACCGCGGCGACGAACAGCGCCAGCGTGAGGCCGCTGTACGCGTCGGGGACGGTGAAGCCGAAGTGGCCGAGCACCAGCCCCGCGAACAGCGGGCCCGCGACGCCGAACTTGACGCCGCGGAAGCTAATCTTCCCGAGTCCCATCCCGACGAGCACCGCGAGGAACAGGACGAACAGCCCGTTACCGACGAGCGACTCGACTACCGCCACGAGCCATCACCACCGGTACCGAGACGGGACACGCGGGTTGTCGGGCCGCCCCCGGCCGAACGGCGTGACGGGTACTGACATACTTGACTTATCGGTGACATACACGTGAAAGTTCGCAGATACGGCGGATAAGGCTTGATTCGATTCCCACGGGCTGGTGACGACCGAGAATCGCTGTACGATACCGCGAAACACGCTGTATTTGTCGGGGTCTTATCGGGCGCGACTCCGGGAGCGACGCGGCACGGACGGGAGAACGTCAATTATCATCTATGTGAAATGATTCGCGGAGTTCGCTCGCGAACCGGTCCACGGTCAGACGCTCCGGCAGGTCGTTCCGGCCGTCGTGTCCCGTGAGCGAACCGGGTTCGAACGCGGGGTTGCGCTTTTCGACCGTCTCCAGTGGTACCTTGGTCGTGACGGTGAACTGTTCGACCGGCGAGACGAACCCCCAGAGCGCGCCCGCGGTGTTCAGGACGACGAGAATCGGCGTCCACGGAACCGCGAGGAGCGTGAGTTTCGACTCGGACCAGTAGCTCGCGACGCCGACGCCCGTCACGACGAACAGCGTGGCGAACTCGACGAGCGAGCCGACTCGGTAGAGCATCAGGTCGGGGAGCGCGCCGGGGACGAGAAACGTGAGGAGCGTTATCAGCGGGATGAGCGGCGAAAAGCCCCACGCGACGAGGCGGAACTGGAGGAACACCTGATAATGTAGCGGCAGAAGGTCAGAATCCTGTCGCGTCCCCGAGAACCACCGACGGCGCTGTTTGAGCATCGTCGTCACCGACGGCGGGGCCTGATTGCGGAACTTGCAGTCCAGCACGTTGAACTCGAGGTTCGTCGCGCTGGCGGCGCGCCACGCGAAGTCCGTGTCCTCGGTGATGGTCTTCGAGTCCCACGTGATGTCGTTTTCGAGGCGCGTCCGAATCGCGATGCCGCCGCCCCACGCGTACAGCGGGAATCTGAACCGGCCGAACGCCCGCTGCTCGCGCTGGTAGCCGATGCGGAACACCTCCGAGAGATACGTCACCCACGACCCGGTGTACAGCGGGAGTTCCGTAATCTGGACGATGTCGCCCTCCGGCAACCCCTCGAAGTTCGCCATCAGCGTGTCCTCGTCGAGGTAAAGGACGAACTCCTTGTCGCAGGGAATCTCGCGGCGCGCCCATTCGAGCGCCCGGCCCTTGTGGGTCGCCGTACAGGTGAACTCCTCGGGGACGACGTGGACCGACGCACCGTCCACCGAAATCGGCTTCTCAGCGACGACCCGAACGTCCGCGAGGTCGTCGGGGACCGCGTCGACCGTCGATTGGACGATGCCCGCCGCGTCGATGGTGATGACACGGACTTGGATGTCGTCGTAGCCGTAGGCGACGTCGTCGGCGGCGATAGTCTGTCGCCACGCGAGGACGAGCACCTCGACGAACCACGTGAAGACCGACGCCGAGTAGAGCGCGAAGACGGTCCAGACGAGCATCAGGAGGACGAATATCGCCAGCTCGGACTGGACTTCGAACATGTAGATTAGATATACATTTTTGGAGTAATGAATGTACGGACTACGGAATCGGCCGACCCGGTGCGGGCCGAGAGCCGTCGCCCGCGACGAGACGGAGCAGTGCCGGAATCTGAGAACCAGCACAACCCACTTCCCCCGTGTTGACCGACTGACTACCGATGGCTGATTCCACGAGCGGCGTCGCGGAGGCGAAAGCCGACACACTGCGGGAACAACACCTCCAGCTCCTGCTGGAAATCGAGCCCGCAAAGCGCTGTTCGTGCCCGTTAGCCGGCCCCGACTCGGCGGTCGAAGACGTCCACACGCAGCTCGACGGCGACGTCTGCCACGCCGAGGTGACCGTTGGCGACGGAGACGCCTCGAAAGTGGTCCACGCGACGACGAGCGTCGGCGACGACTGTCTCTGCCGGGCGTTCGCCGAGTTCGAGTGCGTACCGCGAATCCGCCGCGCCGACAGCGAGTGTATCGTCGTCGAGACGTATCTCTCGGACCGCGCGGTCATCACCGACCTCGTGGAGCGGCTCGACGAGCTGACCGAGCGCGTCTGTCTCAGGCGACTCACCTCCGACGGACGCGGCGATTCGGCCGAGTCGAAGACGGCGACTATCGACCTCTCGTCGCTCACGGCGAAACAGCGCGAGGCGGCGCTCATCGCCGTCCACCACGGCTACTACGAGACGCCGCGACGGACGGAGTTGGCGACGCTCGCCGAGGCGCTCGGCATCTCGAAGTCGGCGCTCTCCCAGCGGTTGAACGCCGTGGAAGCCAAGCTCGCGACGGCGGTGTTCGACTCCGAGTAATCCCACGACCACCCCGAAAAAACGGCAGACAGCTGACGTTCGAGACGGCTCGGTGCGACGTCGAGTATATAAATCGCTTCATTATCCAGCGGGTGGCCTACCGAGGCTGCCACCCTCGGTACGTGTGTAACCATGAACGACCCACAACAGCCGCGACTGACTCCGCTCGACGAGTGGGAGACGGAAGCGGCGAACATCCTCGACGGGGGCGATTACGACGCCGAGTTGGGACTGCGGATGGCCCGCGACGCGATTCGGGTCTCGAACGGCGAACTCTCAGACGAGGCGTTCCACGAGAAGTACCACGAGGCGGTCGTCGCGGAGTTCGGTGAGGACGCCCGCCCGACCGAACCGGAGGGGTTCGATGAGTGACGACGGACGCGGCTCGACGGGAGGTGGTGGCGACGGCAACGGCGACGGCGTGTTCAGACGCGACGTGCTGAAAGCCAGCGGGGCCGCGGCCGTCGCGCTCGGACTCGGGGGCGGCGGCTACGCCTCCGCGCTGACCGAGGCCGGCGACGAGGCGGCGTCGAGACAGAACCCCGGCATCGAGAGCTACGTCGGACAGGACGAGATTATCAGGACGGCGTGCGCGCCGAACTGCCGCGGGAAATGTCCGCTCGAAGCGCACGTCCGCGACGGGCGCGTCAGGAAAATCGAGCCGCAGATTCCCGAAGACGAGCGGTACAAACGCGCCTGTACCCTCGGGCTGTCGCACACCCAGCGCATCTACAACGCCACGCGGCTCAAGTACCCGATGAAGCGCGTCGGCTGGGAGCCGGGGAGTCCGAACCCCGAGGGCCGCGGCGACGACGCCGAGTTCGAGCGCGTCGCGTGGGACGAGGCGCTCGACTACATCGCCGCGGAGATGGAGCGCGTCCGCGACGACTACGGCCCCGAGAGCGTCTACTTCGAGACGGGGTCGGGGAACAACGGCATCAGCGGCACCATCCAGAGCCGGCTGTCGTCGCTGTTCGGCGGGACCCAAAAATCGTGGTCCATCGACATCAACGTCGGCCTCGGATTCAGCCGGCTCGCCGGGGCCGGCTTCTTCAACGTACCGACCAACGAGGTCGTCGACTGGCGGAACGCGAACACGGTCATCGTCTGGGGGTCCGACATCTTCGCCAGCAACCTCCAACAGGACGCCTCGAAGCTCCTCGACGCGGTCGAAAACGGCGCGAAGCTCGTCTGCGTCGACCCGGTGTTCACGAACACCGCGGCGAAGGCCGACCTCTGGCTCCCCATCAAGCCGGGGAAGGACACGCTCCTGACCCTGTCGATGATTAAGACGGTCCTCGACGACGAGACCTACGACACCGAGTTCCTCCGGAAGCGGACGCTCGGGCCGGCGCTCGTCCGCGACGACACGGGCGAACTGCTCGACGCGAGCGACGTGTTCGACGACGTGACCGAGGACCTGCCCGTCGCGGTGGACGAATCGACGGGCGAACCGGTCGCGCTCGAACCCGAGACGTACGGCGAGTACGCGCTGTTCGGTGAGTACACCGTCGCCGGCGTCGACTGCCACACGGCGCTTTCGCTCCTCGAAGAACACGTCTCCGACTACGACCCCGACGCCGTCGCCGCCGAGGTCGGCATCAACGCCGACAACATCCGGACCGCGGTGCGCTGGCTCGCAACGCGCGGCCCCGGCGGCATCGCCTCCGGCTACGGCGTCGACCGCTACAAGTACGGCCACACCTTCGGGCAGGCGTACGCCATCCTCCTCGGGCTGACCGGCGACTTCGGTCGCCACGGGAGCATTCAGGGGAGCCACCCGCTCGGCGGGTCGTACGACAACGGCGGGTACGACGCCCCCGAGGACGGGCCCGGAACCACATCGCTCCCGCAGACGGACATCCTCACCGCGATAGAGTCCGGCGACCCCTACCAGCTGAAGGTGATGTACTCACAGGAGTCGAACTTCATCGCCAACCAGATGCCGGACAGACAGCGGTGGCTGGAGGCGTCGAAGAACCTCGACCTCATCGCCGTCGCCGACATGCACCACACGCCGTCGGTCCAGCACGCGGACATCATCCTGCCCGCGTCCCACTGGTTCGAACGCGAGGACGTCGTCGACACGTGGGGCGGCCACCCGCACATCATGTACCGCCAGCCGGCCCACGACCCGCTGTGGGAGTCGAAGTCCGACCACTGGATGCTGGTCAGGCTGGCCGAGCGCCTCGGCTTCGGCGACTACTTCAACCGCGACAAGTCGGCGACGCTCCGAGAACTGCTCGCCAACGACGACGAGGTGGACTACGAGACGCTGAAAGAACAGGGAACGGTGAAGGTGAGCACGCCGGTCGTCAAGTTCACCGGGGAGTTCAACACCCCGTCGGGCCGGCTGGAACTGTACGACGAGGACGCGCCGACCGAAGGCGGCGTCACGCTGGAACTGCCGAAGCACATCGAAAGCCGGACGGCCGACGACTGGGACACGGCGGAGGACTACCCGCTGATGTTCATCCAGAAACACTCGAAGTGGCGCATCCACTCGCAGTACGAGTACCAGAACTGGCTGCGGGAGATAAACAACGAGCCGCAGTTGGACATCAACCCGAAGGACGCCGCGGCCCGCGGCATCGAAGACGGCGACTACGTCCGCGTCCACAACGAGCGCGGCGAGATGGTCGTAAAGGCGAAAGTGAACGACGGCATGCAACCCGGGCTGGTGAACACCGACCAGGGCTGGTGGGGAAGCGACTACGTCCGCGGCCACCACAACGACCTGACCCACACGGACGTGTGTGAGGTGACGGGGAACTTCGCGTTCTACGACACCAGAGTCGAGGTCGAACCGGCACCGAGCGACGTCGACACGAGCAAGTACACGAGCGACCAGCCGACCGGTTCGGGCGCGACCAGCGCCGGGGCAGGAGGTGACTGAACATGACTAACTACGGCTTAGTAATCGACCAAGAGCGGTGTATCGGCTGTCACGCCTGCGCCGTGACGTGTAAACAGGAGAACAACGTCGGCCTCGGCCAGTACTGGAACCGCGTGCTCACCGAGGGCGGCGACAAGATGGACACGCCGGCCGGGACGTACCCGGAGAACGGCGAGGACGGCACGCTGGAGATGTCCTACCAGCCGACGGCCTGCCAGCACTGCGACAACGCGCCGTGCGTGAAGGTGTGTCCGGTCAACGCGACCTACACCCGCGAGGACGGCATCGTCGAAATCGACTACGACAAGTGTATCGGCTGTCGCTACTGCATGGCCGCCTGCCCGTACAACGCCCGCGTGTTCAACTGGGACGAACCGCAGACGGTCCCCGAAGACGGGACCGGCGACGTGCCGGCCCGGCCGCAGGGCGTCGTCGAGAAATGTACGTTCTGTTCACACCGCGTCGAGGAGGGGCTCGACCCCGCCTGCGTCGTGAACTGTCCGGCGGACGCCCGCATCTTCGGTGACCTCGACAACGAGGAAAGCACCGTCTCGAAGTACATCAAGAAGTACCAGACGACGCGACTGCTCGAAGACCGCGGCACCGACCCGAAGACGTACTACATCCGCGGCGAGATGAGTCCGGGTCGCCCGCAGACCTCCGACAAGATGGAGAGCGAACTCGACGACGTGTCGGTCTGGTCGGAGCCGAAGGACAACGGTCCGGTCGAGGAAAGCGGCGGAAGCGGCGGCGGCGGGTCGCACGGCTCGCTGTCGAACGACGCGCTTCCGCACGTCCCCGCGTTCGAGGGAGGTGACGACTGATGTCGAGAGAGACCGCCACCTCGCGGTTCGTCGTCCCCGAGTTCGGAAGCGCCGGGAAGCTCTGGGTGGGCTTTCTCGCCGCCGTCGTCTTAGTGGGCGTCGCGGCGTGGGCCTACCAGCTCACCACCGGCCTCGTCGTCACGGGGATGCGCAACGTGTTCTCGTGGGGGCTGTACATCATGATGTTCGTCCTGTTCGTCGGGCTATCGGCCGGCGGGCTCATCATCTCCAGCGCGCCGAAGTTCTTCCACTCGCACCGCTACGAGGGGTTCGCGCGCCTCGGGGTGCTGGTGAGCCTCGCGTGCATCACCGTCGCCGGGCTGCTCATCCTGCCCGACATCGGCCGCCCCGAGCGTCTCTACCAGTTTTTCACCTCGCCGGACTTCCGGTCACCGATGGTGTGGGACTTCGGCATCGTCATCCTCTACGGCGCGCTGAACCTCTGGTATCTCTGGCTCCTGACCCGCCGCGACCTCGCGGCCCGCGGGTCGAGGCTGGCGCTCGGCGTCGAGGACACGGACGCCGGCCGCGAGCGCGACCGGACGCTCATGTTCTGGACCGCCGCCGTCGCACTGCCGACCGCGGTCGCGCTCCACTCGGTCACCGGGTGGATTTTCGCGACGCAAATCGGCCGCGGCGACTGGTTCAGCCCGCTCGTCGCGCCGGTGTTCATCGCCAAGGCGCTCGTCTCCGGGCTCGGTCTGCTGTTGGTCGTGTCCATCCTCGTCTCGCGGTTCACCCGCTTCAGCGTCGACCGCGAGGAGCTGACGAGTCTCGGGAAGGTGCTCGGCATCTTCCTCGCGTTCCACGTCGTCTACCTGCTCGCGGCCGAGCGCCTCCCGCACGCGTGGGCCGACCACTTCGGGTTCTGGGCCATCACCGAAAGCTTCCTCATCGGTGAGTCGGCGTACTTCTGGCTCTGGACGGTCGTCGGCGGGGCGGTCCCGCTTGTCATGCTCGCGCTCCCGTCGTTCCGCAAGCGCGTGTCGGTCATCTTCACCGCCAGCGCCCTCGCGGTGTTCGGGACGACGTTCGAGGGGGTTCGACTGGTCTTCACCGGCTACGACGCGGCCAACATCGACGCCGCGCCCGGCATCTCCGTCGGCGGCGAGTACGCCGGCGTGACGACCGACATCTGGGCGAGTGCGGGGTCGTACACGCCCACGCTCGTCGAGATTGCGGTCACCGCGGGCGTCATCGCCATCGGCGCGCTCATCGTCACCTTCGGACTCCGGTACGTCCCGATTCAGGCGGAGCCCGAATCGACCGCCGTCGCGACCGACGGCGGCGAGACGCGGAGGGAAGACCGATGAGCGAACCCGCCGCCCAAAGCCCGAGCGAGGGGGGCAAGAAGCACGAGGAGCACGCGGCGGCCGGCGACGCCTTCGAATCGGCTCGGACGGCGACGTACGCGGTCCTCGCGGCCTGCTGGCGCGAACCGACTGAGCGGCTGGTCGAAGTCGCAAACGACGGCGAACTGTCGGCGCTTTTCGGCCCGCTGGAGTCGCTCGAACTCCACGCGCTGCGAAGCGAGTACGCCCGGCTGTTCATCGGCCCGGCCGGCCCGCCGTGTCCGCCCTACGAGAGCGTCTACCGCGACAAGACGGACGACGACGAGTTCGGAGAGGTCCTGGGACCGGCGACGACGGCCGTCGAGCGCTGGTATCAGGCGTTCGGCGTCGAGCACCGACCCGAGCAGCGCGACCTGCCGGACCACGTCGCGACGGAACTGGAGTTCTGCGCGCACCTCGCCGAACACGGCCGCGACGACCGCCTCGACCAGTTCCGCGACGAACACCTCACGCAGTGGGTCGACGACCTCTGTGACCGGGTCGAAACCGAGACGCGGTCGCCGTTCTACGCGGCGCTCGCCCGGACGACGCGGGAGGTGGTCAAGAACTGACACTCAGCCGCGTTTGAACCACCGAACCGAATAGAACCACCAGTTCGCTCTCGTACCGAGCCGACTCGGTTTTCGGACTCTTTAAAAGGCCTTAATTATCAGCGGTTACATACACCGTTAGAGTCAACCAATATCGGACTAGTGAGTACGCATGCACGCACAACACGACCGGTCGCGGCCGGTGACCCCCCTCTCCGAGTCGATTCTCGTCTGCGGCGACAGTCGAGCGTCGCTGACCGGGCCAGAGCTACGCAGGTTGCCCGCCGAGGACCGAACGGTGACGGTCGCGTGCGCGTCGGGGACGCGACACACCGCGACGTGGACCGGGGTTCCGGTCCTCGACCTCTTTGCCGACGCCGGCCTCGACGACGAGACGACGCACCTCCTAGTCGAGAGCGCCGACGGCTATCGGGTCTGCATCGACGTGTACGCCGCCCTCGACGCGGTCGTCGCCTACGCCCGCGACGGGACACCGATAGGCGAAGAACACGGCTACGAGACGCGCTTTATCGCGCCCGACGTCGACGGGTCGCGGACGGTGAAAGACGTCCGCGCCGTCGAGGCGCTCGCGCTCGACCCCGCCACCGACCCCGAATCGCTCGAAGACATCTTCAAGAAGCCCTGACCAGATGACGAGAGAGAGACAGAACCGACCGGGCCGGACGGACGCGCCGACAGCGGCGGCCGCGCCGAGTCCACGGCCCGCGCCGGACGCGACAGCCGTCGTCCTCGCCGGCGGCGAGAGCACCCGCTTCGGGCCCGGACACAAGGCTCTCGCGACGCTCGACGGGGAGCCGCTGATTCGGCGCGTCGTCGGGACGCTCCGAGCCGTGGCGGGCCGACCCCCGATAGTCGCGGTTCGGACCGCAGACCAGCGCGAGCGCCTCGCCGCGGCGCTCCCGAGGGACTGGGACGTGCGGTTCGTCCGCGACGACCCGGGTCTGTCGGGACCGCTCGCGGGCGTCGCCGCGGCCGCCGACACAGTCACCACTTCGTGGTTGTTCGTCGCCGGCTGTGATATGCCGCTTCTCGAACCGCACGCGGTGGCGGCGCTGTTCGAGTGCGTCGCGCGGCGAGACGGCGACGGCGAACGTCCCGGACCCTCGGGCGGCGACCGCGACCGCCCCGGTCCGCCGGCCATCGTCCCCGTCTCCGAGCGCGGCCACGAACCGCTTCACGCCCTGTACCGTCGGTCTGCGGTCCGAGACCACGTCTCCGAACTCGCTCCCGACGACGGCCTCGGGGCGCTTTTGGACCGACTCGACGGCGTCGAGTACGTCGGATTCGACGCGCTTCCCGAGAGCGTCGACCGGTCGGTGACGAACGTGAACACGCGCACGGAGTTGGCGCGGGTCGCCGCCGGGGACGAGGTGCGACGATGAGATGCGAGGTGCGGCGATGAGTCGCGACGTATCCACGGACCGGTCGAGCAGGCGGGCGTTCCTCGCGGCCGTCGGCGGAGTCGCGGCCGGCGGCCTCACCGCGACAGCGGGCTGTCTCGGTCGGGCGGGGGCAACACCGACCGTGTCGATTCTCGCCGCCGGAAGCCTCCAGCGGGCGCTCACCACCGAGTTCGAACCGCCGGAGGGAACCCGCGTCGAGGTCGAGGCACACGGCTCCGCGCGCGTGGCCCGGATGGTCGCCGACGGCCAGCGCGACCCCGACATCGTCGCGCTCGCGGACCCGTCGCTGTTCGACGCGCCGCTTTCGGTCCCGTGGTACGCGACGTTCGCCAACAACGCGCTCGTCGTCGCGTACAACCCGCAGACCGACGGCGGGGCGCGGGTCGCCGAGGCCGCGTCGTGGCCCGACGCCCTCCTCGACGACGCGGTCAGCATCGGCCGGACCGACCCCGACCTCGACCCGCTGGGCTACCGGACGCGGTTCGCGCTCGCGCTCGCCGCCGACTACTACGACCGGCCGGCGCTCACGGAGGACCTGCTCCGCCGCGACCAGATATACCCCGAGACGCAACTGCTCGCGCAGTTCGACGCCGGCGGCGTGGACGCGGCGTTCGTCTACCGGAGCATGGCCGTCGAGCGCGACTACCCGTCCCTCGAACTCCCGGCGGCAATCAACCTGAGCGACCCCGACCACGCGTCGGCGTACGCGACAGTCACCTACACGCTCCCGGACGGCGTCACCGTCCGCGGCGGCCCGATTCGGTACGCCGCGACGCGCCGCACCGACACGGCGGCGGCGAAGTCAGTGTTCGAGGCGCTCGTTGGGACCGCCGGCGACTTCCTCGAACCCTCCGGGTTCACCGTGCGCGCGAGCCACCCACACTACTTCGGAGATGTCCCACCGACAGCCTAACCGCCGCGAGCGCGGCGTCACGCGACTCCTGCCCGAGACGTGGCGAGGCCTGACGCTGCTTCTCGCGGGGGTGCTTCTCCTCTACTACCTGCTTCCAATCGGCGCGCTCGTCCTCGCGCAATCGCCGGCGTCGCTGGCCACCGACGTGACGAACGAGGTCGTCCTGACCGCCGCCACCAACTCCGTCGTCGCGGCGACGCTCAGCACGCTGGTCGCCGTCGCCTTCGGCGTCCCCTTGGCCTACTGGCTCTCGCGCACGTCGTTCCGCGGCCGCGACGTGATTCTGGCGCTGGTGATGCTCCCGCTCGTCCTCCCGCCGGTCGTCAGCGGGATGTTACTGCTCAGACTCGTCGGCCCCGCCGGCCTCGGCCAACTGACGAGCGTCCCGCTGACGCGCTCGCTTTTCGGCGTCGTCCTCGCCCAGACCTACGTCGCCTCGCCGTTTCTCGTCGTGACCGCGAAGACGGCCTTCGACGGCGTGGACAGGCAACTCGAAGCGGCGGCCCGCTCGCTCGGTGAGGACCGCGTCGGGAGCGTCCGGCGCGTGACGCTCCCGCTGGCGAAGCAGGGCATCCTCGCCGGCGTGACCCTGACGTTCGCGCGGGCGATAGGCGAGTTCGGCGCGACGCTCATGCTGGCGTACTACCCGCGGACGCTCCCGGTGCAAATCTGGGTGTCGTATCTCTCGACCGGCCTCGACGCCGCGTTCCCGGTCGCGCTCGTCCTCGTCGGCATCGCCGTCGGGGCGATTCTGCTGGTCCACGCGCTGGGGACGAACCCGTGGGAGTGAGGGCCTCGGGGCGAGTCAGGTCAGGTCAGGTCAGGTCAGGTCCGCCGGAGACTGCGGGACGCCGCGCCCGCGCGGCTTCCGAGCGGTGCTAAGAGTTCAACGGACCCGGACAGGCTGTCCGCCGCGTTCTCCCTATCGAAATCCAATCCGAGGCGATTCCTCGGCGACTATATAATACGACAAGAGATATGGGATTTTTCGGCTCGGTGGCGTTTCATTGTTGCGAACGGCGAGACGAATCTGTGCAATCTTGCGGAAACGTACCGGCCACACACCACACTTCATGAAAGGTCTCGCGAATGCAACGGACGGATGACTCCAACAGAAACGTACCTTTGGATCGGTCTTGTACTGTTCCTCGGCGTCGTCGGCGTCCTGGGTTATCTCGGATGGAAACAGACCGAGACCATGTCCGACTTCGCGATTGCAAACGCGGAACTCGGGCCGTATGTGCTGGGATCAGCGTTCGCGGCCACGTTTTTCAGCGCCGCGACGTTCGTCGGATACGTCGGATGGTCGTACAACTACGGGCTGTCAAACCTCTGGCTGTTTCTGACGCTGATCGGAGCCTCTCCGATCGCGTTGATCTTGTTCGCCAAACGGGTTCGCGAGATCAATGTTACGCAGCGGTCGCTGTCCCTTCCAGACTGGGTGGGTGAGTTTTACGGCAGCCAGTTTGTCCGGGTCGGCGCGGCGGTCGCCGTCATGTTCAACCTGTTTTACATCGCCGCCCAGCTCGACGCGGGGGCGCTGTTCTTCACGACGCTGCTCGGCTTCAGCCAGGAGGTTGGGCTGTTCATTATCACCGCACTCGTGGTTCTCTACGTAATCGCCGGTGCCACGTACGCGGACGTGTACACCGACGCCGTACAGGGAGTTCTGATGGCAATAATGGGCGTCGTCGTGTTCGTCTCGGTGTTCTGGACAATCGGCGGCGGGCCGATCGGTGCGTTCATGTCCGTCCAGAACAGTTTGCAGTCGATTAGTCCAGACCTCGTTCAACCGCTCAACGCGGAGTCCGCCCTGTACTACAGTGGATTCGCGATTTTCTCGGTCTTCGTGCTGGAGTTCGCCTTTTCGGCACAGCCCCAGCTGTTCAACAAGGTCCTGGCAATCTCCGATCCGAGCGAGCTGCGGAAGATGATCGTGACGTACGTGCTGATGACGCTCGCGTTCATCCTGGTCATCTTCGGTGGGTTCTATCTGCTCGCTCTGGAGCCCGGAATCGGCTCGGCCGACCAGGCGGTCTTCCTCTATGCGCAAAACTACTTCCCGGCGGTCGTCGGGGCGTTCCTCGGAATCGTGATTCTGGCGGCTGCACTATCGACGACGGACGGTATCTTCATCGTCCTCTCCACCGCGGTCGCGAACGACATCTTCTTGAAATTCCTCGTTGCCGAAGGCTACGTCGAGATGGACGACGACCGGGCAGACCGCGTTTCGAAGTACATCGCTCAGGGCGTCGTCATCGTCAGCGGCGTTATCGCGTACTACATCGCACTCACTGCCCCGTTCAACATCGGGGAGTTGATCTGGGTCGGTATCGCCGGGGTCGCGTCCGCCACCGTTCCACCCGTGATGGTCGGAATCTACTTCCCGGAGTTCGTCACCCGCAAGGCGGCGATGTCCTCGCTCGTCGTCGGTGTGCTCGGCTATCTCGTCATCACGGTCGTGTCGAACTCCCCGAGCGTCTTCGTTCGGGGCACCTACGCGCTGCTCTTGTCGACAGCCGTTATGGTCGGCGTCAGCGCCGTCACGACCCAGGAAGACGGTGTCGCAGAGATCACTGAGAGCTCGGCCGCGACGGGGGGTGACTGAGATGGTAGCGATCATGTGGTACGTGTGGCTGGCAGGGACGGTCACGTCGCTCGTCCTGATATACGCCCTCCTGCGGAGCCTCTACAGCTAATGGACTCCGAACAGACCATCGACGAAACCGCCGCCAGTCTGGGCTTCGAACTGGACCGGGCGGAAATCGAAACGAGTCGCCGGGTCGCGGCGGAGTTAGTAGAAACGACAGAGCGGGTCCGCGAACAGTCGCGGACGGGAGAGCCATCGAACGTTGCAGCCCACAAACAGCTGGCCGACGACTACGGAAGCCTGCTTTCGGGGTACGAAACGCCGCGAACCAACGCGTCAGACGGGCGCTTAGCCGGACTCGAAGTCGGGGTAAAGGACAACATCGCCGTCGCGGGAATCCCGCTCACCTGCGGCGCGGAGAACTTCGACTACGTCCCGGCGTTCGACGCCGCCGTGGTCGAACGGTTGCTCGACGCCGGCGCGAACGTCGTCGGGAAGACGAACATGGACGCCTTTGCATTCGGTCCCAGCGGCGAGTTCAGCGAACGCAGGGACGTGATAAATCCGGTCGCGGAGACTCGCATCCCCGGCGGGTCGTCCAGCGGGAGCGGTGTCGCAGTCGCGGCCGGGCTCGTCGATGTCGCTCTCGGCACCGACACGGGCGGCAGCGTCCGCATCCCCGCCGCCGCAACAGGGACCGTCGGGGTGAAACCAACGAACGGGACCGTCCCCACTCACGGTGTCGTGCCGTTTGCGCCATCTCTAGACACCGTTGGTCCCATTGCCCGGACCGTGCGAACGGCCAAAGACGCGTTGCACGCGCTTCAGTCCGACGAGCGAGTGGAGACACCGCGATCGGAGACGCCAACCGCCGACGCACCCACAATCGGAATCCTCACATCGCTGTTCGAGGCGTCATCGGAGACAGTCACCGCGGCGTTGAACGCCGCGCTGGCGGAGGTTCGAGACGCGGTCGACGTCACGGAAGTCACCGTACCGCTCGGCGCAATCGAGCAGGCGTATTCACTCGTCGGGTCCACGGAGTTCGCGTGGTATATTCGGCAGCGAGGGACGATTCGCGGCGTCGGCTCGACGTACAATCAGCGGTGGGGAAGCGCACTGTGCCGGTATATCGAACGCGGCGGGTTCAGCGACCATGTCGCGAAGCGCGTCCTTCCCGCGGCCCACCTAGACGTTCGTCAACGTGGGTCGCAGTACATCGCGGGACGCACCGAAGCGCGTCGGTTCGAAAAAGCGGTCGAAAATGCCTTCAGCGATGTCGACGTCCTGCTCTCACCGACGCTTCGGACCCTCCCTCACGAACGTGGCGAAATCACGGCCGACGAGGGGAAATTCGATCTGCTCGGGAACACCGCTCCCTTCAATCTCAGCGGCCATCCGGCCGTTACGGTACCCGTCGCGCGGGCGGACGGACTCCCCGTGAGCGCGCAGATTATCGCGCCGAAACACGACGACGACGCCGCCCTCGCGGCGGCCGAACTCATCGAGTCTCTCACCGACGGCTTCACCGGCTAACCCTCGTCTCGGCCCTGATTTTCACACGCCCCGCTTGTGGGCGATGTTTAGTTCGAGCTCGTTCGTCTCGCCGAGCAGTTGCGAGCGAATCTCTTTTTCGAACCCGTCTTCTTCGAAACGCTTCGTCGGCCCGGAGACACTGATCGCCCCGACGACACCGCCGTCCGCTTTTCGAACCGGCGCGCCGATCGCGTTGAGACCCTCTATGTGCTCTTCGTGATTAACCGCATAGCCCTGCTCGCGCATCTGGTCGAGTTCGTCGCGTAACTCCTCGAAGTCGGTCGTGGTGTTGGGCGTTTCCTCGGTGAGTGAGTCATCGAGAATGTCCCGCGTTCTGTGGTCCGGCAGGAACGCCAACACGGCTTTTCCGGCCGAGGTCGCGTGCAGCGGCATCCGAGAGCCAACGAACGGTTCGGTATCGACGGCGTGTTCTCCCCGCGCTCGGAACACGCAGTAGCCGACCCCGTCTTGTTCGACCAAGAACTGGACCTTTTCGCCCGTCTTCCGCGCGATCTCGTCTACCTTCTCCTGTACCAACTGGAAGATTTTCCCTCTGTTTCGCGATTCCTCTCCGAGCGTCAGCAGTTCGAAGCCCAGTCTGAACTCCCCTTCGTCGTGGCTCACGAAGTGGTGTTCATTCAACGTCCGTAGATGCCGATGAACCGTACTTTTCGCCAGGGGGACTTCGTCGGTGATCTCCGAGAGCGTCGCCGAATTCCGTTTTCTGATGAGAGACAGGATATCGATTGCCGATTCGACTGCTTGGACTGTCTCGTTTGGGCGTCCGGTAGTCACGCGTTGTCACACGTCGGAAATCGTATTCAGCCTTCTGTCACCAGCATCTCTCCGTCGGCCGCACCACAGTCTCGTGGGACGCTTGATTCCGTCGGTCGCGCTCGGAGGAGTCAGAAGGGTTTGAAGCTGTCGCAACGCGAGCAGTTCTCCCCATTACGGCCCCATTTATCCCGCCGTCCCCAACTCACGACTGCATATGGTCGACGACATCGCCACCGACGCCGATTGGAACGCGCTGTACATCGACGGCGAGTGGACCGAAAGCGAGAGCGGCGAGAGCATCGCGGTCGAGGACCCGTCGACCCGCGAGACGGTCGCGCACGTCCCTCGCGGGACGGAGGCCGACGTGGACGCCGCCTACGAGGCGGCCGCCGAAGCCCAGGAGTCGTGGGCCGAAGCGCCGCCCGCGCGGCGGCAGGAGGTCGTCGAGCAGTTCCTCCAGAAGCTGCGTGAGTACGAAGACGAGATTATCGACCTCCTCGCACACGAGGTCGGCGGCTCGCGCATCATGGGCGAGACCTCCATCCAAATCGCCTCCGACCACGCGAGCGAGGCCGCGACGCTGCCCCGTCGGATGCGGGGCGAGCACGTCGCCTCCAACATCCCCGGCAAGGAGAACATCGTCCAGAAGAACCCGAAGGGCGTGGTGACGGTCATCTCGCCCTGGAACTTCCCGCTGAACCTGTCGATGCGGGCGGTCGCGCCCGCCGTCGCCGCGGGGAACGCGGTCGTACTGAAGCCGTCGACCAACTCCCCCATCACGGGCGGGTTGCTGTTCGCCAAGCTGTTCGAGGAGACCGACCTCCCCGACGGCGTCGTCAACGTCGTCACCGGCCGCGGCTCCGAAATCGGTGACCGCGTCGCCGGACACCCCGAGAGCGACGTGGTGGCGTTCACCGGCTCCACCGAGGTCGGCAAGCGCGTCTCGGGCATCGCCGGCGAGAACCTCGCCGTGCCCGCGATGGAACTCGGCGGGAACAACGCCCACGTCGTGACCGAGGGCGCGGACGTCGACCGCGCGGTCGACGCCGCGGTCTTCGGGAGCTTCGTCCACCAGGGACAGGTCTGTATCTCCATCAACCGCCACATCGTCCACGAATCGGTGTACGACGAGTACGTCGAGAAGCTGACCGCCCGGGCCGAGGAGTTGCCCGTCGGCTCCGCCCACGAGGACGACACGGTCGTCGGCCCCATCATCGACGAATCCCAGCGCGACGAGATGCTGGGCTACGTCGAGGAGACGGTCGCCGCCGGCGCGACGCTGGAAACCGGCGGCTCGACGGCCGACCTCGACGGCGTCGACGACTCGCTTGTCGTCCGGCCGACCGTCCTCTCGGCCGTGACCAACGACATGGCCGCGGCCTGCAACGAGCACTTCGGCCCCATCGCGCCCGTCATCCCCTTCTCGGACATCGACGAGGCGGTCGAACTCGCCAACGCGACCGAGTACGGCCTCTCCGGGTCGGTCCACGCCGGCGACCTCGCCACCGGCAAGGAGATAGCCACCCGCATGGAGACCGGCAACGTCCACGTCAACGACCAGCCCATCAACGACGAGGCGCACGTCCCGTTCAGCGGCATCGGAGCCTCCGGCGTCGGCACCTACAACAGCGACGCCTTCCTCGACGAAATCACGGAGGACAAGTGGATTTCCCTCCAGCACGAACCGCGCGACTACCCGCTGTAAGCCGGACGACGCCGGTCTGAGCACGACCCACGGACAGTAGCCCGCGACGACACGACCGTTCCGCGAAACATCCGAACCGACACCCACCTTCTTTACGGAGCGTTCCGTGGTCGCGAACAGAGGACTCGATGACACCGAAACAGGGTGGACACACACCGCTTTCTCCTCGCGCGACGCGAGCGTTCGAGCACCTTCGGCCACTCGTCGCTGACCGCGACGCCGGGATGCCCGTGGCGGACGCGCGCCAACGAGTTCGCTCGGCGGGTGAAGACCCCGCGGCCGTCGACGAACTCCTGAACAAGGGCTATCTCTACGAAGTCGAAGGCGACGTGTTCGTGACGTGAGCGCTGCCGCGCCGGCCTGACCGGACGCGACGAAGTGCGAGGCCGCACCGACCGCGATCCGCTCGCGGGAGTCGGGTGCGACTATCCTGTGACACGCGAAGATTTTCGGCTATATAGCACCCGTGCGACTCGTGAGACGCACATATCCGTCACGAGAATCGAGAGGAGCCACGAGATACTTACACCGCGAGCGAGACGTGCGGGGTGCATCATGAAGAAGGTCCTCGCACGAATCGGAATCGGCAACGCGACCGTCGATACCGTCCTCCCCTCCGACACCGTCCGCCCCGGCGAGACGGTCGATGCAGAAGTGCGCATCGAAGGGGGTTCGACAGAACAGGAAATCGGGAAGATTCGGTTCGAACTGGAGACCCGCTACCGGACCGAAGAGGGCTACCGAGAGGTGGATATCGCGCAGTACACCCTCACGGAAAGCCTCACTATCCAACCGGACGAACAAGAGACACGGGACGTGTCACTCGACATTCCCCACGGGACGCCCGTCACACTCGGGAACGTCGACGTGTGGGTCGAGACCGAACTCGACATCGAACTGGCCGTCGACCCCGAAGACAAAGACTACCTGAACGTCCAGCCGACGCCGCGGCTGCAAGCCGTCTTCGACGCGCTCGACGACCTCGGCTTCTCGCTGCACACCGCCGAGTGCGAGGCCGACCCCCACGGCGTGTTCACCTCGTCGCGGCGCTTCGTCCAAGAGTTCGAGTTCCGACCCACGTCGGGACCGTTCGCCGGCGATGTAGACGAACTCGAAGTCGTGCCGCGGCCGGGCGAAAACGGGCTCGAACTGTTCCTCGAAGTCGACCGCCGCGGCGGCGTGCTGAGCGAACTCAGCGACTTGGACGAGCGGACCGTCCAGACGACGGTTCGGACCACCGACGTGAGCGACGTGCGCGACGAGCTGGAGTCGCTGATTCGCGCCAACGCCTGACGGCGGCGCACGGGGCGAATTACCCCAACTCACTTCCGGCGACCCAACGTTTTTGCGTCGATTCGGCGTATCTCTGCCGGCATGACGACACTCGAAGACATCGACCTGGACTTCGTCCCGTTCGGTGAGACGGGCCTCCAGACGAGCGAACTCCAGTTCGGGACGTGGCGGTTCGGCAAGGAGACCGAACAGGGGAACGTCGAAATCGACGAGGAGCGCGCGCACGAACTGCTCGACGCTTACGAGGCGGCCGGCGGTCGCTTCATCGACACCGCAGACATCTACGGCTGTCTCTTATACACATCTCTGAT